>NZ_AP041141.1:303750-607500 GCF_055397545.1 Pseudoalteromonas sp. 11L1 | reverse complement strand
CGTACCTTTTGTATAATGGGTCAGCGACTTATATTTTGTAGCGAGGTTAACCGATTAGGGTAGCCGTAGGGAAACCGAGTCTTAACTGGGCGAATAGTTGCAAGGTATAGACCCGAAACCCGGTGATCTAGCCATGGGCAGGTTGAAGATTGAGTAACATCAATTGGAGGACCGAACCCACTAACGTTGAAAAGTTAGGGGATGACCTGTGGTTAGGAGTGAAAGGCTAATCAAACCGGGAGATAGCTGGTTCTCCCCGAAATCTATTTAGGTAGAGCCTCGGACGAATACTTACGGGGGTAGAGCACTGTTAAGGCTAGGGGGTCATCCCGACTTACCAACCCTTTGCAAACTCCGAATACCGTAAAGTAATATCCGGGAGACACACGGCGGGTGCTAACGTCCGTCGTGAAGAGGGAAACAACCCAGACCGCCAGCTAAGGTCCCAAAGTCATAGTTAAGTGGGAAACGATGTGGAAAGGCCCAGACAGCCAGGAGGTTGGCTTAGAAGCAGCCATCCTTTAAAGAAAGCGTAATAGCTCACTGGTCGAGTCGGTCTGCGCGGAAGATGTAACGGGGCTAAACTATGCACCGAAGCTGCGGATTCAGAATTTATTCTGAGTGGTAGGGGAGCGTTCTGTAAGCGGTTGAAGGTGTACCGGGAGGTATGCTGGACGTATCAGAAGTGCGAATGCTGACATGAGTAACGATAATGCGGGTGAAAAACCCGCACGCCGGAAGACCAAGGGTTCCTATCCCATGTTAATCAGGGTAGGGTAAGTCGACCCCTAAGGCGAGGCCGAAAGGCGTAGTCGATGGGAAACGGATTAATATTTCCGTACTTGGTATAATTGCGATGGGGGGACGGAGCAGGCTAAGCAAGCATGGCGATGGTAGTCCATGTGAAAGTGTGTAGGCTAGTGACTTAGGTAAATCCGGGTTACTGTTAGGCTGAGACACGAGACGAGTCACCACGGTGATGAAGTTGCTGATGCCATACTTCCAGGAAAAGCCTCTAAGCTTCAGATTATACCGAATCGTACCCCAAACCGACACAGGTGGTCAGGTAGAGAATACTAAGGCGCTTGAGAGAACTCGGGTGAAGGAACTAGGCAAAATCGTACCGTAACTTCGGGAGAAGGTACGCTCCGATTGGTGATGAGACTTGCTCTCTAAGCTGATTGGAGCCGCAGTGACCAGGTGGCTGGGACTGTTTATTAAAAACACAGCACTGTGCAAAATCGCAAGATGACGTATACGGTGTGACACCTGCCCGGTGCCGGAAGGTTAATTGATGGGGTTATCTTCGGAGAAGCTCTTGATCGAAGCCCCGGTAAACGGCGGCCGTAACTATAACGGTCCTAAGGTAGCGAAATTCCTTGTCGGGTAAGTTCCGACCTGCACGAATGGTGTAACCATGGCCACGCTGTCTCCACCCGAGACTCAGTGAAATTGAAATCGCAGTGAAGATGCTGTGTACCCGCGGCTAGACGGAAAGACCCCGTGAACCTTTACTACAGCTTGGCACTGAACATTGAACCTACATGTGTAGGATAGGTGGGAGACTTTGAAGCAGAGACGCTAGTTTTTGTGGAGTCGTCCTTGAAATACCACCCTTGTAGTTTTGATGTTCTAACGTTGGCCCCTGAATCGGGGTTACGGACAGTGCCTGGTGGGTAGTTTGACTGGGGCGGTCTCCTCCCAAAGAGTAACGGAGGAGCACGAAGGTTGGCTAAGTACGGTCGGACATCGTACGGTTAGTGTAATGGTAGAAGCCAGCTTAACTGCGAGACAGACACGTCGAGCAGGTACGAAAGTAGGTCATAGTGATCCGGTGGTTCTGAATGGAAGGGCCATCGCTCAACGGATAAAAGGTACTCCGGGGATAACAGGCTGATACCGCCCAAGAGTTCATATCGACGGCGGTGTTTGGCACCTCGATGTCGGCTCATCACATCCTGGGGCTGAAGTCGGTCCCAAGGGTATGGCTGTTCGCCATTTAAAGTGGTACGCGAGCTGGGTTTAGAACGTCGTGAGACAGTTCGGTCCCTATCTGCCGTGGGCGTTTGAGAATTGAGAGGGGTTGCTCCTAGTACGAGAGGACCGGAGTGAACGAACCGCTGGTGTTCGGGTTGTCATGCCAATGGCATTGCCCGGTAGCTACGTTCGGAACTGATAAGCGCTGAAAGCATCTAAGCGCGAAGCAGGCCTCGAGATGAGTTCTCACTAGACTTTTAAAGTCTCTGAAGGGCCGTTGAAGACTACAACGTTGATAGGCAAGATGTGGAAGTGGTGTGAGCCATTAAGCTAACTTGTACTAATTACCCGTGAGGCTTAACCATACAACGCCAAACGCGTTTTATGTGATAGTGAAACAAGCGAAGAAGTTAATAGACTAAAGTAGATTACTGAAAACTTTATTATCAGAAATTCCAAATTTTAGTTAGTGCGTAGTAATACGGACTGACACCAAATTTGCTTGGTGACAATAGCGTTTTGGACCCACCTGACCCCATGCCGAACTCAGTAGTGAAACGAAACAGCGCCGATGATAGTGTAGCATTTGTTATGTGAAAGTAGGTCATTACCAGGCTCCAAATAAGAGAAAGCCCGATTCGAAAGAGTCGGGCTTTTTTACGTCTGCAGAAAAGTAAAAAGCACACACTCACCCAGCACTATCGCGTAGGTTGGGCGAGCGAAGGGACTCCCGACGCATAGAGAGTATCCCATTTGTTATGTGGCTTTCCATCGCTGTGGACACTACGACATTACCATGCTTCAAATTGTAGAAAGCCCGACTCAAAAGAGTCGGGCTTTTACGGGTGTAAAGGAAGCATTCTTAAAACAGTCCATAGGCTTCAGTTTCTTGCTCTTGAGCGCTACTAGTTGGTTCAAGCTCTTTGGGCTTAAATATTGCGCTAGGATCAATAAGTACACTATGTTTATCAGCAAGCTTAATTAGACCATACATCATGTTTCTTGTTTGGGGGTCAATATCAAAACCAACTTCAGTGAGCTTATCTAGTGGTTTAATATCCTCTTTTTTATATTCAATATTATCTTCCACTTTATCAACTAACAGGCCTATATGAGGGTTCAACCCATCTTTAGTAGTAAAAACAATAATAGGTTTATAATCTAAAGTGATTTGCTCTATTGCCGAGTCAAATAAACGCTCTAGGTGAATAAGTTCATGCCTTCTTATAATCTCAAGTTGAGTACCGACTTGTTTATTGTTGCCTTGTTTATATGCATCTATCGCACTGGTCAATTTGTTTAGGAGCGATTTAAACGGGTTATCAAAGCGTGACATGGTATTTTTTAATTCATCATTATCCGTTTTAAACTCTGTATAAAACTGTTCAAAATCAGTAAGCTCATACTGATTTGTTTTTAACGAGCTTTGCGAAACGAGTAGTTCTTGCTCTAATTTATTAAACCAAGCAATTAGTTGTTTTTGCCAAGATTTAAGTTGCTTTAAAGCATCTAAATTACTGCGCTCAGTAGAAACTCCATTTAAAATGATTCCAAGATCAAATACAGGGGTTGGGATCCCCATATAATCTTTAACGCCCAAAAAGCTTTTATTGTCGTTAGGTAACACCGTGAGGTTATTATTAAATTGTTCCGTTAATAAGATATCAAGAATCTTAAGTGAAATGGTTTTATAACCCACTTTAAAGTTAATTAAGTCCATAGTTTCCTCACATACTTAGTTTGTATATTAAGGATAGAACAATATTTGGAAGGTACTTATTTATTCACATAATAAGAGCGATATACATTACGCTTATTTTTATTTTTTGTATCAATAAAAAACTTTTTGATTATTTTATCATTTATTAACAGTGAATTAAGCTCATTCATTAGGCACGAGTGTTTAAGTGGTAATTTGCAGCTTGCCGCTGCCTTGCTAAATGCCATGGCATTAATATAACCTTCAAAATGAAGACGATTGGGTTTTGTAATCTTGCTTGCTTGCATATCAGCTAAAAACTCATTGCAAAAATCATCGCTACAAGTGAGTGGATTGGGAACAATTTCAGTAACCATAATATGAGAGGGAGAAGTTACTTCATCAAATAAGTCAAAGCTAGGTACAAAAGAGACACTAGTATAGTCTGGGGTAAAGTTCTTCGCATATGCACTATTTATAAACTCACCAAGTGGCGCATAGGTACCAACTAAACAGATAGCTGTCACCCCGCTGGCTTGTAATGCATTAAGCGCTGATGCTACATCATGACTATTACGTTGGTAACGCGCGACTTTTATAGGCGAAAGTTGATATTTTGTTAGCTCTTTTCTTAGCCCTGATTCGACGTACAAGCCAAACTCATCTGCTTGAATAAATAGCCCTATCTTTGTATGTTTACGCTCCTCTACTAAGTATTTAATTTGCTCTGCGGCTTCGTCATTATAGCTGGCTCTTAGATTAAATATGTTAGCGCGTGATTTATCATGTAGGAAGCTCGCCCCGCTAAAAGGCATTATGAACGGGGTTTGTGACTGCTCTAGTAAAGGTATAATAGCGTGGCTAGTTGGGGTGCCCATAGCACCAAACAGTGCATCGACTTTGTCGGTATAAATAAAAGTACGGGTATTATTAACGGTTTGCTTTGGTTCGTAGTTATCGTCAGCAACTAGAAGTTGTATCTGAGCACCGTTTATACCACCAGCATTATTAACCTTGTTAAAGTAAATGCTACTGCCTTTATGCAACTGTAGGCCAATATTTTGAGCCGGTCCGCTAAGCGCTGTAGACATACCAAGTTTAATAACTTTGCTATTATCTTGCTCTGCATAGGCTATAGGCTGCCCTAAGGCTAATGCGACAGAGGCAATGCTAAGGTGTATTATTATGCGAAGTGCGCTCATACCAGTTATCTACAGCCTTTTTTAATAATATATTAAATGACTTGGTGCCATTCAAACCTAGCTCAGTTTGGATATTTTTAGGTGTCCAATTTTGTAATACTAGCCTAATAAAAATAGATTGGAAATTATCCTCATCATTTGGCAAGCTAAGAGGAGATGCCCAAAAACTCCTCCATAGTAAAGGTTTAATATTAAAGAGCTGATAGTCACTTGTTAACATAGACTTTAATCTTGATTGATCGGCTATGCTGATGGTATGGGTATTAAAGCGTGAAACAATTTTTGCTACCAGTTTATAATCTAGCTGACTAAAATGGCTGAGCAATTGCAAAGGAAAATCAGCTTCGAACTGGGCTGTTAATTGCTCTAGTAGTTGGTCATTTTTAGTTAAGCTTTTAATAACCAATGCGCTATGTTCGCCGGTTGCCTTATCTTTTTGAAAACCCAGCTTTACCAAATTAAAGTCATTATTTTGCCAAAAACTAAGTAATTGCGCATTAGCCCCAAAGCTAGCACCAAACCAATCACATTCGTTTTGTAATTGCTGTTCACTGTAATGAAGTAATTGTGTTCCTAGGTGCTTGTTGTGCTGTTCTGGGTCAATAGCAATTCGTACCACGCGAGCGCAGTGTTGTTTTAATACCTCAGGTTTAAAGCTTAATTGTGCAAGGCTTTGAGCCATTAAGTGCCCTTGAGGGCGGCGCTTACCTTGCACTACTTCATTACTCAACGATGTAGTAAAGCCACCTTCTATCGCTACTAAACACACACCAAGAATATTATCACCTTGTTGACAAACAAATAGGCGTTGCCCAGCGGCATCTAGTAAGTGACGTAAGTCATTCACACTGGTTTGATAATGTGCCAGTGTTAGTAAGCCAACAACTTGATGAAGCAGTGGTTCGTCGTTAGTAAGTTGATTTGCTTGCAGATGCTTAAATTGTAGGGGAGCAGTATTCAAACTAGCGCTGTGATGTTCTGCATCCAAAGCTAAGAGTGTACGAAGGTGCAGCTCTAAAGGATCGTGCTTTGCAAAACGGATTGGCTGCTCAAGACTGATGCTACGCATGTTTTTAAAATGCGTTTTGAGGTAACGAGTAAACTTTAAAATATAACCGCGACCATTACCTTCATAGCCAATCATAGTGCTTGAAAAGACCACGCGAGGATAAAGGTGAAGAATTTTTATGAGAATTGGAACAGGGATTGCTGCTGCTTCATCAATTAATAGCAAATCGCACTGCGGTTGTTCGTTCAGTAGTTGATCAGGCGCCACATAGTGCATGTTTGCAATGTGTTTATCGCCAGCTCGATAATCTATATCAAGCTCACTCGCTAAGTGCTTAAAACTACTGTGCAAAGCACGAAATTGCATAGAGCAAATAAGTATGTTTTTATCGCTGAGTTTACTTGCTGCAATACCTAATGCGGCTGATTTTCCTCTTCCCCGATCTGCATTAATTAATAATGGTCGATTTGCTCGTCCGTTTGCTGTTTTTATTATTAATTCAATACACTGTTGTTGCTCGGTAAAGTCAATTTCACCAGTTGATAGATTCGTATCGGTAATACACTGCCAACCATTTTGCTGGCTAAAATGCAGTAAAGTAGTTTTGCTTAGTAAGTGAGCTAAGCGTTGGTTAAAAAAGCTGTAAGGGTGCATTTGCCCAAAAGATTGAAATAAGGGAAGGGCGTCATCACACCAGTGTTCAAGTTCTTTAAGTTCGGGTAGCAATATAATTAAAAAACCACCTGCTTGCACAACGCCACTAAGCGCAGCTAGTTTATCTGGCACCAGTCCACTGTAGCCGTCATAAACAGCATGGGCGCACTCTTGCCCTAAAATTTGGTGGGTATGCTCTGGCCAATGTGCATTAATTAAATGAGTGCTTTTTGACAGTACAAAAGAAGGGTGCTGCAAATGAGCAAGCAGCTGAGTACATTGCTCATAACACCAGTTTTTATCGCCTGTAAGCAGCAGTAACTGGCGATGTTTCGCATTCGCAAGTTGTTGCTGTACACGCTCTACAACGCGGTTAAACGGCTTGTAATCTTGCATAAGCTGTTACTAACCACTTACTGCCTAAGTCGTCAAAGTTAACTTGTACGCGAGATTGTGCGCCACTGCCTTCGTAATTGAGTACGGTGCCAATGCCAAACTTTGCATGCAGCACGCGTTGACCTAAGTTAAATCCGCTTTCTTCAAATGCAGCATGGCTAACCGATGCGCTAAAGCGACCGGCTGTAGGCGGGCGAGATACTTGTGTTTTAATGCGAATTTCTTCTACGCAGTCTTCGGGTATTTCACGTAAAAAGCGCGATGGGCTGTGATATTTCTCTTGGCCATATAAGCGGCGGCTTTCGGCATGGCTTATATACAGCTTATCCATAGCACGGGTCATACCCACGTAACAAAGGCGGCGCTCTTCTTCTAAACGGCCGGTTTCTTCATTACTTTGCTGAGATGGAAACATACCTTCTTCAACACCGACCATAAACACTAAAGGAAACTCCAAGCCTTTAGCTGAGTGAAGCGTCATCATTTGTACAGCATCTTCATGTTCATCGGCTTGACCTTCGCCAGACTCAAGTGAGGTGTAAGCTAAAAAGCCTTGTAGTGGCGAGCTAAACTCTTCTTCTTCAGGGAGTTCATACTGATCGCAGGCACTAATTAATTCTTCTAAGTTTTCTACTCGAGCGCGGCCTTTCTCGCCTTTTTCAGCCTGATACATAGCCATTAACCCTGAGGTTTGAATTGCGTATTTAGCTTGCTCATGCAACGTTAAGTCACTAATTTTATCTTCAATATGCTCAATAAGTTCGACAAACTTGGCAACCGCTCCTGATGCACGACCCGATAAATGCTGTTGTTCTACAATGGCTTTAGCAGCATACCAAAGCGGCAAAGATTCAGCGCGAGCGCAGTCACGAATATGGCTTAATGTTTTGTCACCAATGCCTCGGGCTGGGGTATTAATTACACGCTCAAATGCGGCATCATCTTGGCGGTTACCCACTAAGCGTAAGTATGAGAGGGCATCTTTAATTTCTTGACGTTCGAAGAATCGCATACCACCATAAATTCGGTATTTTAAACCTTCTTGTAGCATCGCTTCTTCAAGTACCCGCGATTGCGCATTACTACGATACAAAATAGCCGCATCCTGTAGCGCATTTCCGGCATTTAGCCAGCTGCGTAATTTGCTACTCACAAAGCGCGCTTCATCTAGCTCGTTAAAGGCAGCATAAATAGAAATTGGTTCGCCGTCGTTACCGTCAGTCCACAAGCTTTTACCCATACGCTCGGAGTTATTTTGTATAAGCGCATTAGACGCTTTAAGAATAGTGGCAGTCGAGCGATAGTTTTGCTCAAGGCGAATCGTCTCTGCATCAAAGTCTGTTAAAAAGCGTTTGATATTTTCAATTTTAGCGCCACGCCAACCGTAAATACTTTGGTCATCATCACCTACAATCATAATACTACTAGTGTCGCCCGCAAGTAATTTTAGCCATGCATATTGAATAGTATTGGTATCTTGAAACTCGTCTACTAGCATGTGTGCGAAGCGCTGCTGATAATGACGAAGCAGGGTTGGGTTGTTTTTAAGAACCTCATAACTACGTAGTAATATTTCAGCAAAATCAACTAGGCCCGCTCTATCACAAGCTTCTTGATAGGCTGCGTAAACGCGCAGCATCATTTGCTCGTTAATATCGTATGCCTGAATATCTTTAGGGCGCAGAGCTTCGTCTTTTTTAGCGCTTATGTACCAACCAAACTGTTTGGCTGGCCATTTTTTATCATCAATATTCATCGATTTTAACAAGCGCTTGATCATGCGAAGCTGATCGTCTGAGTCTAAAATTTGAAAGGCTTCAGGTAAATTTGCTTCACGGTGATGCGCCCGTAAAATTCGGTGCGATAAACCATGGAAAGTACCAATCCACATGCCACCAACAGGGGCTTTTAGAGTTTCTTCAACTCTTGAGCGCATCTCTTTAGCGGCTTTATTGGTAAAGGTTACCGCAAAAATACTGTAGGCAGAGGCTTGCTCTACTTGCATTAACCAGGCAATACGATGAACCAATACTCGAGTTTTACCTGAACCTGCTCCTGCTAATACCAGCATGTTTTGTAATGGCGCTGCAACGGCATCGCGTTGTTTATCATTTAAGCCATCGAGTAATTCTGAAACGTCCATCGTTACGCCTTTTTAATCAATAATGAGAGCAGTATAACAGGTGTTTTTGTTAGGCTAAATAAAATACTGTTTTTATAAACAGCTATTTATAAAATAGGTATTTAAGTTGTTGAATAGTGAACAGTATAAACTGAGCAAGTAACTAAAATAGCTATTTAAAATTGCTAATTTGACTTATTTTTGGCAAAAAATACTAAAGCGATAAATTCGTAATAATTTAACTGTATGATTTGTAAGCCTTAATAAATTGGCATAAAGTGTGTAAGTATAAACAATAAGTACAAATACAAAATTAATTAAACTACAGAGGTTAGTATGTCTCAACAAGGTTCTGGCGGAAATGTAATAGCCGCTCTATGTAATATTTTTTTCCCGGGTTTAGGGCAGTTGGTGCAGGGTCGTATTTTATCGGCGCTGGTGTTTGCCATTTTGGTTTTTGGCGGTTACGCGTTATGGTTCTTAGTTGTTCCAGCTATTGTTGGGGCCGTATTCCATTTATGGGCAATTATTGATGCTGCCCGCTATCGCTCAGGCGGTTAGCTATATTGATGATACTAAATAACCTGAACTCTGGATAATAAATCTATCTCTAGCAGCTATTTTGAGCGCTAACTGCGTTGAATTTACTTGCAATAGACTAGCTATTGACGCGTAATTTCGCCTTGTTTTCAGTGAAAATCTCTGGCTAGAGAAAATAAACATAAATATCATTTTATTCAATATGTTAGTAAATCTCTTAACCAGAGTTCAGGTTAAGTAGCGCCTTGCGGCGCTATTTTTGTATCTGGCTTGCGTTATTCATAACTGACTAGGTTATAATCTATTGTAATTAGCAGTACTGGAATAAAGTTATGGAATACCAATTTATTCGCGACCCTATTAGTGGGTTAAGAATTAAAATAAGCAGCGAGCATGCGATTATAGGCCGTTGGTTAAATGAAGAAATAGGCAAAGACAAAGTGGCTATGGTGCTGGCGCTTATTAGCTCGGTGAGTTCAAGCTTTGAACCGTTAACACTTAAAGGTCAAGAAATTGACCTGATCCTTTCTAAAGATGAAGCGTTATTTGAAGCGCATGCGCTGCATCAAGATAACGAAGATATATTAGCCTACCAAGATGACGAATTAATGCTTGAAGAGAATGATTTAAGCAGCGGTTGTGGTTTTGAAGACTTTGTTGACCTGATCAACTCATGGCATGAGTTTTCGGCTGGTCGTTAAGTTATATTATCTGTATTATTACCCTAATTATAAATCCAACAGTGGAACCAATATGTCTGCGAATTTAAACAAGCTAGTTGTTATGCTAGAAATGCAAAATGCCATGAATACTAAAGTACATGAGCAATGGTTTAGCCAAGGCTTTGAATGGTACCGAGCTATTTGGGTTGAATGTGCAGAAATGTTAGACCATTACGGTTGGAAATGGTGGAAAAAACAAACACCAGATACTGAACAGGTGATTTTAGAGCTGGTTGATATTTTTCACTTTGGCTTATCGTTGCGTATTGACGGTGAGACTAGCTACGAGCAAATAGCAACAAAACTACAAGCCGAAATGAGTGCACCACAACAAGGTGATGACTTTAAACAAACACTTGAATTATTAGCAGCCAGTGCTGTTGCCAATAAAGCGTTTAATGCATCAGCATTTGCCGGTTGTATGGCACAAATGGGCATGGATATTGATGATTTATACCGTGGTTATGTAGGTAAAAATACGCTTAACTTTTTCCGCCAAGATCATGGCTACAAAGATGGCAGCTACATTAAAGTATGGCATGGTCAAGAAGATAACGAACACTTAGTAGAAGTAGTTAAAAGCCTTGATACTGAACATGCAGATTTTGCAAAACAGGTATATCAAGGCTTAGTAGCGCGTTACCCAAAAAGCTAATTATATAATAGCGCGGTAGTCGGTTACGCTTAAGTAATCGCTTATATCGTTATGTGGTTGCTGACTATTAGGGTTAGCAACCGCAAGTAAATGCTCAATGCCGTATTTTCGTGCGGCATTTAATACCGGTAAACTGTCATCTACAAATAAAGTGCGGCGTTTATCAAACCCTAAGTCCCCTTGCACTTTATGCCACAAGCTTTGTTGCTCTTTACTTACTCCATATTCATGAGTCGATACCACCCCGTCTAAATAGTTATCAATAGCGGTATGTTCAAATTTAAGCATGACGCATTCAGGATGGGCATTAGTCAGCAAAATGAGCTCTTTACCTGCTCGTCTAAGTTCAGTTAAAAAATGCGGAACGTCTTCACGAATTTTGATTAAGTGGGCAGACTGGCGCTTTAGTTCGAGAATAGGTAAGTTTAGCTGTGCCTCCCAATAGTCAGAGCAGTACCACTGAATTTTGCCACTCACAGCCTGATAGCGTTTTAAGATATCTACGCGGGCTTCCTCAAAACTGATATTTTGAGCCAGAGCGTGTTGTTGGGGTACAACATTGAGCCAAAAGTCAGTGTCGTAATGTAAATCAAGTAAAGTTCCATCCATGTCGAGTAATACAGTATCGATTTTTGACCAGTTGAGCATGATGTATCCTTGTGAAAACTACTTTTTGAAATGAATAAGTTGCGATGAAGTAGATTAATGAACTTTGTAAATTGAGTTATTAAGGTATAAATCCGACAATATTATATTAAGAGCGTATTCGTAGCCTAAAATAAAGAATTAACCTTAGCTAAACCCGAGAATTATTTGCTCAATTAAATTGCTTTTAATTCAAACTGAAACTCGCATCTTATACTCATTTGGGTATATGATTAGTATAACTGCAATGATAGCAAATTGATGCCCATGACACAGAAAAAGCACCCAACACCACCACAAATTCTCAGTAATAATGTTGTCGCTAAAAGTCGCTTATTTACTGTGGAGTCTTTAGAGCTTAAGTTTTCAAATAACGAAGAGCGTCAGTATGAGCGAATTCGCGGCGGTGGTCGTGGAGCCGTTATGATTGTACCTATGACCACTGAAAATGAGTTATTACTGGTTCGTGAGTATTGTGCAGGCACCAATGACTATCAGTTAGGGTTTCCCAAAGGGCTCATTGACCCAGGTGAAACGCCTGAACAGGCTGCAAACAGAGAGCTCAAAGAAGAAATTGGCTTTGGCGCTGAATACTTTAAACCGCTTAAAACGGTCACTATGGCACCGAGCTATTTTAACGCAACCATGCATATTTTGTTTGCTAAAAATTTATATCCTGAAACCTTACTAGGCGATGAGCCTGAGCCCTTAGTGGTTGTGAAATGGCCACTTTCACAGTGGCAGTCGTTATTAGAACAACCTGACTTTACTGAAGCACGTAGTGTTGCGGCTCTGCTATTATTAGATAAGTATTTAGCCTCAGGAGACATTAATGAATAAACTTCTAGAGCCATGTATTGAGCTTGCGCAAAGTGCAGGGGATGCCATTATGTCTTTGTATAAAAAAGACGATATTGGTCAGCAAGAAAAATCAGATAATACGCCAGTAACAAAAGCAGATTTAGCTGCAAATGATGTGCTCGTGGCAGGTTTAAATGCGCTTGCTCCCGACATTCCTATTATGTCAGAAGAAACCCCCATTCCAGCGTTGCAAGATAGACAGCACTGGCAACGTTATTGGTTGCTTGACCCAATGGATGGCACCGGTGAATTTATACTCGAAAGTGGTGACTTTGCCGTTAATATTGCATTGATAGAAAATAACCACCCAGTGTTGGGGGTTATTCATTGGCCAGCAAAGGGCGTGACCTATTATGCAACGGCTAAAAATGGGGCATTTAAGCGTGAAGGTGAGCACGATAAACAAATATTTGTTGCACCGCCCGAGAGTTTAACTTTGGCTGTAAGCCGCCGGCAAAAAATAGAAGCAGTTAGCCAGTATCTAAATGCGCAATTTGCAACGGTGGCTTTAGGTTCGTGTTCACTTAAGGCGTGTATTGTTGCCGAGGGTAAAGCAGATTGTTTTTTAAGAATAGGTCCTACAGGTGAGTGGGATACGGGTGCATCGCAAGTTATTGTTGAAGAAGCGGGCGGCTGTATTACCGACGCTGAATTTAATCCTTTAACGTATAACCAAAGAGAAAGCACAGAAAATCCTGACTTTATTGTTATGGGTCATCCCGACTGGGAGTGGCAAAAAATGATAAATCCACATCAACGATTACTGTAAATACCACTGTTTGATGGGTTTTTGTTCACTTAAACGCTTTTAATTAGTAAAACCTTGCATTATAGGTTTATTCCTATATTATAGCGCTCTCTTCGAAACAGGCTTGTGAATAACACAATACTGTTACTAAGAAATTACAGGCGCGGGATGGAGCAGCCTGGTAGCTCGTCGGGCTCATAACCCGAAGGTCGTCGGTTCAAATCCGGCTCCCGCAACCAATTCTCTTCGTTAGATTTGGTGCTGTAAAACTCTAACTTAAGAGATTAAATTAAGTAGTCGATAGACTTAAAATATACAGGCGCGGGATGGAGCAGTCTGGTAGCTCGTCGGGCTCATAACCCGAAGGTCGTCGGTTCAAATCCGGCTCCCGCAACCAATTCTTTATAGAGTTGGCTGACTTCTTTAATTAAGTAAGAAGTAAAATAACACTTAATATTTCAGGCGCGGGATGGAGCAGTCTGGTAGCTCGTCGGGCTCATAACCCGAAGGTCGTCGGTTCAAATCCGGCTCCCGCAACCACTGAAATCAAGTTATAATGAATCGACACTCTATAAGAGTGTTTTTTTATGTCTGAAATTCAGTGAAATGGATAGCTCGTCGGTCTCAACTCTCCATTAGCCAGTAAAGGTTGTCTATTAAATTCCGGCTCCCGCAACCACTGAAATAAACAGTTATAGTAAAGCAACACGCCTAAAGCGTGTTTTTTTATGCCTAAAATTCATATTCCCTCACGCTATTTTTAACACGTATACCTGCTGTTCTTTTCTAATTCTACTTTTTGAAAGTGTTATTGCTGAATATTTAGTATGCTATGCACTAAACTCTTTAAAACTTTTTGTAATCAAAATTATGACTGAACTTTATCACTGGTTTGATTTAATAGGTGTGGCGGTATTTGCTATCTCAGGCACCTTGGTAGCCTATGAAAAGAAAATGGATGGCTTTGGTGTAGTTGTACTTGCAACTGTTACGGCTATTGGCGGCGGTACCGTTCGCGATGTGATACTCGACCAGCCCGTATTTTGGTTACACGACCAAAGCTACTTCTACGCTATTTTGGTGGCGGTTCTGGTTACTACACGACTGATCAATAAGCAAAAATCCATTCCATACTATGTATTGCAAACCGCTGACGCGTTTGGCTTAGCCTTTTTTGCGGTCATGGGAGCGCAAAAAGCGCAATTGGCTGGTATGCCAGATATGACGGTTGTGATTATGGCTGTAATAACCCCCTGTTTTGGTGGGCTTATTCGCGACGTGCTTGCCCGCGATATTCCAATGCTGCTTAAAGGTGAGCTGTATGCTATTACCTGTATTGCTGGTGGCATTGTCTATACATTAAGTATCAACCTATCGCTAACGGTGGAAGTGGCAATGATATTAAGTATGTTAATGACCTTATTGCTACGTTTCTCGGCGATTAAATGGAAGATTATATTACATGTTTTTAAATATCCTGACTAAACTGGGTTAATACAGCTGTTAACTAGGGCCTGTTGACCTTTGCGGATTAAAGTTTGTTCAAACTAGGGGCGATTTAATCGCGGCGCGAGGTTTGTAACCTAGTGGACTAAGTGAAAACCGAGCAACAAAGAGTAAATCGCCCCTAGGCAGAACCCTTCGGGCAGCGCCTGTTTGGCACTAATGCTTCGTTATCGCCTATTTATGGGGAATAACCACACGATATAGGCTCTGCCTTGCCTAAATACCAAACAGACTGCTGCAAATTTAACCTTGAAAGGTCAACAGACCCTAGGATAAGGAATGTCGTTAGCCCGTATATTTTCTCGCGCGCAGGTGGGGATCAACGCCCCCGAGGTGATGGTTGAAGTACATTTAGGGAATGGTTTACCCGCCTTTCATATCGTCGGCTTACCTGAGGCGTCGGTTAAAGAGGCCAAGGATAGAGTACGTAGTGCTCTAGAAAACTCGCAATTTGGATTTCCCGATCAGCGTATTACCGTTAATTTAGCACCTGCCGATCTTCCTAAGGATGGAGGGCGATTTGACCTTGCGATTGCGGTAGGTATTTTGGTCGCATCGGGACAAATAGTTTGCCCTGATATTCATAAGTACGAATTTTACGGTGAGCTTGCACTTAATGGTGAAATACGTGCGGTAAATGCCATTTTACCCTCAGTACTCGGAGCTAAAGAGCAAAATCGTTGCTGTTTTCTGCCTCTTGAAAATGACAGTTTGGCCAGCCTAGTCAGTGGTGTAAAGCGAAAAGCCGTCAGTTCTATTCAAGAGGTATGGGGAGACTTGCTCAATCAACAATCTTTACCGCTCAATATTACCTACCCTGATTGTACCCAAGCGCCAGATTTTTTACTCGATTTAAGTGATGTAAAAGGCCAACCTGGTGCAAAGCGTGTATTAGAAATTGCCGCTGCGGGTGGGCATAATCTACTATTTTTAGGTCCACCAGGCACCGGAAAATCAATGCTTGCACAACGAATGGCTACCATAATGCCAACCATGTCTGATGATGAAGCCATTGATACTGCTGCTTTATATTCAATTATTGGCCATTCAATTGATTTAACCAATTGGCGTCAGCGACCGTTTCGTAACCCGCACCACACTTGCTCTGCAGTTGCTCTGGTGGGTGGTTCGTCTAACCCTAAACCCGGTGAAATATCGCTAGCGCATAATGGTGTTTTGTTTTTAGATGAGCTCCCTGAATTTGAGCGTAAAGTGCTAGACTCGCTACGCGAGCCAATGGAAAGAGGAACAGTGACGATTTCACGCGCGGCCAGACAAATGGAATTTCCGGCGCAGTTTCAGCTTATTGCAGCACTTAACCCTAGTCCAACTGGGTGCCATCATGATAAGCGGGCGACACCCGATCAGGTAATGCGCTATTTATCGCGAGTATCGGGGCCGTTTATTGACAGAATTGATTTGCAAATTGAACTACCAAGGTTGAGCAGCGTGGAGCTACAAAGTACAACTACAGAAGAAACCAGTGCTGAGGTGAGGGCACGAGTAGAAGCAGCTTATGCAGTTCAGCTTAAACGCCAAGGTAAAGTAAATGCGCGGTTAAATAACAAAGAAATGAGCTTGTACTGTGAGTTACCACCTGCAGAGCTGCAGTTTTTAGCCAGAGCCAGTGAAAAGCTGGCGCTATCGCCGCGCTCTTATCATAGAGTAATTAAAGTGGCGCGAACTATTAGTGATTTAAAAGGTGCACCACAAATCAGTTTAAATGAGCTTAAAGAAGCGCTTAATTATCGGGCATTTGAGCGTTTATTATCACAGCTAACCCAATACTAAGGCTTTAAATTGAAAGCATATAGCCTTTACCGCGAACAGTGACGATACGTTTTTGATCTTTTTCATCGTTCAGCTTTTTACGTAAACGACCCACTAACACGTCTACTGTGCGATCGTTGGGGCTCCAATCGGGCTGGCCAATTTCTTCTGACATTTTTTCACGGGAAGTCGCTTTACCAGCATTACCAATCAAACAAATAAGCACCTTGTGTTCAGCTTCAGTCAGTCGTGATTCAATCCCACTGGCGGTAATAAGGGTGCGATTGTCTGGATGAAGTTTAAAATCGGCATATTCAATAAACTCTTCACTGTCATCGTCGCTGTGATTATTGGCAACACGTTTGTATAAGGCGCGCATTCTTAGCTCAAGCTCAAGTAAATCTACCGGCTTGCAAATATAGTCATCAGCACCTTGGGCAAGGCCTGCAATTCGATCGGCTTGTGAGTCACGACTCGATAATAAGATAACGCCAATATCGGTGAGCGTATTTAGTTCTTTGGCAAGTTGTAAACCGTCGCGCTTTGGTAGCACAATATCAATTATTGCCAATGAAATAGTATTGCGCTGATTTACGCGGCTTTTAACAACGTTTAACGCATCGGCCCCGGTGGGGTCAACGTCAATAGAAAACTCGGTATTTATAAAATGATTTTGGATGCGCTTTACGAGTAATTCGTCATCCTCAACCAATAAAACATTAATTGCCATAGTCTGTTATTTTTTTAGTTTCAGCTTTGCATATTAGCATCATTGATGGCCTGTATAACACAGAGAACATTGTTTTTCGGTAACATTATATTCCGAATAGGTCTAATAATATTGCATTTTGTAATGCGCACTTTTTTACTTCATCGACAAAGTGCGCATTATAGTTCTAATCTTTATACATTGAATCCCACCATTGTGGTTCATTTTTTAACTTTTTGTCAAAGTAAGCCAACATAGTGTTCCACCAATTAAATCGTTTATCGCGCGCAAATATTTGGTGATCTGCTCCTTTGTATTCTATCATTTCAACGTCTTTATTAAGCAGTTTTAGTGCGGTGTACATAGTTAAGCTTTCGCCCACAGGTACATTGGTATCACTGTCACCGTGAATAAGCAGTAATGGCGTGGTTACTTTATCGGCATGAAATACAGGGCTATGCTGGCTGTAAAGTTGAGGGTTATTCCACGGAAAGCTATTTTTTGAGGCTTCGCCTGAGTATAAATAACCCCACCATCCTTCACCCCAGTATGACGTTAAGTTTGAAATACCGGCATGAGCAATAGACGCGCTAAACATATCGGTTTTGGTGGCAAGCAGCATAGTCATAAAGCCACCATAAGATGCACCAAGGTTACCTACTTTACTACTGTCTACAAAATTATATTTAGCTAAAAATGCCTCTGTACCCTCCATAATGTCATCGGCGGTATAGTCGCCCCAAGCATTTACATGTTGTGCTGAAAAAGTTTGCCCAAAACCCGTTGCGCCGGTTGGTTGTACAACATAAACCACGTATCCGTTTGCTGCCCATAAGTTAAAAGGGTAGCGCCCAGTAAACCCGCGTGTTACTGGTGAGGTGCCTCCATAATAATAAACAAGAGCAGGGTATTTCTTGGCTTTATCAAGATTGTTTGGCAGATAAACACGGCCAGAGATTTCTACGCCACGCTTATTGGTAAAGTTAAATTCTTCAAGCGCAGGAATAGCCGTATTGGCATACGCAATCGGGTTTGAATCCCAAATAAGCTCTACCTTGTTTTTACTTACGTCTAAGCGCTTGAGTTGTTGAGCGCTCGACGCATTGCTGCCACTAATTAATAACTGGGCATTGCGCGTATTTGAAAAGCTAAATTGCTGCACAATATCAAAGCCTGTATTTAACTTTTTAAAGCGCTGTTTACTCAGGTCAAATAAATACAGTGGTTGGGTATCTTTCTCTGTCACTTTGATTAGCGCATCACCATTGCTTAGTACTTCTAATGTGCCAATTGCGGGGTCAAACTGTTTGCTTAACGCCGTTACTTTTTTTGCGTTATCAGCTAGTAAGTAAAGCTGGCCATCGTAATTATTAGCCAGCATGTTCTTTGGTATTGTTCTGCCTGCACCATTTTTAAAATCAGGGCCTGCAACAACATAAATATTGTTTGCGGCATATTTAGCTTGATTAAAGTTTTTAAACTTACCTAATGATTTTATGCTGTTGGATTTTAATGTAAGTTCAACCAGCTCAGTCTCTGGGTGAGTTGAGGCTTGCATCGCCATTATTGGGCGACTTATTAATAGCTTTCCACGGTTGCTGTTAGCATCTTCAAGTTGATGGCTCAATACGCCTTCGGTCAGAGCTTTGGTTAAACCACTGTTGGTATCGAGTAAATATAATTGGCTAACCGTACGGGCATAAGACCAACGGTCTTGTAAGCCTTTATGATGTTTAGTGAGGCTATTGGTTTCTTCAGATGATTTAGACCAGCTAAAAAGAATACTATTATCGTTGTAATAGCTAAAGTTGCTTGTCCCCTCAAGGCCTGAGGCTAAGGTTTTTATAGCGAAAGTTTTACGGTTTAACTGCTTTAATTCACCGTTGAGTAAATAAACTAAAAATTGGTTATCAGGACTCCAAGTAAATTGGTTAGGCTGCACTTCTTCAAATCGGTATACCGTTTGGTTATTAGTATTTTTAAGCTCGGTTGTGGTAATGGCGTTGTTGCCTGTTTTATCGCGGAAGCGCTTTGTTGTACTTAAGTAATACTTAGCATCAGGCGACAAAGACAAACCGCTAATAGTCGGGGCGTCAAACAATTGTTTAGCCGATAAGCGCTTGGTTTTATTTGTCGTTAGGGTCACGACGTCAGTTTCTGCTTTTGGCACAAACTCTAAGGTGACATCATTCCAATTAGCAACCTGTTGAGCGATGACAACCACGGTATGTGAGCCGTTATTTAAAGCAAGCTGATAGCGTTGGTTTTCACCAGTTTGCTTCTCACCATTGATAAAAATCTGGCCTTGCTCTATTCCTTCAATGTTTAAGGAGCCTTGAGTAAACCGGTCCGTTTCAATATGAAATTTAAGTGCTTGTAAACCGCCTAAAGTAAGCGCGTTAATTTTATCAAGTGGTTGCCACTTATGCTTTTTACCAAACACAACAAAGCTTTCTGCACTTGATTCAAGTTGTGCAAGCAGATTATTAATAATCACGTCGCCATGGGGGGTCTGAAATGGCTTTGCTTGCATATCTTCTGCAAGTGGGCCGATAAACTGAATTTTTGATTGATCGAGTGGGGCAGCTAATGCCGTTAAACTCAAACTACTTAATGTGAGTAGGGTTGCCAAGCGAGTAAAACGTCTTGTGTAACGATACCAAGGTGCGCTTAAATTCATTGCTATGCCTATTGTTATTGGAGATTTGGCCAAATATAGCATGTATTGTTATGATGGCTATTATCATCGGGTATTTATCCAACTTATCGGAGAGAAAGTGACACTATTAATCGTTTACATGGTTACAGCGATTGTGATTTCGTTTTTGTGTTCAATCATGGAGGCCGTACTATTAAGTATTTCACCTAGTTATGTTGCATTGTTGCGCAAAGAGCGGCCGGTGCTGGCTAAACAACTTGAAATACTAAAAAGTAATATTGATCAACCTTTAGCAGCTATTTTAACGCTTAATACTGTTGCCCATACTGCTGGTGCCGCAGGAGTAGGTGCACAAGCCGCCGTGGTGTTTTCAGATGCAGCAGTGGGGATTGCATCTGCTATTATGACTTTATTGGTATTGGTGTTATCTGAAATTATTCCAAAAACCTTGGGTGCCAACTATTGGCGTGCTTTAACACCAAGTGTGACTTATGGTTTACGTATTTTGGTGTTAGTGCTTAAGCCATTTGTATGGGCTGCACAAAAGCTAACCAATTTGATGGGACAAAAGCATAATGAGGCCTATTATATTCGCCAAGAAATAGAAGCGATGGCCGATATTGGCAGTGAGTCAGGGGCACTTCATGCTGATGAGTCAGAGATCATTCGAAACTTACTGCATTTTAGGCACGCAAAACTAACCGACTTAATGACCCCGCGCACGGTTATTTTTAAAATTCATAAAGATCTTACTGTAAATCAGTACTTAAGCGAACATGGCTCTTCGTCATTCTCTCGAGTGCTAATTTACGACAAAGATGCTGACGATATAATAGGGTTTGTTCATAAAAACGACATTATGTTGGCATACCACCGCTTAGGTACAGACTACAAGATTAGTAAGTTGGTTAAGCCTATTTATACAGTACCGAGTACGCAAAACGTATCGTCGTTATTACAAATATTACTTACCAAGCGTACCCATATTTGTTTAGTGATTGATGAATACGGTGATGTGCAAGGAATAGTGACCCTAGAAGATATGATAGAGGCGCTAATGGGTTTAGAAATTGTTGATGAGCGAGATCAATCTACCAACATGCGTGCCGTGGCTAAGCAACGTTGGCATCAACGTTTAGCGGATAGTGAGCATATCGTCAGCGCCGAGGATAATGAATCTCGTTAGGGGTATTTAGTAAATATCAACCAGCAAAGGTCAGCAGACCTTAGTTATTATTTGTTTTAGCAGCTGTTTTTATCCAGTGTTGTGCCCACGAGATAAATTCAGCTTTTGCTTTTGGGCAACTAAACAAAAATCCTTGTATAGCTAAATTTGTTTGATAGTGCTTTAGATAGGCAAGTTCTTCCGGACGTTCAACACCCTCAGCAACAAGTTGCAGTTGCTCTTGGCTAGTCATATCAATCAATGAGTTGACCACAACTTGCGAAAACTTATCTGTTTCAATGTGGCTTATAAAAGAGCGGTCTATTTTTACTTCTGTAAATGGCAGCTGTTTCAGTTGGTTAATATTAGTAAAGCCAGTACCAAAATCATCCAGTGAGATACCAAAACCAAATATTCTTAATCTGTTTAAGGTTTCAAGTTGGGTATAGCTTGAAAGGGCATGTTGCTCGGTTATTTCAACAACCACATCACTGGGAAGCACGCCGTGCTTTTGTAATAACTGTAATAATTTATTAGGGCAGTTCAAATCATTTAACTGGCATGGCGACATATTAAATGACAACTTTAAGTTTTCCCCTAATTGTTCTTTCAGCTGCTTTAAGTCACTGCAGGCTTTTTCAAACAGCGTAAAAGTAATGTCATTGATTAAGTCGCATTGCTCAGCAAGGCTAATAAAACGGCTTGGTAAAATCACGCGTTCGTTTTTATTTGAAACAATACGAGCCAATACTTCAACACTTTGTATAAAGTTGGTGTTTATATTTATCTTAGGCTGGTAAAACGGTGTTATTTCATTATTTTTTAATGCGCTAACAAGTTTAGCTTTAGTAATTGGGCGCTCTTTTACAAGCGTATGGCTGTTTAACTGCGCTATTTTGGCAAGTAACATATTTACCTGATTTAATTGTACTGGCTTGGTAAGGTTACCAATTAAATGCACATTATGCTGCTTGGCTAGATCAGCTGCTAGGCTGATTATTTTAGGATCCATTTCAGAAATAATAACAATCGCACCGCAATAGCCTATTTCACCTAAGTTACGAATTAACTCCATACCATCCATTTCTGGCATATTCAGATCGGTAAATATGGCGTCATAAAAGTTTATATCAGGCTTTACTCTCTCTAGTGCTGTAACTGCGCTTAAGCAAGTGGTAACTTCTGGCATTTCGAGCTCATTAAAAATCGCTTTCATAACAATTAAAATGGCTTTTGAGTCATCAACAACGAGTATATTTGGCAATTGAGTTCGCATTGGTGTCCTTAGTAGTTGAAGCTTACTTCCTGTAATATTAAAAATAGTCGCTTGAATTGTTTTTGTCAGTATTTCAGGAATTTTTAGCTTACATTATCGCTAATAAAATGATGCTAGCTCACTCGTGTTTTTTTGGTGGGAAGGTATACTAGCGGCATAATTTATAATGGTTAGAATAATGATAAAAGTCGAACTTTCTCTGGCAGAGCAACCGTTTACGCTGATGATAGCAGAGCAGCAAGTTGTAAAAATATTTCATGATCAGCAAGCGATTGCATTTGAAAACCCACGTGAAAATTATGTCGAGTTTATGCTTGATGAGCAGTTAATTGGTATTGATAGCAACGAGGTCAGCCAGCAAAGCTTGGCGCTATATGTAAATAATCAGTTTGCAACTCAGTTAGCTTTACCTGTAGCAGCACAGGGCGCACCTAAAAAGGGGTTTTTAGGGCTCGCGGCGCTTGGCTTTAAATTATTTAAAAGTGCTAAAGTTGTTAAAGTGGCGCTAGCGAGCGCATCGGTGGCCGGTTATGCTTGGCTGTTTACCATTGAGTTTGCGTTAATGCTGATTGCTTGCCTGGTGGTACACGAATATGGCCACGTACGAGCTATGAAGTATTTTGGCATTAAAACTAAAGGCATTTATTTAATTCCTTTTGTAGGCGGGTTAGCCGTTAGCGACGATAAAATAACTACGCGCTGGCAAGATGTGGTTATATCACTTATGGGGCCTGCCTTTGGTTTATTTACTTCTGTGCTTGGTGTAGTGCTTTATTACGCTACGGAAATGGAAATATTTGCAGGTGTTGCAGTGCTTAGTGCACTGCTTAATTTATTCAATTTACTGCCTATTTTACCGCTTGATGGCGGGCATGTACTAAAAAGCATAAGTTTCTCGATGCGCTCTTGGGTTGGTTTAAGTGTGTGCTTACTAGGTGTGCTATTTGGTTTATGGCTAAGTTACACCTTTGGTTTAATGTTATTAGTGTTCTTTTTATTTGTTGGGGCGCTAGAAATTGTGTTTGAATGGCGTGGCCGCCATTACTCACATTTACTGCCATTAGATAAATACGGCCAAGGTTTTTCCGCGGTAATGTATGCACTCGTTGTTGCAGGGCACATTGCGGTAATGATGCACTTTGCAGATTCAGAAAACGCGATATTAAGCTTACCGATGAAGATTTTATCAAGCTAAGTAAGCACGGGCTGTAATACAAGTTACAGCCCAGTTAGATTAATAAAAGCTCAATACCAGCGATATAAACACCCCAGTAATAATCAGCTGTACCACGCAAAACCCCATAATATCTTTAGCTTTTAACCCTGCAATGGCTAATACCGGTAATGCCCAAAAGGGTTGAATTAAATTGGTCCAAGCATCTCCCCATGCTACAGCCATAGCAACCCTTGCCATATCTGCACCAAGCTCTTGTGCTGCAGGGATAACAATAGGTGCTTGTACAGCCCATTGGCCGCCACCGGATGGCACAAACATATTAACTAACCCTGCACTAATAAAACTGTAAAATGGCAAGCTATCGGCATCCGCTATGGCAATAAAGCCCTGCGATATTTGTTGTGCTAACCCTGTATCGACCATAACGGCCATAATACCGGCATAAAAAGGGAACTGAATTACAATTCCCGCGCCACTCGGAATCGCTTGTTGTAGGCTATTTAGTAAATTGTGGGGGGTCTGATGTAGTGTGATAGCTAAAAATAAGAAAAGCGCTATCACGCTGTTGAGATTTAAGCCGCCACCTGCGATAAAAAAGTAATAACCTAAGTAGGCAAGTCCGAGTAAGCCAATGCCCATGCCTAGCAGTTTGCTTTGTTCTAAATGTTGCGCAGGGCGTGTTATTGTTACTCTATCGAGTAGAGTGTTCTTAAGCAGTGATGGGTCAATATAAACACTGTCTTTTTCACTTGGTAGCATGTAACGGTTAACCAACGGCATAATAATAAATAAGCCAATTAGAATCGCAATGTTAAAACCTGCGAACAAGGTTTGCTCGGTGCCAATAATCCCCATTGTTGCCTGTGAAAAATGCCCTTCGCTGGCAATGGTTAGTGGTACGGAGCCTGCCAATCCGCCGTGCCATACTACAAAACCTGAGTAAGCACTTGCTACTAAGAGTCGATAATCTACTCGAGTCTGCTTAGCAATAGCCTTAGCAAATAAAGCCCCAATCACTAATCCAAACCCCCAATTAAGCCAGCTTGCTAAAAGCGAGATAAATGTCACTAAAATAATGGCTTTTGGGGCCGTATTAGCAAGCGTTGCTAATTTTGTTAGTAACTTACTTATTAAAGAGGTACTGGCGAGCATATAGCCTGTTATTAGCACCAACAGCATTTGCATGGCAAAGCTAAGTAAGTTCCAAAACCCGCTTCCCCATGATGTTATTACCTCAAGTGTGGTTGCAGGAGTCGCTAAATTCGCAATGCTCAAGGTAATAATAGTGAGCAAAATGACAAATATAAATGGGTCGGGTAAGTAGCGCTCGACGAGCTTAGTAAACGGGCTGGCAACTTTATTGAGCATAATTAATAACGAGTTAGTGAAAACTTATTTACTAATTAATCATGAAACCTTAGGATTAGCAAACACCGCTTTGAATAACCACTCAGTAAGGCAGGTTTTTAAAGGTTGCTGATGAGGAGAGTGTTACTAGCAAATATTTACCCAAGCAGATATTTGCTAGTTTTGTAATTAGGTGCTGCTTAACACATGTTTTAGACGGTTTTGTACTTCTTGCACTAGTAAGTCAGGCTGAAATTTTGATAAAAATGCATCACAGCCAACCTTTTCTACCATGGCTTGGTTAAAGCTGCCGCTTAGGGAGGTGTTAAGTACTACATGTAAGTTTTTTAAGCGGCTGTCGTTACGTATTTCATAGGTTAAGCGATAACCATCCATTGAGGGCATTTCGGCATCGGTAATCACCATAAGTAATTCTTTTTCAACATCGCGGCCTTCATCGGCCCAACCTTTAAGCATATTGAGTGCTTCCAAGCCATTACTGGCAGGAACAATTTCGATACCAAGCTGCGATAATGTATCGCTTACTTGCTTGCGTGCTGTTGGCGAATCATCAGCGTGTAGTATTTTTCGCCCAGAGAATTCGTTAACTATAGTTTGGTCTAACACTCCATCTGAAATATTAACCTCGTACTCAACTATTTCAGCCAGTACTTTTTCTACATCTATAATTTCTACCAAGTGCTCCACGTCGTCGCGCTGTACTTTAGTAAGTGCAGTAATGTAATGATTTTTACCGACTGAGCTGGGTGGTGGCATAATATCAGACCAGGTCATGTTCATTATTTGATCAACCTTACCAATTAAAAAACCTTGAGTGGTACGGTTATATTCAGTCACTACCAAATTACAATCTTCACCATGTTCTTTGTGTGACATAGAAATGGCTTGGCGTAAATCAATCACCGGAATAGATTCACCCCTAATATTGGCAACACCCGTCACCTTAGGGTGAGAGTGCGGTATTTTGCTTAAACGGGGAAGCTTCACCACTTCTTTAATTTTAAATACATTGAGTGCAAATAAATGGCGGCTATGTAAATAAAACAGTAGCAACTCTAAACGGTTCTCACCTACAAGCTGAGTACGCTGATCAACTGACGCTAAAACACCTGACATAATAGATCCATTCTTTCCTCATAACTTAATAACTATAGTTTACTCTTATTTTTATTCATAACGAACCGTGAATATTTCGATTACAGTAAAACGTTGCTTAAGTGTTATGATGTGCAGTATCGTGTTACCAAATGATTCAAATAATCAATCGATTAACAAACAATTATGCATCATATTTTTAAACGTATTGTTGTGCTGTTGCGCAGCCACATTGATCAGGTGAGCTGGCAGTCTGTTGTAATAGCAACGTCTTTACACATGCTACTTACTTGGTGCTTATTATTTATGGCTAATGAGCAAGCACTACTTTCGCCAGGGACCTTTTTTTACTACTACACGGTAACCACTTCAACAGTAGGGTATGGAGATTTAAGTCCATCATCTGACTTGGGCCGTTGGATTGTCGCATTAATACAAATACCCTTTGGTTTGGCTTTATTTGGTGTCTTGTTAGGTAAAACAGGGCAAACAGTAACTTACTTAATTAGGCGCGCTATGACTGGTGATAAAAACTTTGCTCACAGTAGCAATCACATTATTATTTTTGGTTGGCATAATGCTCGAACAAAAAAAATGATCGACTATATTTTGGCTGATACTAAACGTACAGACCGCCGTATTCTATTGGCGGTTACTGAACAAATAGAGCATCCATTTTTAAGTAATGAGAATGTTGATTTTGCTCGTTTGACTAGTTTTACCGATTTGGATGAATTAGAACGCGTTGCCATTCGCCATGCCGATAAAGTGATTATTGATGGCCAAGATGATGACCAAACATTTACTACTGCACTGCGTATTAGCCGTTTAGTCAAAGAAGATTGTCACATTAGTGCACACTTTTTTGATGAAACGAAAGTGGAAATGTTATTAGAGCATTGCCACAATGTAGAGTGTAGTAGCACTAAGTCAGCAGAGATTTTGGTGCGCTCAATGCAAGACCCAGGCTCAAGCCGTGTTCAAGAAGAGCTATTATCTACTTTGCATGGTGATACGCAATTTAGCCTACAAATACCTAGTGATATAAAAACCATGGAATTTGGTAAATTATTTCATCATTTTAAGTACGATCATAATGCAATATTGTTAGGTGTAGCTCATAATTTAAGTGCAAAGAATATGGATTTAAACCCACCTCTAGATTATGCAGTGAATGCGGGTGATATTCTGCATTACATCGCACAAGAGCGGGTGTTAAGTGGTGAAGTTGATTGGCTTAGCTTGGAAAAATAATGACTGAAGTTGCTTTTTTAATTATTGTTTTATGTGCTTACATTTTTCCTATCATGATAATTCTTAACAGTAAGCGTAGCCACGGCCATGAAAAAAATGGCTGGCTAGTCGGCGCTATCTTCTTTTCGTGGATAGCGCTGATTCTTTACTTTTCGATTGTGCCCAAGCAAGGGCACGCCAAGAAAAAGTAAAGCATGAGTACCTTTTGTTACTTATTCTAATTGTCTCAGTTTATGCTCAACAAGTGGGTCGTCAGGCACGAGTTGTTGAGCAACTTCTAATAGCTTAATGGCATCATTTGGGCTTTCGTCTTGATGCTTAATAGCTACCTCTATTAAGGGCTGAATATCAATTTTTTCTTGGTGCTCTTTAACGTGCGCTGCTTTTTCGTCGATTAAAATAGTGTGAGCGGTACTTAATAACGCTTGGCGATGTGCCGATTTAGCGTTGGCTTTATTAAGTTTTTTATAATAATCCTCTTTTAAACGCAGTGTCTTTGTTTGCAGCCTAAATTGCGCAATGTCGATTTGCTGATCACGAATAAAATCAACCGCTACTTGTTTATAAAAGCCAAACTTATTCAAGTAAGTAGCGTGAGTGCCGTGCCCCATACCAAACACGCGTAAGTGAGTGAGCTGTTTGTAGCGTTTAGCATGTTGGCGGTCAATACGATTGGTTGGATCGTAAATAATGTAACCTTTCGCATCCCCTAAATCTAAATCATGGTAGTCATCTTGCCAGTCATATTGCTGAGCAATTTCAGTACTTGAGCGGTCATCCCAAGGGGCGATAAGTTTGTTTTTGGTGCTAACAGGATGGAAAAGCAGTACTTTATCGAGTTTGAGTAACTTAGCAAATGCACCCACAGCAAAGCCGCCACGGCTAAGCCCATAGCCTAACTTAGTTTTAAAAGGAGAGAGTAAAGTTGATAGCTGCTCAATAAAAAAGATTAAATTGCGGTTACGAAACCAATTGCTTTTACCCAAATGCTGAAACGCAATAATATTAACATCTTGCTTTTGCGCTAAATAATAGCCCCAAGGGGCAAAGTCTTCATTTAGATCGCGTTCTTGTATATCGGTGCCCGCAGGAGAAAAAGTAAAAAGCAGGGGTTTATTGAGGTCAACAAAGTGATACTTTACATACACATCACCGAGTAAATCTCCACCAGAGGCTGGTAGTTTTGCTTGCCTCTCATCATCGCTGAGAGTTAACCATTCATCCAACCAATACAGTAATTTCATTTTTCCTCCAGTAAACGCAACCCGCAGATTATAACAAATTTGGCTCCATAAGAAAATCGAGCGGTGACATGCTGCGCTGGTGGAGTACTATTTTAATGAAGAAAATGTAGTTATTTTAGTGGCTTATTTCGCCATATTTAAAATTTCATGCCAATCATTTTCGGTCACTGGCATGACCGATAAACGCCCGCCTTTTTTAAGTGCTATATCAGTTATAGCAGTATTTGCTTTGATCGCTTGCAGGCTTACTAAACTACTCAAATGCGCCTGATAAGTTATTTCTACCACAAACCAGCGAGGGTTTTCAGTGGTTGCCTTAGCATCGTAATAGTCGCTACTTAAATCAAATTGCGTTGGATCAGGGTAAGCAGCCTTAGTAACCACACCAAGCCCTGCAACGCCAACTTGTTTACAGCTAGAATGATAAATCATCACTAAATCACCTTGCTTTACATCATCGCGAATAAAATTACGCGCTTGGTAGTTGCGTACACCTTCCCATAGCGTTGTTTGCTGTGGCGCTTGCTTTAAGTCATCAATTGAAAAGGCGTCGGGTTCGGTTTTAAAAAGCCAAAATGCCATATTAGATTTCCTCAATCAGTGAGTTAGTATTTTTTAACTATTGTATAGTATCATTTATAAATTAGGGGATTGAGGAAGAAATAATGAGCCAAGTATTAGATGATTTATTATCGTTGTTGTCACTTGAAGAAATTGAGCAAGGTTTATATCGAGGACAAAGCCAAGATTTAGGGTTTAGAGCGGTGTTTGGCGGTCAAGTTATGGGGCAAGCGCTTTCAGCAGCTAAAGAAACACTACCAGCTGGGCGTATTGTTCATTCCTTACATTCTTATTTTTTACGCCCAGGCGACGCTGCAAAACCGATTGTGTACGATGTAGAAACTATACGTGATGGTAAAAGTTTTAGCACTCGACGTGTCAGTGCGATTCAGTACGGTAAACCTATTTTTTACATGACAGCGTCGTTTCAAGGTGAAGAGCAGGGGTTATCGCATCAAGCCACTATGCCTGATGTTCCAGCTCCTGAAGAACTGCGTTCTTCGTTAGAGTTTTATCAAGAAAATGCACAGCATATTCCTGAAGCAATCCGTAATAAGTTTATTCGTGAAATGCCGATTGAAATGCGTCCGGTGAACTTTCATAACCCCTTTAAACCTGAAGCCCTAGAACCGGTAAAACATATTTGGTTTAAAGCCAATGGCGATATGCCGGACGATCAACGTATTCATAATTACTTATTGGCGTATGCGTCTGACTTTGAGTTTTTACCAACCGCACTGCAGCCACATGGTGTGTCGTTTATGCAGCCGAATATGCAAGTTGCGACCATAGATCATGCTATGTGGTTTCATCGTCCATTTAGAATGGATGATTGGATGTTATATACCATTGATAGCCCAAGCGCGAGTTCAGGAAGAGGGCTGGTACGTGGTCAGTTTTTTGACCGCCAAGGCAATTTAGTTGCCTCGACGATTCAAGAAGGGGTAATGCGCCAGCGTTAACTCTTTGCTACCTACTATATTGGGTTAATTCAATATAGTGAAGTACGTTACTGACATTGAGCGTGGACAATGTCAGTAATTGATTGCCAAATACGTGCCGGCAACAGTGTTTGCAGTTGCTTGTAGGTCTCGCACAGCTCTTGGCTGCCTTGTAAGCCGCTATCAGATTCACTAATTAGCTTTTGTTCGCGAAGGTTGGAAATAAAACTACTAAGTACCTTCTTATCAAAAAACTCCGGCGTTTTAATGCCATGTAACGTACCCAAGCGTTGTGCCAACACATAGCTTTCACGTTCCAGTTCAGCTTTTGCAATACCTTGGCTGGTTTGAATAAAGCCAATCACAATCGCATAACGTTGCAGAGTAAAGCTCAATGCACGACCAAGCATTTCGAGTTTGGCAAAGCTATCGTTACTTTGAGTTACTTTGATATTATCACCATCAAGCTCAATTAAGCCTTGATCGCTAAAGTTAGTTAAAATGCGGGTCACATAGTTGTCATCAAGCTCTTGTAAATACCACTCTTTGGCGAATAACGGATAAAATGATTTTACCAATTGATGGCAGTGAGTAACGGTACTTTGATGCTGCTTGAATAAATGCAGAGCTACTAAGCTAGGTACTGCAAAAATATGCAAAATGTTATTACGGTAATAGTTAAATAAGGTTTTTTCCTTATCGTTTATCGCAATAATTTCACCAAACTCGTCACTGATCACATCAAACTTATTCAACTTTAAAGCGTGTTCTAGCAGTTGCTCTGGCGTTTCATCGGGTGCGGTTATTTTATTGCTGTAGCTAGCTTCACGTTGTAATCGCAAATAAAACTCAAGCTGAGCTAGCAATTTAGGTTTACTCAATGCGTGCTTATCGTTTACTAGCAGTATCATCGCCAGTAAGTTAACTGAGTTAAGTGCGGCGGCATTGTTAATTTTAACCATAACCTGATCAGCAAGATTAGCCACCTGCGGCCCTAGCCATTGTGGTTTTTGCACGTCGGTAGCATGAATTGACTCGCGCCAGTCGGGTTGATTGTCATTCAGGTATTGGTTAATAGAAATCGGGTCACCAAAATTTAAATACCCGCGACCATAGTTTTTCAAATTTTTAATTGCTTTAAAAATACCTAATATCGACTCGCCTTTTTTATCATTACCCGCGAGCTCTTTTAAGTAGGTGTTTATTTCCATTACGTGTTCGTAACCAATATACACAGGTACAATTGATACAGGGCGGTCTATACCACGAAGCATAGCTTGCATCGTCATGGCGAGCATACCCGTTTTTGGGGGGAGTAAGCGTCCGGTTCTACTGCGGCCACCTTCGGTATAAAACTTAACCGAGTAACCTTTTATAAATAACTGGCTTAAGTATTCTTTAAATACTGCTGAGTAGAGTTTGTTACCAGCAAATGAGCGACGAATAAAAAATGCACCACTGCGGCGGAATATGCCACCTGCAGGGAAAAAGTTAAGGTTAATCCCTGCAGCAATATGCGGTGGTACAAGGCCTTGATGATAAATAGAGTAGGTTAGTAGCAAGTAATCCATATGACTACGATGACAAGGCATGTAGATTATTTCATGGCCTTTATTGGTTAGGTCATGAATTTGCTCGGTGTACTTTATGTCAATGCCATTATAAAGCTTATTCCAAAGCCACGTTAATATGCGATCAGCAACGCGAATTGTGGCATCGCTGTAATTAGCGGCGATTTCATCAAGTAGCTTTAAGGCGTTTTGTCGCGCCTGAGCTTGGCTGATGTTTTTTTCAGAAGCCTCGGTTTGAATTGCTTTTTTAATTGTGGGTGATGCCAGTAGTGAGCTAAATAACTGATCACGAGATGGGATTTTAGGCCCTGTTGCAGCCAGCTTTTGACGTTTAAAGTGAACTAGAGCTACGCGAAGTAACTTATGAGGCAATTCATTAACGTCGGCTTTTTCATTAACCAATAAAGATAAGTCGAGTGGTTGGCTAAATCGAATAAAGTTATCTCTACCTGAAAAAAGCACCACAAAAATTTTTCTAAACCAGCTGGGCGTTAGTGAGTGCGAAAGTAAAGTGCTTAGTCCGGGTTTTTCTTTACCTGGCGATCGGCCCCATAAAATAGTCACGGGCACCACTTGCACATTTTTTTGGCCACTATTTAATAAGTGCTCAACAATGTGTTTGCCTTGTGCTAATGCATTGGTAGACTTTTCTTTATCACCAAATAGCGGAGGAGGGTTTTTAATGCCGATAAAGCGATCTAACGTTTCGTCACCTAATATTTGCTGCTCGGTTGGGTCCGGTAAACCATTTCGTTTACAAACACGGGCCAGTGCCGCTAAATCAAAGCGTGAATTTAAACGCACTATATAGAAGGTCGGGTTTTTAGGGTTTAACTCAAATTGCTCTAAAGGCTTTTCAGGCAGTACTTTGCTTTTAACAAACAAGCGGCTGATACCACCAGAGATAAGATTTAAACCATAATTTAAAATACGCATTGACTCACCATAAGAGAGTAGTTACCCAAACCAATATGGGTATATAACAGCAAAATTAGCGCATAGGATAACATAATATCTAAAAAATCCCCTGCAGATTAATCGACAAGCTATGACATTATAAAGACATCATCACTTCCATTGCGTTCACTATTAATAAACTTAGCTATTTTTTAAACGACAATAACAAAGTAATTATGTCTAAATAGTTGTTGCATTTATCACCAGTATCATTATAATACGCAGGCTTTCAAAATTCCCTCGGGAACAAGAAAGAATAAATTAAGCTTGGATTTCAAGCTAATAAACAGGAGTTCCGATTTGGAACTCAACGTAGATATAATCAAACAACCGGCATCTTAATTATTAAGATTGTTTCGGTCGTTTTTTTATGCTCTTTAAATGCTCTTTATATTGAGGTTTAAGAATGTCAAATCAACGCATTCGTATTCGCCTAAAAGCTTTTGACCACCGTTTGATTGACCAATCAACGGCGGAAATCGTGGAAACTGCGAAACGCACTGGCGCACAAGTACGTGGTCCAATTCCACTACCTACACGCTTTGAACGTTTTACTGTACTTACATCACCGCACGTTAATAAAGACGCGCGTGATCAGTACGAGATCCGCACCCATAAACGTCTGATCGACATCGTAGAACCAACAGACAAGACTGTAGACGCACTTATGCGTTTAGACCTTGCTGCTGGTGTTGATGTTCAAATCAGCCTGGGTTAATCGGAAGATTAGAGAGGTTTTAGGAAAATGGCATTAGGTCTAGTCGGTCGTAAAGTGGGTATGACACGTATCTTCACTGAAGATGGTGTATCTATCCCTGTGACAGTTATTGAAGCGACTCCTAACCGCATTGCTCAGATCAAATCTGACGCAACAGACGGTTATAACGCGCTTCAAGTAACCGCAGGCACTAAAAAAGCAAGCCGTGTAAACAAAGCAACAGCGGGTCACTTCGCTAAAGCTGGTGTTGAAGCGGGTCGCGGTCTGTGGGAATTCCGCCTAAATGGTGGTGAAGGCGATTTTGAAGTAGGCGCTGAGCTTACTGTTGAATTATTCAACGAAATCAACAAAGTTGACGTAACCGGTACTTCTAAAGGTAAAGGTTTCCAAGGTGGTGTTAAGCGCTGGAATTTCAGCATGCAAGACGCTACACATGGTAACTCTCTATCTCACCGTGCTCCTGGTTCAATCGGTCAAAACCAATCACCTGGTAAGGTGTTTAAAGGTAAGAAAATGGCCGGTCAAATGGGTAATGAGCAAGTAACAACTCAGAACCTTGAACTAGTTCGCGTTGACGCTGAGCGTAACCTGCTTTTAGTTAAAGGTGCAGTACCTGGCGCTATCGGCGGTGACGTTATCGTTAAACCAGCTGTTAAAGCATAAGTCCTGGAGATTTAGTGATGGAATTAGCAATTAAAGACGCTTCTGGCGCTCTTGAAGTTTCTGAAGCTACTTTTGGACGTGAGTTTAACGAAGCATTAGTACACCAAGTAGTTGTTGCATACGCAGCAGGTGCTCGTCAAGGTACTCGTGCTCAGAAGACACGTTCTGAAGTAAGCGGTGGTGGTAAAAAACCATGGGCTCAAAAAGGTACTGGCCGTGCACGTGCTGGTACAATCCGTAGTCCAATTTGGCGTTCAGGTGGCGTTAGCTTCGCAGCTAAACCACAAGACCACAGCCAAAAAGTAAACCGTAAAATGTACCGTGGTGCGATCAAAAGCATCTTATCTGAATTAGTTCGTCAAGAGCGTTTAATCGTTGTTGAGAGTTTTGGTCTTGAAGCACCAAAAACTAAAGAACTAGTTGCTAAGCTTAAAGAACTTGAGCTTAAAGATGTTCTTATCGTGACTGAAGAAGTAGATGAAAATCTTTTCTTATCGGCACGTAACCTGTACAAGGTTGACACACGTGATGTAGCTGGTATCGATCCTGTAAGCTTAATTGCTTTCGATAAGGTACTAATTACAGCTGCTGCTGTTAAGCAACTTGAGGAGGCGCTAGCATGATCCGTGAAGAACGTCTTTTAAAAGTGATCCTTGCTCCACACATCTCTGAAAAAAGCACAATCGCTGCTGAAGAAAACAATACTATTGTTTTTAAAGTAGCAAATGACGCAACTAAAGCTGAAGTTAAAGCGGCAGTTGAGAAGCTTTTTGAAGTAGAAGTAACTGGTGTTCGCACACTTAACGTTAAGGGTAAAACAAAACGTACTGGCATGCGTTTCGGTCGTCGTAGCGACTGGAAGAAAGCTTACGTTACTCTTAAAGAAGGTAGCGAGCTGGACTTTGTCGGCGGCGCCGAGTAATAAGGGGAGTTAGAATTATGGCACTTCAAAAGTGTAAGCCAACTTCTGCGGGTCGTCGTCACCTAGTTAAAGTGGTTAACCCAGATTTACATAAGGGTAAACCTTACGCACCACTATTAGAGAAAAACTCTAAATCAGGTGGTCGTAATAACAATGGTCGTATTACGGTTCGTCATATCGGTGGTGGTCATAAGCAGCATTACCGTTTAATCGATTTTAAACGTACTAAAGATGGCATTCCAGCCACAGTTGAGCGTTTAGAATATGATCCAAATCGTAGCGCAAACATCGCTCTTGTATTATATGCAGACGGTGAGCGTCGTTACATTATCGCACCTAAAGGCTTAAAAGCTGGCGATGCAATCCAGTCTGGTGTTGATGCACCAATCAAACCTGGTAATGCATTACCAATGCGTAATATGCCTGTAGGTTCGACTGTTCACAACGTAGAATTAAAACCAGGTAAAGGTGCTCAAATCGCACGTTCTGCTGGTGCATACGTTCAAATCCTTGCTCGTGATGGTCAATATGTAACATTACGTCTTCGTTCAGGCGAAGTTCGTAAAGTTGAGTCTGATTGTCGTGCTACGCTAGGTGAAGTAGGCAATGCTGAGCATATGCTTCGTTCACTTGGTAAAGCAGGTGCAAATCGCTGGCGTGGTATTCGTCCGACAGTTCGTGGTGTTGCCATGAACCCGGTTGATCACCCACACGGTGGTGGTGAAGGTCGTACATCTGGTGGTCGTCATCCTGTGTCTCCATGGGGTAAACCGACTAAAGGTGCTAAGACGCGTAAGAACAAGCGTACGGATAAATTTATAGTACGTCGTCGTACTAAGTAATATTGAGGAATAGCCATGCCACGCTCTCTCAAGAAGGGTCCTTTTATAGACCTACACTTGCTGAAGAAGGTAGAGAAAGCTTTGGAAAGCGGTGAAAAGAAGCCAATTAAAACTTGGAGCCGTCGTTCAATGATCATACCTAACATGATCGGATTGACCATTGCTGTCCATAATGGTCGCCAGCATGTACCAGTTTTCGTTTCTGACGAAATGATCGGTCACAAACTAGGTGAATTTGCACCAACTCGCACTTACCGTGGCCATGCTGCGGATAAGAAAGCGAAGAAACGTTAAGAGGGGAAGATAAATGCAAGCATTAGCTAAACATAAATTCGCCTCTGGTTCGGCGCAAAAAGCACGTCTAGTTGCAGATCAGATCCGCGGGTTACCTGTCGATCGCGCACTAGAAATCCTGGCGTACAGCCCGAAAAAAGCGGCTGTATTAGTTAAGAAAGTACTTGAGTCTGCTATTGCTAACGCAGAGCATAACGAAGGTGCTGACATTGATGAGCTACGTGTAACAACGATCTTTGTGGACGATGGTCCAACAATGAAACGTATTATGCCACGTGCTAAAGGACGCGCAGACCGCATCCTTAAGCGTACAAGCCACATCACTGTTGTGGTTTCAGATAGCTAGGAGATATAAGTAATGGGACAAAAAGTTCATCCTACTGGTATTCGCCTAGGTATATCTAAACCTTGGGTTTCTACCTGGTACGCGAATTCAAAAGATTTCTCTGCACAGCTTTTTGGCGATCACAAAGTACGTACATTCCTTACTAAGGAATTGAAAGCGGCTTCTGTGTCTAAAATCGTTATTGAGCGTCCAGCAAAATCTATCCGAGTAACTATTCACACGGCTCGTCCGGGTGTTGTTATCGGTAAAAAAGGCGAAGACGTAGAAAAATTACGTCAAGCGGTAACTAAAATCGCTGGTGTACCTGCTCAGATTAATATTTCTGAAGTACGTAAACCAGAACTAGATGCACAACTAGTAGCAGACGGCATTGCCTCTCAGCTAGAGCGTCGTGTTATGTTCCGTCGCGCTATGAAGCGTTCGGTACAAAATGCAATGCGCATCGGTTCTAAAGGGATTAAAGTTGAAGTTAGCGGTCGTCTTGGCGGCGCAGAAATCGCACGTTCAGAATGGTATCGTGAAGGTCGTGTACCTCTACATACTCTTCGTGCTGATATCGACTACGCAACTTCTGAAGCCTTAACCACTTACGGTATCATTGGTGTTAAAGTTTGGATCTTCAAAGGCGAAGTTATTGGTGGTTTACCACTAGTACAAGAGCAAGAGAAACCAGCTAAACGCGCACCAAAGAAAGCCAAAAAAAGTGCTAAGTAGAGGTAGCGAGTAATGTTACAGCCAAAACGTACAAAATTCCGTAAAATGCATAAAGGCCGCAACCGTGGTCTAGCGCAAAACGGTAACAAAGTAAGCTTCGGTACTTTCGGTTTGAAAGCTACTGGTCGTGGCCGCATGACTGCTCGTCAAATCGAAGCAGCTCGTCGTGCTATGACACGTCACGTGAAACGTCAAGGTAAAATCTGGATCCGTGTCTTCCCTGACAAGCCGATCACAGAAAAGCCTCTTGAAGTTCGTATGGGTAAAGGTAAAGGTTCTGTTGAATATTGGGTTGCTGAAATTCAGCCTGGTAAAGTACTTTACGAAATGGAAGGTGTTTCAGAAGAGCTTGCTCGTGAAGCGTTTAACCTTGCTGCTCGTAAGCTGCCATTCAAAACAACTTTCGTAACTCGGACGGTAATGTGATGAAAGCAAACGAACTAAAAGATAAAAGCGTAGAAGAGCTTAATGCTGAACTTCTAGGTCTTCTTCGTGAGCAGTTTAACCTGCGCATGCAAGCAAGCACTGGTCAGCTAGCTCAGACACACACGCTAAGAACAGTACGTCGCGATATCGCGCGTGTAAAAACAATTATTAACCAGAAGGCAGGTCAATAATGAGCGATAAAATTCGTACTCTTCAAGGCCGTGTAATCAGCGACAAGATGGAAAAATCTTTCACTGTTGCTATCGCACGTTACGTGAAGCACCCAATCTATGGGAAATTCATCAAACGTACGACTAAGTTACACGTACATGACGAAAATAACACTGCAAAAGCGGGTGACGTAGTTACTATCCGTGAATGTGCACCAATTTCTAAGAACAAATCTTGGACTTTGGTAGATGTTGTTGAACGTCCAAAACAAGCTTAATTTTTAATTAAGTCTGTTTTTATAAGAAACCCCAGCTTTTGCTGGGGTTTTTTTGCGTTTAAAAAAGCTGTAAGCGGTAAGTTTTAAGCCGTCAGCCGTCAGCCGTCAGCCGTCAGCCGTCAACTGCTCGGAGTGAATTTGAGGGCCGTAGCTTGGGTTTTTAGTCTAGAGCACTCGAGAAAAAGCACGCCATGAATACGTAATTGTCCTAATACTTTATCAATTTGAGTGATTGAATCTGACGTTAATCGTGTTAAAAATTTCTGATATACGACAGCATAGATTTTGGAGGTAGAGTAATACTGGAGTAATTGCCAAGAGCAACTAAATAACAGCTTTATAATTTACCAAACCTATGACTTTGCGAGAGTAGAGCTGCAACAATAGATAATAAAATGCATACTGCGGAAGTTACAATTAGAAAGCGGTTTTCAATTCTACTGACTTGCCTTTCGCCTACAATTTGATAGGTCACGTCCCCCTCAATAAAACGTTCGCCTTGGTATTGCTGAGTGACATTAAACGCTAAAAAATCTTCTTGCTTTGCCTGATAAGTAAAGTAGGTTTCAGCATAAAAAATTTCATACGTTGCACATAGCCAAACCATAAGGCTAATTATTAATAGCGTAAAACTCAAAATAGGCAGTTTTTTCAGTGGCACTTTGGTTGCTGTTGTTACAGGTAAATAGCAATCAAAACATGCTTCGCCATAGCATCGCTTTAGCTTTTCGATTACTTCGGGAGAAGGAATGAATTGGCCATTCTCTAGTTTTGATAAGTAAGACTGTTGGATGCCTATTTCACGTGCAGCAAATGCTTGAGTCCATTTTTTGTCTGATCGAAGACGTTTTAATTCTTTTCCTAGCGATTGCATACCCATATTCTCTTCTTAATTGCAGCCACATTATTATCACTAATTAGCTAAGCCAGAGATAGAGGTCATGCCTATATTCATGCGAATGAATAAAAGAATATCATGAATATTAATAGATTAGCGATTTTTATGGACTACTTTAAATTATGCTAGTATTCTCAAACTAACGAAAGGATATATTGTATTATGAAAAAACACGTTTATTTATTACTTAGCTCCATCGCTTTATTCTTTGTAAGTTATCAAACTAATGCTGAACCTGTTTTTGCAGTTAAAGCCGATATTTATAAATTGAAAAATGAAATAACAATTGATAGTAAAATTTCTGAAACACTAAATTCATTGACTCCAATTCACCAACCAATGCTATTAGCTCTATTAAACGAGAGTGCACAAATAGAAATAGGGGATAAAAAACAACTAACATCACTTGAGATAAAAGCAAACGAAGATGGATCGTTTTTCAATGCATCGATGAAGTTAAAAGATAAAACAGATGGCCAATGGCAATCGATAACGTCTTTTATGCCTAACATTCCCAGTGGTCAAGCTGTATATTTTAGCCGTACTTTTATCGATAGTGTTTGGTTGATAAAGTTAACCGGAACACGATATGAATCAGAAGAGCTGGGTCTAGCTAGTTTTAAAAAACAATAATAGTAATAGCTGAAGTGCTAGTAAGCACTTATTTTTCTACTGAGGTTTAGGCTTATATTGCTAGATATCTGGATCTTGGTTTTACTCCAATTTTTAAGATGTGTTATGTACTTATTAGTAATTATAATGCGCAGTTTATAATAAAAAGCCTCTGCGTAAGCAAAGGCTTGTGTTTTCTGCGAAGCCGGAAGCCCGTTTACCAAATCATCTCTACAAATTCAGGATGATCAATATACGGGTTACGATTTCCCTGAAATTCAAACGCTGCTTGGTTGCGGTCTAATTCCATTTGGCTAACAGGATCGTTGTTATGCCACTTTAACAGCATGGCCACAACCCAGCTTTCAAATACTTGGGTACTGGTGCCATTAAGCACGTCATTACTAGCTGCGGTGTTATTTTGCCAAGCACCAATTACGTTTTGATAACGGGTTGCCATGTAAAAATAAGCACGAGCAAAGTCACCTTTAAATTCATCAATAGGTTCAAACACAGTACCGTTGTAATTAATCGTATTACTTGCAGAGCCTAATTTACTGCCGTTGGTTGAGGTAAACGAAGCGCTTGCTACTTCACCGAATGGGAAGTTGCTTCGTTTTGAATTTACATAACCGTCAGTGGCGTAAATATGATGAACATCAGAGTTCATCGGTTCAACTTTTCCACCAAACCAACTTTTAGGGAACGAATGCTCTCGGTTGTAGCAATCTGCCTCACCACTGTAGGTGCCACATTGATCGCTAACAGCTGTGTATGTGTAGCTATCAGAGCCATTGGGCTTCTCGCTGTACATATCTAAAATACTATTATCGTTTTCATAGTATTTATCACGCGCCGATGCGTCGTAAAAATTCCAAATAGCGGAATACCCCTGAGCATTATGATTATTAATAATGTTATAAAGCTCATTTTTTAGCGTGTAACCCGATAAACCTTGGGTCGTCACATAGTAGCCGGTTGGCGTCGGTGTTGGCTCAGTACTTCCTAATGAGAAAGCGGTAGCTTCGGTTGTTTGAAAACTAGCTCCACTGGCGAGCAATGTGCTTTCATTATTCAAGGCGTAGCTACCACTGCCATATGAACAGCAAATACCATCGCCATAGCTGTCATTAATAGTAAATGTATACTCACCATCGGCTACGCATAATTGTTCAGTATATTGGGTGTTTGCAGCATACCCACTTCCGCTTGCAACGACACCTGTTTGGTTGTGCGCTATTTGCCAGCTGGTTTCTTCGCCGTAGTTATCTGTGGTTAGGCTAAAAGTAAGGCTGTTATCTGCGCAGCTTGAAGAGCCACTGCTGTCATTATTAGGCAAGAAGTTATCAACATAAACTAACTCGCTACCATCAAATCCCGTTGTATCATAAAAGCGTAAGCCGACATCAATGGTTTTATTACTATCAGCTGTGTAGCTGTAAGTTATACTCTGCCATTGGTTGGTTTGTGCTGGATTTGAATAGCCTTGATAACCATCTATCAACAAACGCGCCTTAAGATGGCCTTCGGTATGATACACATCTACTGAGAACTCATAAGTTTTACCCATTTCAACAGCGACTTGCTGCAAAAAATCAGTATTGCTTTGTGTGCCTGTATTAACGCTAATCGCTGCTGCTTGTGAGCCTGTGCTTACGACTGTGCTGTTGGCAGATACGTTAATACCGCTATCAATCACTGTCCACGCATCTGGGGTGTTGCCACTGTATTGTTCAAAGTTGCCATTAACCACATTAGCCATCGCGGGTAATGAGGATAATAACAAGGTGCTCAAAAGTAATTTGTTTTTATATATACCGTGTAACATAGGTGTTCCTATTTATATTTTTGCGTAATATACCTTAGAACATTAAAGTTACAAAATTGTTAAATTAAAATTTCATAAAAGGCAATAAAACCCTTTTAGGCCTATTTCGTAGGTTTTTAGATAACTTAATAACTAAATGGAATATCAAAGCAGATTCTATTCTTTTTTTATCTATGCTTAGGCGGCTATCCTGCATACTCAATTAACCTCAACAGAACTTTCTGAGTGAGGTGGCACTCATTTTAAACAATGTGAACAAGCATTGTGTTTAACGTTCAGGGTTATGAGGAAAAATTCATGTTGTTAGGTCAACTCAATGCGCTAGCAAGTCCGCTTTCGCAAGAGCAAGTACAAAAGCTACAAGGTTTAGTGGCTGAGCTTAATCCAATTCAGCAAGCCTGGGTTAGCGGCTACTTAGCTGCTAATGCTAATTCTGCAGCGCTTGGCGCGCCAGCTTCAGGTGCACCTGCAACCTCGGAGGCGGCAGCACTGACCATTTTATATGGTTCACAAACAGGTAATGCTAAAGCGGTTGCGACTAAACTTAAAGAGCAAGCTGAGTCTCGCGGCTTAGCAACAAAGCTGGTTAGCATGTCAGATTACAAACCGACTGCCCTGAAAAAAGAAAAGTTTCTAACCGTGGTTGTATCGACTTACGGCGAGGGTGAGCCACCAGAAGACGCTGAAACACTGTATGAATTTTTAATTACTAAAAAAGCGCCAAAGCTTGATGGTGTCAAAGTTGCATTATTAGGCTTAGGTGATTCTAGCTATGAATTTTTCTGCCAAACCGCTAAAGACTTTGAAGAGCGTTTAACTAAATTAGGTGCGGAGGTTATTCATCAACGTGCCGACCTAGACGTTGATTATGATGACGAAGCAGCCACTTGGATTGAGGGCGCATTAAATGCGTTTGAACCAGATTTAAAAGCCCAGCAAGATGCAACTAGCGGTCAAGTTGTATCAATGCCATTTGGCGCTCCTGTAGCAGCGGCTAGTCAGTACACAAAGCAAAATCCGTTTGCGGCAGAGCTAAGCTTAGTGCAAAAAATTACCGGTCGTGATTCAACCAAAGATGTACGCCATGTTGAAATTTCACTAGAAGGGTCAGACATTACGTATACACCTGGTGATTCACTCGGCATTTACTTTTTAAATGATGAAGCCCGTGTAGATGAGCTACTAGCGCAAACACAAATTGATCCAACTAGCCGCGTTAAACTTGGCGATGAAGAACTCAGCGTACGTGATGCCTTAATTGAAAAACTAGAGCTAACACAATCCTACCCTGGGTTTGTTGAAAAGTACGCCACGGCTACAGGCACGCCTGAGCTGCTTAAACTAGTAGAAGATAAAGGCGCAATGCGCGAATACATTGAGCCTCGTCAAATCTTTGATGTGGTTGCACAAAACCCAGCTAAATTAGAAGCGCAAACACTAGTTGATTGCCTGCGTAAATTACAAGCACGTTTATATTCAATTGCCTCTAGCCAAGCTGAGGTTGAAGATGAGGTGCACTTAACTATTGCATTAGTTGAGTTTGAAGCGTTTGGCACAGAGCACTTAGGTGGTTGTTCAGGGTACTTAGCACGCCGCGCAGAAGAAGGCTGTAAAGTAAAAGTGTTCAGTGAACATAACGATAACTTCCGCTTACCAGTAAGTGATGACACACCAATTATTATGGTTGGTCCAGGTACTGGTATTGCGCCATTTCGCGCCTTTTTACAAGAACGTGATGCACGAGAAGCAACAGGTAAAAACTGGCTGTTTTTTGGTAACCCACACTTTACTCAAGACTTCTTGTACCAAGTAGAAATTCAAGGGTACTTAAAGTCAGGTTTACTAAGTAAGATTGATGTAGCGTTTAGCCGTGACCAAGCAGAAAAAGTTTATGTACAAGACAAGTTACGTAAAAACTCAAAAGAAGTATTTGATTGGTTAGAAGCGGGCGCTCATTTTTATGTTTGTGGCGACGCTAACCGCATGGCAAAAGATGTACACAATGCCTTAGTTGATATTATTAGCGAAAACACCGGTAAAAGCTATGAAGACGCAGAGCAGTACTTAAAAGACTTAAGAAGCGCAAATCGCTATCAGAAAGACGTGTACTAAGTACACATTGTTTACTTTATAAAAAGTAACGCTAACAGCCGTCACTGTAACAAATTTAGGATTAAACATGAGCGAACAAGATAAAAACGTAAAGCTTTCTGATAACGAGCGTTTGAAAAGAGAAAGCAACTTTTTACGTGGCACTATAGAGCAAGATTTAAAAGACGAGATCACCGGTGGTTTTACCGCCGATAACTTCCAGTTAATTCGTTTTCACGGCATGTATCAACAAGATGATCGCGATATTCGTCCTGAACGTGCTAAACAAAAGCTAGAGCCACTGCATAATGTGATGCTACGCGCACGTATGCCTGGCGGTATTATTAAGCCAGAGCAATGGCTTGCAATTGATAAATTTGCTGGTGATAAAACCAGTTATGGTAGTATTCGTTTAACTACTCGCCAAACATTTCAGTTTCATGGTGTATTAAAACCTGAAATTAAAGGTATGCACCAATTGCTTAATAGTGTTGGAATTGATTCTATTGCCACCGCCGGTGATGTTAACCGTAATGTATTATGTACTACCAATCCGGTTGAGTCTGAGTTACATCAAGAGGCCTACGAGTGGGCGGCAAAAATTTCTGAACACTTATTACCTAAAACGAAGGCATACGCTGAAATTTGGCTCAATGGCGAAAAATCTGAAACTACAGAAGAGCCTATTTTAGGTTCAACGTATTTACCGCGTAAGTTTAAAACTACAGTGACGATCCCACCTAACAATGAGGTGGACGTACATGCTAACGATTTAAACTTTGTGGCGATTGCTGAGGATGGCAAACTCGTTGGTTTTAACGTTCTAGTAGGCGGCGGTTTGGCGATGACCCATGGCGATACAGCAACCTATCCACGTAAAGCGGACGACTTTGGCTTTATTAGCCTAGAAGATACGTTAAAAATTGCTGAGCACGTGGTATCTGTTCAGCGTGATTGGGGCAACCGCTCAAATCGTAAAAATGCAAAAACTAAATACACACTCGATCGTGTTGGCACCGAAGTATTCAAAGCTGAAGTTGAAAAGCGCGCAGGCGTGAACTTTGCACCAAGCCGCCCTTATGAATTTACTCACCGAGGGGATCGTATTGGTTGGGTAGAAGGCATTGATGGTAAGCACCACTTAACCTTATTTATTCAAAGCGGTCGTATTTTAGACTACCCAGATAAGCCGCTTAAAACAGGGTGTCGCAAAATTGCAGAAATTCATCAAGGTGATTTTCGCATGACGGCAAATCAAAACTTAATTATTGCCGGTGTTCCGGCCGATCAAAAAGCAGTAATTGAAGAAATAGCCCGCAATCATGGTTTGATTGACGATAAGGACACTGAGCAACGCAAAAATTCAATGGCCTGTGTGGCATTGCCAACTTGCCCATTAGCTATGGCCGAAGCTGAGCGTTACTTACCGAGTTTAATTGAAAAAATAGAAGGCTTATTAGCCAAACACGGGGTGCCAAATGACAGCATTATTATGCGTGTAGTTGGTTGTCCGAATGGCTGTGGTCGTGCCATGCTAGCAGAAGCTGGCTTGGTCGGCAAAGGCCCAGGTAAGTACAACGTTTACCTTGGGGGGAATGCTGAGGGTACACGTATTCCAAAGCTTTATCTTGAAAACGTTGGCGAAGAGGTTTACTTAGAAGCATTCGATAAACTCATTGGGCAATGGGTTAGTGAGCGTAATGATGGCGAATGTTTTGGTGATTTTGTTATTCGCAAAGGTATTGTTGCAGAAGTAAAAGTATCCGTTACCGATTTTTACGCATAATTTAAAAGCAGCGCAAAGCGCTGGTGAGGTTTAAAGTTGACCATGAGTGAATTTAAAAACATATTACAGCTAGATAAGCAAAGCCAACAGGCTATGTTAGCTGATGCGAACGGTTTGCTGGCTGACATGAGCGCAGAGCAGCGCGTTGCATGGGCACTTGAAAATTTGCCTGACACTGCGTTTTTATCATCGAGCTTTGGTATCCAAGCTGCAGTTATGTTGCATTTAATGACTGCACAGCGCCCAGATATACCTGTGGTATTAACAGATACTGGCTACTTATTTCCAGAAACCTATCAGTTTATAGAGCAAATGACTTCGCAGTTATCACTTAACTTAAAAGTGTATAAAGCGCAGCTGAGCCCTGCATGGCAAGAGGCTAAATTTGGAAAATTATGGGAGCTAGGTGAGGCAGGTATTAAGCAATACAACCAGCTTAATAAAGTAGAGCCAATGACACGCGCTTTAAAGGAGCTAAATGCGAGCACTTGGTTTAGTGGCCTACGTCGAGACCAATCCTCAAGCCGTGCTGAAAAGCAAGTACTAGAAATAAGCCGAGGCACGGTAAAAGTATATCCCATTATTGAATGGAATAATCGCGATGTATATCAGTATCTAACAAAGCACAATTTGCCATACCACCCATTATGGGAGCAGGGTTATGTGTCGATGGGGGATATACATACCACGCGTAAATTAGAGCCCGGCATGAGTGAAGAGGAAACCCGCTTTTTTGGCTTAAACCGTGAGTGTGGCTTACATATAGATGGAGATGGTATTTAATTATATTATTATTCAAAGCTATAAAATCAAAAAAACGCAGCCTTTGCTGCGTTTTTTGTTGTTTAATATTTGCTGAATTGGTTCTTTTTTATTATATTGGTTGTGATGATGGATTAAACACACAGCAGGAACGCTATGAAATACTTCACCTATTTAGCAATGTCAGTGATGATATTAGCTGTAGTCTTATTATTTTTTATAAAAAAGCCAAATGGCCAGCCTTGGTTAAGTACCTCTGTTATTCACAGTGAATCAGCAGAGATTAAAAATGAAATGATAGCGCTTTCATCTAGCGCGTTAGATAGTATTACCTCAGCAATTACCACAGCGGGTGAAAAAATCACTGGGGCTACCTTTGAGACAGAAACTCCTAAGCCAATTTATAAATGGCAAGACGAGCAAGGACAATGGCATTTCTCAGATGTACCAAACAAGAATGGTAAAAGCGAAGTGGTAAAGCTTAACCCCGCCGATATTAATGTCGTGGTTGCAGAAGATACCGCCATTTTGAGTGGCAGTGCTAAATCAGCAGTAAAGCCTTTTCCTCAGCGAGCACCAGCGATATACAACAGTGAATCAATTAATAAGCTGTTTGAAGATGCTGAAAAAGCTAAAAAGAGAATAGAGCAACGCAGTAAAGAGGTCGAAAGTTTTAGCGGCTTTTAGTTTTGGGGGGTTTTTGCTGTGTCTTCAAATAACGCTTTTCTGCTTCCACTAGGGTCTGTTGACCTTTCAAGATTAAATTTGCAGCAGTCTGTTTGGTGTTTAGGCAAGGCAGAGCCTATGTCGTGTGGTTATTCCCCATAAATAGGTGATAACGCAGCATCAATGTCAAACAGGCGCTGCCCGAAGGGTTCTGCCTAGGGGCCATTTACTCTTTGTTGCTCGGCTTTTACTTAGCCCACTAGGTTACAAACCTCGCGCCGCGATTAAATCGCCCCTAGTTTGAACAAATTTTAATCCGCTAAGGTCAACAGACCCTAATAATATAGTTAAGTATATTTTTGTGGGCAACGATAAAAGTACGCCAATTGCAATACAGGCAGCTGCAGTAATAATACCTTTAATGCCGAACTGGTTGGTAAAGTAGCTCGATACAATTAAACCATGGCCTGTCACTATTAAGCACAATCCAAGCAAAATCGATGTTTTAAGTAGTCTTATTATTACAATTGAAGACATAGCGACCTCTGCGCAGCGTGTCTTCTTAGTGTATGTAATCTTTATAAAGCGGCATTGATTTAGCGCAAGCATCCATTAATAATATAAAAAAGCCCAGCTCATTACTGAGCTAGGCTGCATTTTCGTTTTAAGTTGTTAGTCAAGCATATTGCGCAGTACGTACTGTAAAATACCGCCATGTTTGTAGTAATCCCACTCTTTCGGAGTATCAATACGCACATCGGCACTAAAGCTAACTTGTTTACCTTCACTGTTAGTGGCAATTACACTGACTTCGTCGGTTTTATCGTATAACCCTTGAATATCAAATTGCTCTTGCCCAGTTAAGCCTAGTGATTCATGGCTTTCACCTTCTTTAAATTGTAAAGGAAGTACGCCCATACCAATTAAATTAGAACGGTGAATACGCTCATAGCTTTGTGCTATCACAGCTTTAATACCGAGTAATAAAGACCCTTTTGCAGCCCAATCTCGCGAAGAGCCGGTACCATACTCTTTACCTGCTAGAACCACTAGTGGTGTTCCACTATCTTGATATGCCATTGCCGCATCATAAATACTTTCTAGCTTATCATCAGGTTGAGTGCGGGTAACACCGCCCTCGGTACCAGGGGCTAGTAAGTTTTTAAGGCGCACATTAGCGAATGTACCGCGCATCATTACTTCGTGATTACCACGTCGTGAACCATAAGAGTTAAATTGTACTTTTTCAACCCCATTTTCTTGTAGGTAAAGCCCTGCGGGTGCCTCTGCCTTAATTGCGCCTGCTGGTGAAATATGATCAGTAGTCACCGAATCACCCAGTTTAGCTAAACAACGCGCACCCTCAATAGTTGGAATACCTGGTGGTTCAACACTCATACCATCAAAGAAGGGGGCTTTTTTGATATAAGTCGAAGCACCGTCCCAATCGTAAAGTTTACCATCAGGTATTTGAATTTTTTGCCAGCGACTGTCGCCATCGTAAACATTGGCGTAGCTTTTTTCGAACATCTCTTTAGTTACCGTACTTTTTACTAGTTCACTTACTTCTTTAACGCTCGGCCAAATATTTTTAAGGTAAATATCGTTACCATGCTTATCTTGCGCGAGTGGCTCGTTGTAAACATCAATATCGGTTCTACCCGCTATGGCATAGGCAACCACTAAAGGAGGAGACGCTAAAAAGTTCATTTTAACATCTTGATGTATGCGCCCTTCAAAGTTACGGTTACCCGATAAAATTGAGCTTACAACTAATTTGTGTTTTTGAATCGCCTCACTAATTTCATCGGCAAGTGGGCCTGAATTACCAATACATGTGGTACAGCCATAACCAACTAAATTAAAGCCAAGCGCATCCAAGTCATCCATCAACCCTGCTTTTTCAAGGTAATCGGTGACCACCTGAGAACCTGGTGCAAGTGAAGTTTTAACCCAAGGTTTTACATTAATACCTAACTGACGTGCTTTTTGAGCTACTAAACCGGCAGCTAAAATAACACTTGGGTTAGATGTGTTTGTACAGCTAGTAATTGCAGCAATAACACAGGCACCATCATTTAACTCAAATTCTTCTCCATTAAAGTTTACTTTTGCTGCGCCCATAAACTGCGCTTCATCGGTAGGCTCATCAGGGTTGATAGTAGGACCTTCGCTTTCAATACGCGCTTGCTCTTCATCGCTTTTATCACGACGTGCCATACGCTCGTCCTGAAAGTCTTTTAAGTGCTGACCAATAACCTTGCCGGCTTTATCCAAAGTAATTCTATCTTGCGGGCGTTTAGGGCCTGCTAGGCTAGGCACAACATCATCTAAAGTTAGTTCAAGCTTATCGGTATAATGTGCTTCGTCGCCATCGTTACGCCATAAGCCTTGGTGTTTAGCGTAATCTTCAATTAGTTTGAGCTGCTTCTCATCGCGATTAGTTAAGCGTAAGTAATTAATCGTTTCATCATCAATAGGGAAAATACCACAGGTTGCGCCATACTCTGGCGCCATATTAGCGATAGTTGCTCTATCGGCAAGTGGTAAGTCGGCAAGGCCGTCACCATAAAACTCAACAAACTTACCTACCACACCGTGGTTACGCAGCATTTCAGTAACAGTAAGTACTAAATCGGTTGCTGTAGTGCCCTCAGGTAAGCGACCATTTAATTTAACACCCACAACCTGTGGAATAAGCAAGCTAATAGGTTGGCCAAGCATAGCGGCTTCGGCTTCAATGCCGCCTACACCCCAGCCAAGTACGCCTAAACCATTAATCATCGTTGTATGAGAATCTGTACCGACTAGTGTATCTGGGTAGGCTAACGATTTGCCGTTTTTTGTATCATTAAATACTACGCGGGCTAAATACTCTAAATTCACTTGGTGAACTATACCGGTTGCAGGTGGTACAACTTTTAAGTTATCAAATGCGGTTTGTCCCCAACGTAAGAATTCGTAACGCTCTTTGTTTCGCTCATATTCTAATTTTGAGTTTAAGTCGAATGAACCATCTTTACCGTAACCATCCACTTGCACCGAGTGATCGATTACCAGCTCAGCAGGAGAAAGTGGGTTTATTTTTGCAGGATCACCACCGAGTTTTTCCATCGCATCACGCATGGCAGCTAAATCAACAATTGCAGGGACACCAGTGAAATCTTGCATTACTACGCGGGCTGGAGTGAAAGCTACCTCGGCAGAGGGCTTCGCTTTTGGATCCCAATCTAATAAGGCCTGAATATCTTGTTCTTTAATATTCACACCATCTTCGTTACGTAGTAAGTTTTCTAGCAATACTTTTAACGAGAAAGGCAGGCGTTTGGCTTTATCGCCAAGTCCCATGAGCGAGTTGATATGATACTGCTCGCCATTGATAGTGAGCTGTTGTTGGGTGTCGAAACTATTTTTCATTATTTGTCCCTTCAATAAATTAGATTAATATTCTTGTAAAAGTGACCTCTGTAGTGATTTGCAAAGTGTGTACCATGATAAAAAATACCATATTGTATAATTTATTTTGGTCGTTATTTAAATAGAGATGAAGGCCAAAAGTTAAAATTCAAGGGATACTCTGAGTAATAATTGGCCACAAAACTAAACTCAAAAAAGTGCTATTTAAAGTAGTCCTGTTGTTTTAAATGGAAACTTAAATACACCAATGCAATCGCAATTATGGTGACTGCAATAGGCATAAAAATAGCGCTAATACCAAACAAGTTGATGCTATTAATAATCATAAAATTATAGTATTGCTGAGCTAAAACCGCTGCCAAAGAGATTATTAATGTTAATCTGGCTAGAGACTTTTTGAATAACAAAAGTACGCATCCTAATGCGCCGCCAAATACCGCAATAGCAAACGCTAAAGTAGCCCATAGAGGTTGGCTGTTATAAGCAAGTTGTTGTTCTTCAGGTAGTTTACTTATCATCTCTGGAGAGAGAAACAGCTGCATGACAAATGCAAGAATACCTAATATGTTCCATAATAAGGCGGTAATAAGTACGGGTTTTATCCAGCGGTTTGAGGTATTTTCTGACATGTAAGCATCTATTTTTTATTATTGATATTCTATTAAAGAATAAAAAAGCCAGTGATGCAAACTGGCTTTTAATAACACATATAACTTAAGTAAATTAGGGTCTGTTGACCTTTGCGGATTAAAATTTGTTCAAACTAGGGGCGGTTTAATCGCGGCGCGAGGTTTGTAACTTAGTGGTCTAAGTCAAAACCGAGCAACAAAGAGTAAATCGCCCCTAGGCAGAATCCTTCGGGCAGCGCCTGTTTGGCATTGATGCTGCGTTATCGCCTATTTATGGGGAATAACCACACCACATAGGCTCTGCCTTGCCTAAATACCAAACAGACTGCTGCAAATTTAACCTTGAAAGGTCAACAGACCCTAGCCAAATGAAATAGGGCGACGACCCGTTTTTTCATCAACTTTAGGCTTTTTAGTGCGTTTGCGTTTATTTTTAGCCGGCTCTGTTGTTGCTACTGGCGCGGCTTTTTCTGCTGTAACTGTTTCATCAATAACTGGACGTTCTGCTGGAGTGGCATCTTCACTTAACGTTAATTGAAACAACTCGCCATCAAATGCAAGTACATCACCGCTGTATAATTTTTTCCGTTTGATTGTACAAATTTCATGGTTAACACCGACATAGCCTTCGCTAATTAGGTTTTTTGCTTGACCACCACCTTCAACAAGATCTAATACCTTTAATAATTTGCACAGCTCTATAGGCTCTTCTTCTAACTCAACTTCTATATATTCTTCGTTCATCATGTTTCTCAGTGGGGGTGGTATTAGCTGTAGTATAAAGGCTCAGTGGCTATTTTGCACCAAAGTGAGCTTGTTAGGTGAGTTGATTATGTGATTTTTTATGAAACTTTTTATCTCTTTTTATAGTCTTTAAAAAAACTGAAGTAATTCAGGGTTAAGCTTCACGCGAAAAAAATTACACATTGGCGCGCTAATTGCCAATATCGGCCGTATAAGAGATTGAATATAAATAATGGAGTAAAACATGGGCATAAGATTAGCGATGAAAAAAGAGCTAATGGGCTTAGAGCATTCAGATCTGTTAACCGCTGATGATGTAAGAGCGCATCTAGCACAACAGGTAAAAGAAGACACTGAACGTGGCTTTTCAGTTATCTCTAAGTTTAACGATACCCATAGCCAGCTAACTAGCGGGCTTAAAACCAAACAAAGTGAGCTAGTATTTGAGCGTCATCGGTTATTTAATGAAGTGCTGTACAAACGTCAGAGTGTCGATGCATGGCTAAATAACCAGACTTCAGGTTAAACAGCCAAATAAATTAAGTTGCGATTTTAAATCACTCCTTTAGACTACACTTGTAATCAGCGGGGGTGATAATGAAAAATGGAATTTTAGCGTGTGCACTCATGCTATTGTTGAGTGCATGCCAACAGCCTACAGTGTATATATTTAGTAAAGGTTTATCGGACTCACAGCGCCAGCAGTTAGAGGCCGCACTCAAAACACAATCCCTACCTTACGAATATGTTGAACACGACATCCCTCGGGAATTTGGCGTAGCTACTTTACTATTATCAAATGATAGAATTTTACGCCAAGAAACAGAGCAGTTAGCTACTATTATGCAGGGGTTAGGTTATCAACCCGAAATTAGCTACACCATACGCGCAAATCACTTTTATGGTGATGGTAATATTGGTTTTTATCTAAAAAATACTAATGCGGATGACGCTTTTACCATGCCTTCTCGGTTGCGAACAACCCAGTGCGAAAAAGGTGAGTTTAATGACTTAGCCGTAACCTTTACTGATCAACATGCTGAGTTCACATTAATCAGCGGCGCAAAAGTCACATTGAAATGGGAATATTTATACGGCTATTTGGTTATTTACTACAGCAATTATTCACAAACCTACACTCATTCACAGCCATTGGTTGAGACACCTTTTGGCGATAAACCATCAGACACATATACCATAACAGCTCATGTAAATAAGCCAGGCTGGCTTAATTGCTCAATGCAGGTTGTTTATATGGATTAAGTTAACTGTTAACCATGCTCTTCTATATGCTCCGAGAGTTTTGCAATGCGCAGGCTCATACCTTCAATAATACGGTCTTTAATTTTTTCACGTATAACATTAGGTAGGCGGGTAAGGGCATCGGCAGTAATAGCCAGTACTATAGCGCTTTCCTTAGCGCGTGCATTAATACTGCGCTCTCGGTTATTAATAAAAGCACCTTCACCAATAAATTCACCAGGCTCTATACTGCCCAGTTCCAGTAAGTGATTGTGCTTAAACACCATTAAAGATCCACTGAGCACAATAAACAGTCGCTTGTCATTATCAAATTCTTTAAATAAAAACTGGTTTTTATTTATCAAATAGAGCAAACCAAACGACTCAAGCAGAATTTGGCGCTCATTAAGTGTGAATTCTTTAAAAAAATCTAAGCGATTTATAATCTCCATTTGCTTAAACAAAGGGATGTTCTCAATTAACTTCATTAATAACCTAGGACGCTAGCCTTATAAAATATCAGCTAATATTGCGCTCTTTTAATTTTCGGGTCAACGTATTGCGACCCCAACCAATTTTTACTGCGGCTTCTTGTTTATGGCCAGAACAATTAGCGAGTGCTGTTTTTATTAAGCGGGTTTCTAGCTGGGCTTGAATATCAGGCCAAATATTTTCTTTACCTTGTTTAAACTCTTGATTAAGCCACTGCTGAAATGAATCTAGCCAATCGCCTTCTTGGGTTGCGGCGGCATTATCAATAATTTCAGGGGGTAAATCTTGCTCACCAATCAGCTCTCCAGGCGCCATAACGGTTAACCAGCGGCAGGTGTTTTCAAGTTGACGAACATTCCCTGGCCAATTAAATAAACACAGTTGTTTAATTGCTTTAGGGCTTAATACTTTACTATCTACTTGCAGGTCTTTTGCACTTTTATGTAAAAAGTGTAGCGCTAAGCGCTCTATATCTTCAGGGCGCTCGCGTAAGGCAGGTAAACGTAGGCGAACCACGTTTAAGCGATGAAATAAATCATCTCTAAACTTACCTTGTTTTACCAGCTCTTCTAAATTTTGATGGGTGGCAGCAATAATGCGTACATCTACTTTTATACTTTGATGACCCCCCACGCGATAAAATTCGCCATCGGCTAATACGCGCAATAAGCGGGTTTGTACATCCAGTGGCATATCACCGATTTCATCCAAAAATAAGGTACCGCCATTCGCTTGTTCAAAGCGACCTTTACGCACGCTATCTGCCCCTGTAAAAGCGCCTTTTTCGTGGCCAAACAGTTCAGATTCAACTAACTCTTTAGGTATAGCGGCCATATTAAGGGCAATAAATTGGTTTTCTTTTCGCGGGCTGTGGTTATGTAAGGCGCTGGCAACGAGCTCTTTACCAGTACCTGACTCTCCATTGATCAGTACGCTCATGCTCGATGCTGAGAGTTTACCTATGGCACGAAACACTTCCTGCATAGCAGGGGCCTCACCAATAATATGGGCGCTTTTGGGGGGCGCGCTTTTACGTTTGGTTTTTTTAGTTGAATTAGCTCGATAAGCACTTTCCACCAGTGCAACCGCTTCATTTAAATCAAATGGCTTGGCCAAATACTCAAATGCGCCTTTTTGGAATGCATTAACGGCTGAATCAAGGTCTGAGTGGGCGGTCATAATGATCACAGGTAGCCCTGGCGTTTGCTCTGCTATTAGCTCAAGTAACGCCATACCGTCCATACCAGGCATTCGCACATCGGAAATCAACACGCTAGGTTGACTAAATTTTAGCGCGTTAAGTACGTTTTGTGCATCTGCAAAACTTTCTACTTCAAACCCTGCGCGAGTCAGTGCTTTTTCTAGTACAAAGCGAATTGAGGCATCATCATCTACAAGCCAAGCTGTTTTCATGCAAACTCCAAAGTATTAATCTGTAAACGGCAGATAAATATTAAATTCAGTATGTCCCGGCCAACTATCACATTCGATATAGCCATCATGTTGATCAATCAAGGTTTGCGCTATAGATAATCCAAGTCCCGAGCCACCTTCTTTATTGGTGGTCATAGGGTAAAATAAGGTGTCGCGTAAATTGGCATCAATACCCGGGCCGTTATCCATTACTTGAATAAGGAGTGCCTTTTTAGGGGCTTTGCCAGGACGACGATGCTGGTAATTAATCCGCGTTTTTATTTTTATTTCGCCACCATCTACCAATGCTTGTTGTGCATTACGCACAATGTTTAGCACTACCTGTTGAACTTTGCTCTGATCAATATAAACATCAGGAATACTCGGATCGTAGTCTTTAACTAACCTAATATCGCGGTTGTTATCTAAGGTACTGAGTTTTACAACCGACTCTAATGTTTGATGTATATTGCCATACGATTTTTGCGGCAGCTGATTAGGCCCAAGGAGCCTATCAACTAATTCACGCAATCGATCGGCTTGTTCAATTATCAGTTCTGCACATTGATCTCTTTCTTGCTGATCACCTTCATACTGCAATAATTGCGCCGCCCCGCGAATTCCACCCAGTGGGTTTTTAATTTCATGGGCTAAACCGCGAATTAAGTTGCGTGCAGCTTGGTATTGATGCATTTGATTTGAGACTTGATCGTGCTTTATTTCGTCATCAGTTTGTCGACATTCAAATAAAATATAAAAGGTATCGTTATGCTTTATTCGTCGTGTGCTAACCGCTAACTTTGCATGGCGAGAATCGATGAACACCACGTCAGCTCTATGCTGGTGGCAGTCTACACCATCAACTAACGAATACTGTGCAATACGTTTTAAGTCGATAGAATGGTAATTGAATAAATCATCGAACGCTTGCCCTAGTAAGCGCTTTTCGCCTAAACCAAGTAATTCACTGGCACTGGTGTTGGCGTAAATGAGCGTAAAGCTTTCATCAAGTAACATTAGGGCGGTGGTTTGGTTTTGCCAAATTATATTTAGTAGCTCTGGGCTAAAATGTGTTTTGTTTATCATTATTGCACCATTTTAGTGCGCCTGGGGAGGTAGGCAAGGTTTTTAGTAAAATATACGCTAATTGTGCGTACTTAACTGCAATTACCGACCTATATTAAGGCCTTTGCGATGCATAAAAAATACACTTTCAGGGCTAGTTGCAATTACCTGGTTTTGTTGATTATAAAGTTTAACTTGTAATGTGTGTTGCCCGCGCTCTACATCTCTTAACGCCAGCGTAGTGGTGTCACTAGGTTCACCAATGGCAACGCCATTTAAAAATAAACCAATGGTAAATCCAGCTTCAAACCGAGGCGCAATCTGAGTTGAAACATATACAGAGCCGGTGTTTTCTCTTATAGCTTGGTTGGGCTCTGGTGATGTAATGCTAATTTTAAACTTTACCGCTGTTTTAGTTGGTGAAGTATCAAGAATATCAGTATTTGTTGCAGGCATGTTGAAGTGTTGGCTAGTGAGCTTTACCTCTTTAGCACCAGGTTGAGGGGTATCTGAAAAAACCAGTACACCATTTTTATCTTTCCATGCGTAAATTTTTTTATTATTCGCATGGCTATTAAGGCTTAATATTAAAGCTATTAATAGCAATAAAACCTTACCTATCATCCTGCTAACCTGCATTGTTAAAACATACTTTACTTTAGTGTAGAACCGTTAAATTTACCATAAAAAAAGCCCGCAGAGCGGGCTTAAAACACACATTATTTATCGGTTAATAAATTAACAGCTGTAGTACATTTCAAACTCAACTGGGTGAGTTGTCATGTTAAGTTTTTCAACTTCTTTTGACTTAAGTGCAATGTAAGCATCAATTAGGTCGTTAGTAAATACGCCACCTTGGTTTAAGAACTCACGGTCTGCATCTAATGCCGCTAGTGCTTCATCTAATGAGGCTGCCACTGTTGGAATTTCTGCTGCTTCTTCAGCTGGTAAGTCGTATAAATCCTTATCCATCGCATCGCCAGGGTGAATTTTGTTTTTAATTCCGTCAAGGCCAGCCATAAGCATTGCTGAGAATGCAAGATATGGGTTAGCAGTTGGATCTGGGAAGCGCACTTCAATACGACGACCTTTTGCAGATGGAACCACTGGAATACGAATTGATGCTGAACGGTTACGTGCAGAGTATGCAAGCATTACCGGTGCTTCAAAGCCGGGTACTAAACGTTTGTACGAGTTAGTTGACGCGTTAGCAAAAGCATTGATTGCTTTAGCATGTTTGATGATACCACCAATGTAGTAAAGCGCGTCTTCAGAAAGACCGCCGTACTTATCACCTGCGAATAAGTTTACGCCGTCTTTAGCTAAAGACTGGTGACAGTGCATACCTGAACCGTTATCGCCAACAACAGGCTTAGGCATAAAGGTTGCTGTCTTTCCGTATAAATGAGCCATGTTGTGTATAACATATTTCATTTCTTGGATTTCGTCTGCTTTTAATACCATAGTGTTAAAACGAGTTGCGATTTCATTCTGACCGGCAGTCGCCACTTCGTGGTGATGTGCTTCAACAACTTGCCCTAGCTCTTCAAGAACTAAACACGTTGCAGAACGCCAATCTTGGAAATCATCAACAGGTGCAACTGGGAAGTAACCGCCTTTAACACCTGGACGGTGGCCTGTGTTGCCATCTGCATATTCTTTATCTGAGTTCCAAGCTGCTTGCTTAGAATCAATTTTATACATTGAGCCTGACATGTCAGACTTGTATTTAACGTCGTCAAATACGAAAAACTCTGGCTCTGGACCAAATAAAACGGTATCAGCAATACCAGTAGAGCGCATGTACTCTTCAGCGCGTTTAGCTACTGAGCGTGGGTCGCGCTCATAACCTTGTAATGTAGAAGGCTCAACCACGTCACAACGAACGATTAGCGTTGTTTCTTCTGTGAAAGGGTCAAGCTTGATTGAATCTGCATCAGGTAATAACACCATGTCTGATTCATTAATGCCTTTCCAGCCAGCAATTGAAGAACCGTCGAACATTTTTCCATCTTCAAAAAAGTCTTCATCAACTTGATGATGAGGAATAGAAACATGTTGCTCTTTACCTTTTGTGTCAGTAAAGCGTAAATCAATGAACTTAACGTCATTTTCTTTAATAAAATCTAAAACCGATTGTGACATGTGTCCTCCAACTATTGGGTTTTATTATTGCTGCTTAGATACTTTAAATACTAACAAGCTGATTTTATGCCACTATTATAATCTATTGTTTTTTATGTAAAAATATATAAACAGCATAAAGGTGATATAGATTAAGCACTGTTTTGGTGCGTAATAATTCCAAAAAGGTGCAACATTTACAGAGTCATAATTGCTTGCAAATTAATCACCTTAGACTAACACAAAGAAAATGCAAAATGCGCAGTAAAGTCGCTTTAAATTAACTCAAAACCACCTTTTGAGATAAATTTATAAAAATTAATCATCAAAATTAATTATTTTAAAACAAAGGGTTAATTATTTTATTGCGAAAGTTTGAAATTTTATTTTGGATAAACTTTCATCCATTCCATTTATAGGGGATAATATGCGCCCTTTTAAATCCTATGCTGGGACATCTCGTGAAAGCGCAGGTGAGTACGTATAGCCCCCTGCAGGATCAATGAGATCAATTTCTCTGAGTGAACATATGAGTATCGAAAAGTTAAGAAATATAGCAATTATCGCCCACGTTGACCACGGTAAAACAACACTGGTTGATAAACTACTTGAGCAATCAGGTACATTAGAAACACGCGGCGGTAATGAAGAGCGCGTGATGGATTCAAACGACATTGAAAAAGAACGTGGTATTACCATTTTAGCGAAAAACACCGCTATATCTTGGAATGATTACCATATCAATATCGTAGATACTCCTGGACACGCCGACTTCGGTGGTGAAGTTGAACGCGTACTTTCGATGGCTGACTCAGTACTACTTCTTGTTGACGCTCAAGAAGGCCCAATGCCACAAACGCGTTTCGTAACGCAAAAGGCATTCGCGCAAGGCTTAAAGCCAATCGTTGTTATCAATAAAATTGATAAGCCAGGTGCTCGCCCTGATTGGGTTATGGATCAAATCTTTGATTTATTCGACAACTTAGGCGCAACTGATGAGCAGTTAGATTTTAAAGTAATCTACGCATCAGCAATCAATGGTTGGGCTACATTAGATTTAGACGAAGCATCAGACAACATGGAACCTATGTTCAAGATGATCGTTGACGAAGTATCACCACCGGATGCAGATCCTGAAGGTGACTTCCAAATGCAGATTTCACAGCTTGATTACAACTCTTATAAGGGTGTAATTGGTATTGGTCGTATTAAACGTGGTTCTGTTGTACCTAACCAACAAGTTACGGTTATCAGTGCAGACGGCACAACTCGTAATGGTAAGATTGGTTCAGTACAAAGTTACTTAGGCCTTGAGCGTATTGAAACTGATAAAGCTTACGCTGGTAACATCGTAACAGTAACAGGTTTAGGCGAGCTTAAGATTTCAGATACGCTTTGTTGTCCTAACAACGTTGAAGCATTACCACCATTAAGTGTTGATGAGCCAACAGTAACAATGACGTTCTCTGTAAACAACTCTCCTTTCTGTGGTAAAGAAGGTAAGTTTGTAACATCACGTAATATTCGTGAGCGTTTAGACAAAGAATTAGTACATAACGTAGCACTTCGTGTTGCAGATACAGATAACCCAGATAGCTTCCGTGTATCAGGTCGTGGTGAATTACACCTAGGTATCTTAATCGAGAACATGCGTCGTGAAGGTTACGAGCTTGCTGTATCTCGTCCAGAAGTAATCTTACGTACTGTTGATGGTGTGTTAGAAGAACCGTATGAAACACTAACTATTGACTGTGAAGAAGAGCACCAAGGTTCTATCATGGAGCAAATTGGTCTTCGTAAAGGTGAGCTAACTGACATGGCACCAGATGGTAAAGGCCGTATGCGTATGGACTTTATGATCCCAAGCCGTGGCTTAATCGGTTTTCAAACTGAGTTCATGACATTAACGTCGGGTTCTGGTTTACTTTACCATACATTCGATCACTACGGTCCGCACAAAGGTGGCGAGCTAGGTGTTCGTAAGAACGGCGTAATGATTGCAAACGCAACTGGTAAAGCACTTACTAACGCACTATTTAACTTACAAGAGCGCGGCCGTTTATTTATCGGTCACGGTGTTGAAGTTTATGAAGGTATGGTTATTGGTATTCATAGCCGTGATAACGACCTTACAGTTAACGCACTTAAAGGTAAGCAACTTACTAACGTTCGTGCATCTGGTACAGATGAAGCACAAACACTAACACCAGCACTTAACTATTCACTTGAGCAAGCGCTTGAGTTTATTGCTGATGATGAGTTAGTAGAAGTAACACCTGAGAACATTCGTATTCGTAAGCGTCATTTAACTGAAAATGAGCGTAAACGTGCGGGTCGTGCTCCTAAGTCATAATCTATTAATTTAGAACAATGATTTTAAAAGCCGCTGTATTGAAAGATACAGCGGCTTTTTTGTTTTTAAAGTAAGAGAAGCTTTCAGTTTTTAGTTATCAGTATTAAGCTCTAAAAGCGCAGCGCCTCTTACCCTCTTTGTAAAAAATTCACTTAAAAATATTTACACAAAGAGAATGAGAAGTAAAAGAGGAAGGGCTTAAAGCTGTCGATTATGCAAAGCGCCTTTTTGTTGGGTTTCGTTGCGCTCAACCCAACAAAAAGGCCAGTTCGCTAACTTACATCACTTTTTTGGTAGTAAGGTGATTTTGCCAAATACGTCTGCGTCTATAAAGCCACGATTTCTGTCGCCATTTACTGGTTGTACTTCGTGTGACCCCATAAAATGCTCGCGTGTTTCACTGCCATCGTTATCGCAATATGCGAGCATAAAGCCAATAACTTGTTTTTCAGTTAATTTAAGCGGAGTGTTTTGTGCGCCTTGTTGGAAATCGTTTGGGTAGAGTTTTATCGCCACTTCCCACGTGATGTTATAGGGCGCAGTGGTATTGCGTTTCCAGTTACTAACTAAGTGGTCGGTATATAAATGCGCTTTTTTATCAGGCCCATAATCGGCAGCTTGGTTATCAAGGCCAATATGATAAGCAAATGCTGTATGGTTAAATTGGTGATTACCGCCAGATGCGTCACTATCTATAAACACTTCTAAGGCATCATCGTCCCAGTATTTATCCGTTGGATCTGGGTGAGTATCAATAAGCACATCATCACTAATGTCTGCTTGTAAATACAAGTAGTTTTCATCCCACAAAAGACGATAGCGACCTTTAAAATCCTTGTCTGAGTCTGGTAGGGTGCCGTCCATTAAGTATGGCATATTATGCCAAGTGGCTTTGTCCCATGCACTTTCAGAAACCCCATCAATAGTAATAGCTGTTGGTGTATGACTAACGTTAATAGCCATGAGTGGCTGGGTAAAAAGTAAGCTAAAAGCAAGTAGTGTTTTTTTCATTAGTCATCTCATCAATTAAGGATGATTTAGCTTGGCTTAAATAGCTATTAAAAACAATCTCGTAGTCTATTTTTATACTAACTGATTGTGCCTGCTATGCTGTCTTTTAATGCGAGCATTAATAAATGCGCACTTTCTCCAGACATTTTAAAAGGATTAAAATCAATGGAGCCTGAAAACTTGAGATTCAGTGATTCGGTTAGCTTAGATTGCGGTACATAGCCCATTGACCATTTTTCAAACTCTCTTTCAGGAATTTGGGTATAGTTGAGCATAATTACATTATGGTGACGTTTATCGTTTAATATTTGTTGGTAGGTATTATTTACAGCGGTTCTAGAGCCTTCCAGACATTGTAAAAAGTAATCATTGCTAAAACATAACATGCCGGTGACGTTTGTTTTTACATTATAGGTTCTAGCACTTTGTAAAATATTTTCTATATCTTCAGGCCCAAAATCACTACTTATTTTGCTGGCGTAAATAAGTCGTACAAGAAACATAAAACCTCCACACTGTTTAGTTAATTAAACATAGTTCAGCAGAGAGGTTATTACTAAGTTTGTAAATGACTGATTAAAGTTTAATACTCTCACCTTCATTTAAAATATGCAGGGGGATTTTCGAGTCCATTTTTTTGTGCATATACAATAAACGCAGTAAGGCTGAATGGCTAGTGTGGTCGCCCATTTTCCATGATGAGTTACCGTATCCCCAAGGTATCATTATTTTACAGTTAAGTTCTTGTGCTGCTGTTAGAGCGTCTTCTGGGGTTGTATGAACGTAACGATACCATTTAGGGTTGTCTTCGCTGTAGTAAGAAGCTATAGGCATTAAGCACACATCAATATCGCCATATTTTTGCTGTATATCGCTGAAGTGTTTTGAATAGCCAGTGTCGCCTGCAAAAAATAAGGAGCTGCCATTTTGTTCAAGTAGCCAGCCATTCCATAAGTCTTTATCGTTGTCTTCGTAAATAAAGGGCACTAATACACGACTGCTAAAGTGATGAGCAGGCAAGGCATGGATAGCTAAATCGCCAATATTTGTTTTTGCATACCACGCCATTTCACTAATATTAAACCCGCCTGTGGGGAAGTTGTCGGCCATGCCTAGTGGTGTTAAGTAGCGAGGTTTATTACCGATCTCTTCTATATCTGCTTTATTAAAGTGATCGTAATGAATATGCGAGTACATCACAGCGTCTAAGTTTTTCAGTTCACTATCTGTGAGCCAATCGCCGGGCTGTCGGTAAAACCCAGAGGCTAGTCTAAATGCTAAATCTACAGGTGAGTCAAACTGCTCTTTTACAGGATCGAGTAACACTTGCTGTCCGTTAGGCGTGCGGATCATAAACCCAGCGTGTCCCAGCCAGCGTAAGCTAAAGCCAGTATTTAAATTAATGGGCAGTTGTTCACCAATAAATTGGCAGTTTTCGCTGTCTTTTTCGCATTGTAGTTTTGGGCTAGTTGGGTAGCAGTTGCTTTCACAGGTAGTCGGGTAAGTTTTTTTCCCGGGGTAGAGGTTATGAAAGCGTCCTTCTCGCTCGCCATCTTTATGTAGCGGGGTAATGGTTTGCCCCCCTGCAATAACTTCAACATGGTTAGCTGTTTGGCAGGCGCTGAGCATTGTGCATGCAAGTATTAGGGTGATAGCTTTAAACTTCATTTTACTGTTCTAATTATTATTATTTTGTAAAAGTATAACAACAACAGCGGATTAACGAAGAGCTTAAAGGTAACAAAAAGTAACAATAAAAAAGCCTACAATTTAGTAGGCTTATTAAACGGACTTATAGTAATTAGCCCACGGTATTCATTTGCTCAATAAATTTATTTGAGTCTTCAATCGACTTATTCATGTCATTCATGAGTAACTGAATATCACGCTTAAGGTTAGTAAACTCACCTTTTATAGCGGCTACCGCTTGTGCGTTTAAGTTATGTTTTAAGTAAAGCACGTTATCTTGTAAAGACGATAATACTGGCTCCATTTTGCTCTCAGCGCTGCGCATTGAGCGAAGTAATTGGCTAAATTGGCGCTGAGTTGCAGCTAGTTTTTTACTGCTTTGACGCTTAAGTGAGGCGCTTTTGTATTGCTCTAACTCATCGCTCCACTCATCAAACAACGCATCAGCAACATCTTCTACTTTATTTATGTTACTTGATACTTCATTTGCCGCCGCTAAGCTCGACTCGTAATCGTCATTAAGTTGATTGTAAGCGTCTTGCAACTCACCACCATCGAAATTAATTAAAGTAGTTAGACGCTCGAGTGCTGATTGAAATTCTTCTTGCGACTCTTGTTGTGAGTCTTTCGTTTCTTCAACGCGATCAATAAGGATGTCACGTTTATGGACACCTACTTTTTCCATTGCCGAATAATAAGCCGACTGACAACCTGAAAGCATCAGCATTAACGAGAGTATGGCTGTCCCTAATAATGTTTGTTTTTTCATCTGAATTCCTATTTACGAGTGTTAATGCTGTAAATTATGGCTTTGATTGTTATTATAATCAAAAGCTCACCAACAAAGTTAATTGTATGAATGATAAGCTCTCTCATTATAAACAGCAAGCTAAGGTGTTTCTAAAACAGCAACCAGGCTGGTGGATGCAATATTTCAATCGCTGTATAGACGATCAAATAACCATTAATGCAGGGTATTTAGCATACGTTACCTTGTTGTCGTTGGTTCCGTTGATAGCGGTGGGGGTGGCAATCTTCTCTGCTTTTCCGGGGTTTGAATCGACCCGTTTAGCCATTGAAAGTTTTTTATTTACTAACTTTGTGCCGACTTCTTCCGATGTTATTAAAGAACATATTAGCTCGTTTGCTGGTAATGCTAATCAAATGACGGCGGTAGGTATTGGTTTTTTGGCAGCCATTGCCTTGCTACTTATTCGTAATGTAGATGCCACACTAAACCGTATTTGGCGAGTAAAGAAAAAACGCCCAATGATGATATCCTTTGCTGTGTATTGGATGGTACTGAGCTTGGGACCTGTACTACTGGGTGCGAGTATTGGTGTCACCTCTTATATTGTGTCACTAGTGTCGTTTGCTGATCAGGGGATCCCTGGGTTTAGTGGTTTTTTATTAAAACTACTCCCTTATGCTATTTCTATGGCAGGTTTTATCATGCTGTATACCTTAGTGCCGAATACGCGAGTTTCATTTAGGGCCGCTATTCCTGGTGCACTGTTTGCTGCAATGTTATTTGAGTTAACCAAAAAAGGCTTTGCTTTATACATTAGCCATTTTCCATCATACGAAGTGATTTATGGTGCGGTAGCAACCATTCCTATTTTGTTTGTATGGGTATACTTGTCGTGGGTAGTCGTGCTACTAGGTGCTGAATTTACTGTGTGTATTAACATGCAACATTACAATAAAAAAGAGCAACAAGCAGAGGGTAGTGAATAAATGCAAGGACTAATTCAACGGGTAACACACGCTAACGTAGCAATAGAAAAACAGATTGTTGGCGAAATAAAGCAAGGTATTGTATTACTGCTTGGTGTTGAAAAAGAAGATGATGAGCGTGTTGCTGATAAACTATTGCACAAAGTCAGTAATTATCGAATTTTTAGTGATGAAAACGATAAAATGAACCTCAGTCTTAAAGACATACAAGGCGAGCTATTAGTCATATCGCAATTTACACTTGCAGCTAATACCAAAAAAGGCATGCGTCCTAGTTTTTCATCGGCAGCCACACCAGATCAAGCGCAAGCATTATATAATTACTTTGTTGAGCAGGCTAAATTACTCGGTATAAAGGTCGCTACCGGTGTATTTGCAGCCGATATGCAGGTTAGTTTATGTAACGACGGTCCGGTTACCTTTAATTTAACCGCTTAAAGTGTTTTTTCTACAACCACAATGTGATTCACAAATCCGGTGATCTTTTTAATACTAACGGCTCCCCCAAACACGCGCTTAAGCACAAGTTGTAGCTGCGTAAGTTGGGAGCTATGTTGCGATAAAAAGTTAATAAATAAGATGCCCCGCTGAGCAAGCGCCTCATAAATTGTTTGATAAAAACATAAATCAAATAAGAATCTAGGGGCGTCTAGTTCACTAAATAAATCTAAAATAATCCAATCTATATTCACCGCTGACTTTAAAACTGTTTGTGCGTCTTCACAGTAAATTTGGCCCTGTTCATTAAGGGCAAAAAAATCTTGATAACAGTCAATTATATGAGGGTTTTTTTCTACTGAAGTCAGCTGTACTCGAGGGTACTGTTTTAACAGGTAGTTGCGTATAGCACCACCACCTAAACCGAGCTCAAGTATTTTTTTAGGTGCTGGTCGTTGCTGCCAAACTGTTGCTAAATAGGCAAGGTGAGGAAACAGTAATACTTGTGGACTCCGGGTTAAAATAACTGATTGCAAGGTGTTGTTAATAAGCAGCCAGCGCAGCTGTTGATGCTCTCGAACTTGTATATTTATGCCATGTTGATTATGCCAATAAAGTAACTGGCCTAGCGATGAACTATGCTCAATAAAGTGCCTGCTGATCAGGCCACTGCTACCATGGATATATTTATTCATGGTATTGAGCATAAACCAGCAGGGGTAAAGCGCAATCGATTTTGTCATTAATTTTTTACAGTCATTTATAGGAAACCAAAGTCGTATTTGCAGTTTTACCCAGATCGAGTATGGTGTTTTTCACAAAATGCACAGCGCAATATTTTTACATTTTTAATTTATGGAGTCTGTATGTTTCAAGTGAGCACCCCTCAAAGTAGTGAAGACTGGCAAGCCTATTATCAATTACGCTGGCAAGTTTTACGTGCACCATGGGGCGAGCCTCGTGGTTCTGAGCAAGACGATTTAGAGCAAGAAGCTGAACACCGCTTTATTAAAAATAAAGCAGGTGAAGTATTGGGTGTGGCGCGTTTGCACTTTAATAATCAGCAACAAGCTCAAGTACGTTATATGGCGGTTGCAGAGGGTAACCGTAATCAACATATTGGTAGCCGCTTATTACATGAGCTAGAAAAAATAGCGTGGAATCAAGATGCTGATGAATTAGTGCTGTTTGCTCGCGAACGTGCTCTGGAATTTTATCAGCGCCATGGCTACGAAAATAAAGAAAAAGCGCATTTAGCCTATGGTGATGTTCAACATTATAAAATGGTTAAGCTCAAGCCGAGTGAGCCAGGTTGGTTTCGTCACCCTAATTGGACTCAAGTACTGCAAAATACATGGCGTGAATCAATCCCTATTAGTGATGCAATGGGGATAAAAGTAGAAAGCTACACTGATTGGCAATTTACTACTCGTGCAGATTTAAATGCTAACTTAAACTTACACAACACCATGTTTGCAGGCTCTATTTATAGCCTAGCTACACTAACGGGTTGGGGAGCAACGTACTTAGCATTAAAAGAAGCCGGACTTGAGGGTAATATAGTGTTAGCCGATGCTAATATTAAATATTTAAAACCACTGAATACCGACCCTAAAGGCTGTGTTGATATTCAAACCTGCAAAGGTAACTTAATAGAGTTACAAGAGGCGGGTAAGGCGAGCTATTTAGTGCCAGTAACCATTTTTGATGGTGATCAAATAGTTGCTCAGTTTGAAGGGCAGTTTGTGGTTAAAAAGTAATAAGAATAAACGAAAAAGCCAAGCGAGTTGCTTGGCTTTTTTATTAGCGGTTATTACAGTAAGTCAGTCAGTAATATACCGACACCAAAGCGTTCAATATCGGCGTTATAGTCTATTAAACTCTCACCATAGCCATTAAAGTACTGCGCATAGCCGCGTACTCTTCCCCATAGAGGGAATGACCAATCAAGCTGAATTGCCCCGCGGTTATCTGAATTTAAATTATTACGAGTCATAAAACTAAATTCATGATCGTGAAAGCGATACGCGCCACCAAATTCAAAGTAACCCATGTATTTATAGATATCAGGGTTATCGTCACCTCGTGCATCTAACGGCGCAGGCTTTTCATTTTCAGGAATGCGGTACCAAGGCTTAAAGCTAAATACAAAGCCGTCATTTTCCCAAATGAAATCGGCATAAATACGGTTCCAAGAACGCGAGTTTGGCTGACTACGGCCATTAGATTGATGCGAAATACCAATGGCTATTGCCATTTCATCGCCCCATAAAACGTTTTCAGGGTCTAAGTAATTAATCCAGAAAATTTCTGGCTCGTAATTAGTTTCTCGAAAGGGAGAAGAAATATCGTCGTTGTATACTTGCCAGTATGACTGCAGAGTAAAGCCAAAAAATATAGCTTGGTCTGAGTCGGCAAACTCATCATACAAAGGTACTTTAATTGATAACTGATATTTAGCTTCTAGGTTATCGAGAGGGTCGCCATCTTTTTTATCGGTTAATTCTGCAAATCCATCAAACGGACGAGTGTTTGGGTTCGACATATATGAAACCGGTAAAATATAATTACGTTTATGCGGCGTAATTACATTACGATTCTTTTTGCCAACCGCTTCACGGGCTTGGCGTTTATCGATAGCTGTTAGCTGCTTGCTTTCTTCAACTGCAGAGCATTTTTCGCGCAATTGATCGAGGGTTTGCTTACCGTCTCCACCTATCACTTCATTTAATATACATTGTTTAACCAGCTCAAGTTCATTGTTTTGCTCGTTTTTTGCTGTTTCTTCAGCAATAACAGCAGTACTTAGTAATGTTGAGAGTAGTATCCAGTGGCGCCAACTCATTATAATTCCTTTGTAAGTGAGGGAAGTAACAGATTTGTTGTGATTATAACGCATTTTTAACACGTATACGGTGAATTTGTCCTGAACTTTAATAAAGCAAAAAGAAAAGCGACCTAAGTCGCTTTTACTGGATAACTAGCTAATAGCTCGCTAGTTAGACTCTCACGCAATGAGAAGGGGTGAGCTAAAGCTCAAAAACGTTTGTAAAAAACTTATAAAGTTCAGTTCCTTGGTTCACACTAGCTGAGGCAAAATGCAATATCGCAATTGCATCAAGATCAAAGATTAATGTTTGCAGTGGTTGTTCGCTTAGGTAGCGTTCCATTCGCAGTATTTTAGCTATAGGTTCGCCCGCTTTAATGTGCCCACCAAGAGGGGCTAAGTATTCAACCATGCCACCCATAGGTGCATAGTAAGCAATATAATCATTTAGTTGGCAGCCATACCTTGTCATCACCTTTGGCTTGTAGGAGGCATCAACAAATACTTGCTTATGATTTAAATAACTTAAAATACTATTGGCATCGTCTAGTGCCGCGCTTAAACCTATTTTTTCTTGGCTTCCCAGCTCTACCGTAAAGGCTTCAACTTGTACGTTAAAATTTCGGCCTTGCTGAGCAAGTTGCTCGCTAAGTTGCCACCATGGACAAAAGCTCGCTTCATCCATTGCCCCATCAAAGTCATTAGGGATCACTAGCACATGGGGAATATTAAAGTAACGGGCACTTTCTGTGGCATATTCAGGACAATATAAGTGCTGACTAGAAATAGGGCCAGTGTGTAAATCTAAAACAATATCAGCCTGATGCGCTAGTCTTTGTAAGTTTAGCGCTATGCGTTTACCGGTTGTTAAACGATAGTCTGGGCCATTAAGTTGCTGCTCAACATCATTAATTAACGCGGTTTTAAATGCTGTTTTTAGAGCTGTATCGTCAGCGTCGCAGTATTGCTTTGCAAACTGTGATGCAAGCTGATTATTACAGTGATACATACGATTCCAATTAGTCCCCGTAATAGGATCGAATCGGCCAAGCGTAAATTCGCCCGATTTTTGATTACAGCCAATGGGGTTAGCGTAGGGGACTAAGGTAATGTCACCTTTTAAATTAAGGTTTTTTAGCTGTTCAAGTAGCTGATAAATAACCGCGTTACCTTGTACTTCGGCACCATGCATATTAGCTTGTATATACACACTTGGGCCTGTGCCATCGCCCTTTAAACGATAGACAGGAATAGTCAGTGGTAGGCCATTTGCCACTTCACCAACTACAATATTTTCCTGGCTTATAGCTGTGGTGTTATTCATTTTTATTACCTCAAGTAGTGGCTTGCATCTTCTGCTTGGCGAATACAGTTGATTTCGCCATGGTGTATAACATATTCACCGGCCAGTTCATGGCACAAAAAGTACGGCATACTTTCGGTAAAACCATAAGCACCGCATTGACTAAACACCAGCCAGTCATGTTCATTTAAATCGCTCGGTAATTGATGCTCCCCTAAGCAGTCTAGTGCTGTACATAAAGGTCCGTATAGGCTCATTGCTTGGTTTGCTGCGTTTGAATCTCGTAATAAACGCGCAGGAAAGTCTTGATTAGTAACCGCAGGGCGCAATAAGTGATTAATACCGCCGCTCATAATTACCTGCTGTTGGCCGTAGTTTAATTTGCGCTCAACCACAGGTGTGGCGTAGTGGCCGCATTCGCCAACCGCGTAACGGCCAAGCTCCATCCAAAGCTCCTTAACACCTGCATCGCGTTTAATCTTTGCAAGGGCTGCTATTAATGCATCCCAGCTTAAAGTCGGGTCATTAAGGGTGTAAGGAATACCTAAACCGCCACCTAAATCTAAAATATTCAGGTTTATATTTAAATGCTCAGCAAGTTGCCTCAACGGCGTAATCATTTGCGACCACAGATCTGCAAGTTTGTCGCTGCTGAGCATGTTACCCCACTGAAAAATATGTAGGCCATCAAAGCTCAATGCTGTGTAGGCTTTAGTATTGAGCGATTGCCATTCATCGCACCCTAAGCCAAATGGAGTAAGGCTATCACCACCAAGTGGGTTTTTATCACCCTCGGGCCAGCGTAATTGAACACGCAGTAATACTTGCAACTGGCACTGCTGGGCATCGGCTTGTTCGTTTAACCAACGCACCTGATTAAGACTTTCTGCCACAAATATGCGTACACCGCGCTCAATAAAGTGTTTAATTTGGCTTGGGCTTTTAGCAGGGCCCGTGTTGAGCACGCGCTCGCTGTTAATTCCTTGGGCAAGTACTTGCTCAAGTTCGCCTTTACTGGCGACATCAAAGTTAAAACCTGAGTTATCTAAACTTTGTATCACTTTAGATAGGGGATTGGCTTTAACCGCATACCAAAGCTTTACTTCGGTTTGCGCCACTAAGTGCGCAAGATGCGCATCTAGTGAGTCAAGGTCGTAGACAAAAAATGGAGTATCGAGTTTACTCGAAAGCTCATCAATAGCGCTTTTAACGGGCGTGCTCAAAAAGGTCATTAACGTAAAACCTCTTCAAGCAATAATGACGCGTCACTTTGCTCGTCCCGGTATTTAACAATTAAGGCACACGACATACTCAAGCCTTGATCACGGGCCCAGTCATTTGACGCAGGGCGAGAGCCTGGGATCACAATCGCGTATTCAGGGATTGCTTCGCCTTTATCAAGCTGACGCTCATTAACGCAGTCATAAACAGGGATGGTTGCAGATAAGCGAACACCAGGGGCAAGTACCGCGCCTTTTTTAACTACCACGCCTTCAACAATCACACAGCCTGCACCGATAAATGCATCGTCTTCTATGACCACAGGGCTTGCGCCAATGGGCTCAAGTACCCCGCCTAATTGTACCGCGGCGCTCAAATGAACATTTTTACCCACTTGCGCACATGAGCCAACCAATGCATGGCTATCTACCATAGTGCCCTCGTCAATGAAGGCGCCAATATTTACGTACGCAGGTGGCATAATAATAGTGCCATTGGCAACATGTGCACCACGGCGTACGCTTGAACCACCTGGCACCATGCGAACGCCTGCTGTGGCTTCAAAGCATTGCGGCGCTAGATTATGTTTATCAACAAAGCCACCAGGAAACTCCATGTTAGTGCCGTTTTTAAATGCCTCTAAAATGCCTTGCTTTACTTCTACGTTAGCGTGCCATTGGCCGTTTTCGTCTTGTGTTGCTGCGCGAACCGCGCCCGTTTCTAAATTATTTAATAGTTCTAACCAGCTCATTATAAAAACCTGTATTTAATGCCAAGATAAAATGGTGTTGTTTGCCGATGAAATGTCATCTGTATGTGTCAGCTCAAGGTGTGTTAAAGGTGGACGTAAATGCGGACTGCTAATACGCCCTTGTAAATGCATTAACACTTTGACTGGGATAGGGTTTGCTACTGAAAATAAGCTATTGATAGCGCTAGACCACTGGACAAAAAGATTAGGGTGTTGGCCGCTTAAACTGCGCTTTACAAACTCATGGGTTTGCACTGGCCATGCATTGGCTGCAACCGACACTAAACCTTTTGCACCTGCTTGGGCAAAATAAGGCATGAGGGCATCGTCACCACTAAAAATGGCTAATTCAGGCGCTGCTTGTCGATAGGCTTCAAATTGAGAAATACAGCCACTGGCTTCTTTGAGTGCCCATAAATTTTTATGTTGTTTGAGGTTTTCAATGGTTGCAATGGGAATGCTAACCGCACTACGTCCTGGTACGTTATAAAGCATACAAGGATGAGAACTGGCATTGAGCAGGCTTTCAAACCAATGGGTTTGCCCCACTGCACCGGGTTTGGCGTACAAAGGCGAGCCAAGTAAAAAACCATGAATAGGCAGTTGGTTGCAGTAGTTAACCCATTCAAGCTGCTGCTTTAAGTTACTACCACCGACTGCGACCATAAGCGGGACGCTCGGCTCTAATTGGCAGACATGCTCTACGATGGCTTGCTGCTCTTTTAGGGTCAGGGCTAACCCTTCGCCAGTGCTACCAAGTAATAAAATGCCGTTGTTAGCGGCTTCTTGTTCGGCCACCAAGGTGTCTAAGGTTGCGTAATCAACTAGGCCATTTTGATCAAATGGGGTGATCAGCGCAGTCCATAAATGGAAATTGTTAATATTGAAGTTGTTGATCATCTCTCACGAACTTATAGGGCATTCGTCGAGTTATTGGCGGGTATTTAGGGTGCCTGACTCTTTGAATGTATTTATAATTCGAAGAGCGAATGGGCTTAAATAATAGGGCGCACGGCCTTATTATACTAAGACCAGAAGCTCTCCACCAAATATGTTATTGGTGACAGTCGCTAGGATTCAACCTAGTCGCCCGAAGTAACCTTTCACAAAAAAGTGTTACCTCTCGGCGTTAATTCCCCTCACGTATGCTCAATGGAGTTTGCGCTCCTAACATACGCTACCTGAATAACGCACCTCTTCCAGCCCTTTGCACTTGCTATTGAAAAATCAATCAGCAAATACAATGTAATAGGGTAAGTGTGGCGATTAAACCACTTTAGCCGTCTAGGTGTCAAGTGACTAAATACAGAATAGTTCATCGATAATAGCAACGGTTACGTATTGGCTGCTTTTCTCGTAAACTAGTTTCATGGTCGAAGTAAGGTATTAAGCAGATGGAAAAATTTAGCGATATTTATAAGCGTGCAGTGGAGCGAAAGGGCTCTGAAAAAATGCTTAAATTGTTACTCTCAAAACCTTTATCAACAAAGCAACTCGTCACATTAAGTGATGATGATTGGCTAGAAGAATTTACTCGGAAAGTTTTTCAAAGTGGTTTTTATTGGTCGGTGATCAACAGTAAGTGGGCCGGATTTAGAGAGGTTTTCTGGGATTTCAGTGTTGAAAAATTATTGATGATGCCACCAGACATTTTAGAACAAAAAGCCAGTGACGAACGGATTGTGCGCAATTATAAAAAAGTAAAAACCATTACTGATAATGCGTATATGATCCACGAAGTTGCAGAGCAACACGGCAGCTTTAGTGAGTTTATTGCTAACTGGCCAAGTGAAGATATTATTGGCTTGTGGGCGTATTTAAAAAAGCATGGTGCGAGGCTGGGTGGTAATACCGGCCCTTATGCGCTGCGCGCCTTAGGAAAAGATACTTTTTTACTTTCAAGAGACGTAGAAAGCTATTTGCGTGCACATAAAATTATAGATGGTGGATTGCAAACTAAAAAGTCACTAAGTGCGGCGCAGGCATTCTTTAATGAACTGCAGCAGCAAAGCGGCTTAAGCATGCAAGAGCTAAGCTTAATTGTCGCTTATGGTGTCGGCGACAATCGCGTAGGTATCAGCCAAAAACAATAGGATTAAACATGAAATTAGTGCCAAGGTATACCGACATTGGTGAGGGGTTTGCAATTAGCGATCATCCAGCCAAGGTGACAGCGCCACAGTTATTGTTATGGAATGAGCCCTTAGCCGAACAATTTAATATACAAGTGAATGCCGATTCTCGGGCAAATATATTCAGTGGAAATGAACCTCAAGCAGTTTCTGCAGTTGCATTAGGGTATTCGGGTCATCAGTTTGGTCATTTTTCTCCACGCTTAGGAGACGGCCGAGCGCATTTACTTGGCGCGATTAGTGATGATAAAAACCAGCTTTGGGATGTGCAATTAAAAGGCGCTGGCGCTACGCCATTCTCGCGTGGTGGAGATGGGCGCTGTGCATTAGGTCCCGCCATTCGCGAGTACGTAATGAGCGAAGCAATGCATGCGCTTGGCATTCCAACAACGCGTTGTTTAGCCGTGGTTGGTAGTGGTGAAACTGTTTATCGTAACCCACCTCAACCTGGCGCTATTGTAACGCGACTCGCGAGTAGCCATATTCGAGTAGGCTCGTTTCAATATTTAGCTACCCAAGGCGATTTGACCAGTCTAAAAAACTTAGCCGATTTAGCCATTCAAAGACATTACCCTGAAATTAACAGCACTGGCGCCCAGCGATACTTGGATTTTCTAGCCGCAGTGATAACCAATCAAGTTAACTTAATCGTAAGTTGGATGAGGGTGGGGTTTATTCATGGGGTAATGAATACCGACAACACCTTAATTAGTGGTGAAACCATAGATTACGGTCCATGTGCCATGATGAACCAGTTTGATTTTGATACCGTGTTTAGCTCTATTGATAAGCAAGGGCGTTACGCATTTGGTAATCAGCCAAACATGGCGAGTTGGAACTGTGCTCGCTTAGCAGAGAGTCTAATGGCACTAATAAGTGACGACGATGAGCAAGCCGTAGCAATGCTGACACCTATCATTGCAGATTTTTCGACCCAATTTAATCAGCAATTTAGCGCTATGTGGGCACAAAAGTTAGGGCTAACAATAGCTGATGCTAAAGATAATGAGCTGGTGGGAGAGTTGCTAGGGTTATTAAAAGAATACCAGCTTGATTATACCAATACTTTTAATGCGTTAACTGAGTCGTTAAATGGGCAAGCTGAAATACCATCAGTACTCGCCTCTTGGGCGCAGAAATGGCAAACACGAACTAATGAGCACAGCTATCAAGTGATGCGACAAGCCAATCCGGGTGTGATTCCTCGTAATCATATTATTGAAGAGATTATTTCTCAGTACACTACGCATGGGGATAGTGAGCTACTCAGTCGTTTTAGCAAAGTGATGTCGAGCCCTTACACAAGCAATATGCAAGCTACAGAGTTTCAACAGCCGCCCGAAGATGATAAGAATTATCGTACTTTTTGTGGTACTTAAGTGCTGGTTTTTGCATTTGAAAATGAATATAAAAGGTCATTTTTTACCACGGCGATGTTCATTCATAGAGCAAACTATGAGCGGGTGATACCATGATACCTATAAAGGCCAGTGATCGTATGGGGTTTAAAGCGATTGTTTGCTTTTTGAACTAGTCTTTGTTCAGTAACATTTTTTATGGGCTAGTTTTATTATCCTAGATATTGGAAAAATATATTTGCGTTAAGTATTGATTAACAAAGGCTCAGTTACTGTATAGGTAAGTTAGAAGGGCTAGCAATGCTTAGCTACATTTTTAGTTGTTAAAATGGGAAGAAAACAATGAAATTGAAATCACTTACAATTGCCATTGCGTTAGCTGCAACTAGCGCATCAACTTTTGCTGCCGAACAAGAAGGTTTTTACATCGGTGCGTTCGGTGACTACTACGATGCTTCGTGGAAAAACATGCGTGATCAAGCTGGCCTTGACGTTAATGAGTCAACAGGTTGGGGTGCTGAATTAGGTTACCGCTTTAATGATTACTGGAGCGCGCGTTTAGAATACGCAGACCTAGACTTCAATGCACATGATAAAGTACTTAACAACCGCAACGATATTGACGGCGAACGTTACGGTATTGATGCGCTTTACCACTTTGGCGGCGGTCCTTTTTACGGTTTATTCGGTTTGAAAGATATTGATGTTGTTGATGACAACACGTTTGTAAATGCAGGTGTAGGTTACCGACACTTTGTTACAGACAACTTCTTTGTAAATGCTGAAACCAGTGTTTACCAAGGTTTAGATAAAGGCTACACAGATGTTGGCGCAAAGTTAGGTATTAACTACTTCTTTGGCCAGAAATCAGCACCAGTAGCACCAGTTGAGCCTGCTCCTGAGCCTGTAGTTGAAGCTGCAGTAGTTGCTCCTCTAGATAGTGACAACGACGGCGTGATTGATGCTAATGACAAATGCGCCAACACACCAGTAACAGATGCAGTTGATAGTGACGGGTGCACTTTATACGAAGAGTCTAAAGTAACTACTAAGCTATTAGTCACTTTCCCACATGACTCAGCCATTGTTAAACAAAGATATTTTGATGATATAGCTGCGGTATCAAAATTCATGAAAGAGTATACAGATACAACTGTACTACTTGAGGGTCATGCTTCAGCAGTGGGTGATGCTGGCTACAATAAAAAGCTTTCTCAAAAGCGTGCCGACGATGTTGCCGATGAGTTAGTAAAAGATGGTATTTCAAGAGAGCGTATCAGTACAATAGGTTATGGTGAGGAGCGTCTTGTAAATAAAGCGAATACGGCAGAAGCACACGCAGAAAATCGCCGTGTTGAAGCGCATATATCAACCGTTGAGCGCGTAAAAGTTAAACGTAAATAGTACTACTACTTTACAAATAACCCAGCTTAGGCTGGGTTTTTTTATGGCTGTTAATAAGTATTCATGAAAGTTGATTTTATGAAATCCACTATTCATATTATTAATAATCGGTATAACTAGCTGCCTAAGTGGATGGATTTTAATCTATGCATAAAAGCTTTATAATCGAGCGTTAGAATACTATAAGTATTGGGTTATGGTTTGTTTTATAAACACTTCCGAATACTTTCACGTCACCAAGAGGGCAATACTGTGCTACAAGAATATCGTAAACACGTAGAAGAACGTGCCGCGTTAGGTATCGTACCAGCGCCATTAGATGCTCAGCAAACGGCTGATCTTATTGAGCTAATTAAAACCCCACCTGCAGGTGAAGAAGAGTTCGTACTAGAACTACTAATCAATCGTGTACCGCCGGGTGTTGATGATGCAGCCTATATTAAAGCTGGTTTTTTAGCGGCTGTTGCTAAAGGTGAAGCCGTTTCTCCACTTATCTCTAAAGAAAAAGCAGCTGAATTGCTAGGTACTATGCTTGGTGGCTACAATATCGCGCCAATGGTTGACCTACTTGATGACGAAGCGTTAGCGCCAATCGTAGTTAAGGGTCTTTCAAACACATTATTAATGTTTGATGCGTTTTACGATGTAGAAGAAAAAGCAAAAGCAGGTAATACATACGCCAAACAAATCATTGAGTCTTGGGCTGCCGCAGAATGGTTTACTAATAAGCCAGCTGTTGCTGAAAAGATCTCGGTTACTGTATTTAAAGTCACTGGTGAGACAAACACTGATGACTTATCGCCAGCCCCAGATGCATGGTCACGTCCTGATATTCCACTTCACGCACTAGCGATGCTTAAAACAGAACGTGATGGCATTAACCCTGATAAAAACGGTGAAGTAGGTCCAGTTACCCAGCTCGAAGAATTAAAAACTAAAGGCTTACCACTTGCTTACGTAGGTGATGTTGTTGGTACGGGATCTTCACGTAAATCAGCAACTAACTCTGTGCTTTGGTTTATGGGTGCTGATATCCCATTTGTACCAAATAAGCGCGTAGGTGGTGTCTGTTTAGGTAATAAGATTGCGCCTATTTTCTTTAATACAATGGAAGACTCGGGTGCATTACCAATCGAATTAAATGTTGATGAATTCAACATGGGTGACCAAATCGACATTTACCCTTATGAAGGGGTTGTTAAACGTCACGGTACTGATGACGTGATCTCTACGTTCACACTTAAATCAGACGTCATTCTTGATGAGGTTCGTGCTGGTGGTCGTATTCCACTGATCATTGGTCGCGGTCTTACAGACAAAGCACGTACATCACTGGGTTTAGGTGCAACTGACGTATTTAAAGTACCAGCAGTTACTGAAGTGTCAGATAAAGGCTTTACGCTTGCGCAAAAAATGGTGGGTAAAGCATGTAATGTTGCCGGTATTCGCCCAGGCCAATACTGTGAACCAAAAATGACTACGGTTGGCTCGCAAGATACCACCGGTCCTATGACACGTGATGAGCTTAAAGACTTAGCCTGTTTAGGCTTCTCTGCAGATTTAACCATGCAGTCTTTCTGTCATACATCGGCTTACCCTAAACCAATTGACGTAAATACGCATCATACACTTCCTGATTTCATCATGAACCGTGGCGGTGTATCGCTTCGTCCTGGTGATGGTGTAATTCACTCATGGTTGAACCGTATGTTATTACCAGACACCGTAGGTACCGGTGGTGATTCACATACTCGTTTCCCATTAGGTATTTCATTCCCAGCGGGTTCAGGTGCGGTCGCATTTGCAGCAGCAACAGGTGTTATGCCACTTGATATGCCTGAATCGATTTTGGTTCGTTTTAAAGGTGAAATGCAGCCTGGTATCACGTTGCGTGACCTCGTTCATGCCATCCCTTACTACGGTATTAAAGAAGGGCTATTAACGGTTGAGAAGAAAGGTAAAATCAACGAGTTCTCTGGTCGTATACTAGAAATTGAAGGAGTTGAGCACTTAACTGTTGAGCAAGCATTTGAACTATCAGATGCATCAGCAGAGCGCTCAGCAGCAGGTTGTACTGTTAAGCTTTCTAAAGAGTCGATCAGCGAATACCTTGAGTCTAACATTGTTATGCTTAAGTGGATGATTTCTGAGGGTTACGGCGATGTTCGTACGATTGAGCGCCGCATTACAGCAATGCAAGAATGGCTAGCTAACCCAGAACTAATGGAAGCGGACAAAGATGCAGAGTACAAGCATGTGCTTGAAATCGACTTAGCTGACATTAAAGAGCCAGTACTGTGTGCGCCAAATGACCCTGATGATGCGCGTTTACTATCTGACGTAACAGGCGAGAAAATTGATGAGGTATTCATCGGTTCTTGTATGACTAACATTGGTCACTTCCGCGCCGCGGGTAAATTACTCGATGGTTTTACAGGTCGTATCCCAACACAGCTTTGGGTTGCACCACCAACGAAGATGGACAAAGACCAGCTTACGGACGAAGGTTACTACGGTATCTTTGGTCGTGTTGGAGCACGTATTGAAACGCCTGGGTGTTCACTGTGTATGGGTAACCAAGCACGTGTTGCAGATAAAGCAACTGTTGTGTCTACCTCAACACGTAATTTCCCTAACCGTTTAGGTACAGGCGCAAATGTGTTCTTAGCTTCAGCAGAGCTGGCAGCAGTAGCGGCAATTTTAGGTAAATTACCTACTCCGGCTGAGTACCAAGAATATGCAGCGAAAATCAATGCAACGGCAGCAGATACCTACCGTTACTTGAACTTCCACCGTATGCCTCAGTACACTAAAAAAGCAGACAACGTAATTATTCAGCAAGCTGTATAATTAATAGAGTTTGAATGAAAAGCCCGCTTCGGCGGGTTTTTTATCGTTTAAATTTAATTTGGATTATTCATGCTTTAATAATCTTATATTGAATTAAATTTAATTATTATTTGCTTTTGAGTTGGATAATAAAGCAAAAAATCCTCGCTATATGCATTAAAATCCCTGCCAATATTATCATTATTATAAGCAGGATTTTATGACCGCATTAAACAACCAGAATTTACTGCAACTTCGTTTTATTAACCAAGCCAACATTGATTTGGTTAAGCCTTCTTTTGATAACTTACCTGCAAACCCATATGCAGATGGTGCGTTTCGCAAACGCCGTTATTCAGTAGTTAAACTACAAAATGATGAGCTCAACCTTCAAGCGACTAAAGCGTTTGTGCAAGACGATTCAATTAATACCTTTCAAGGTAATGTTGAACGTACTTACGAAAATTTAGAGCAAAGCTTGCTTGAGTCTGAGGGTATGAAAAATATTGTTAGCGAATTTTGTGCGATTACCGGTATTGATGTAGATCGTGATATTGAAATTCACCAATTTAGAATGCTTGCGATTGATAGCGACACGCCAGCAGCCCCTGAAGGTGTGCATCAAGACGGGTTTGACCATGTATGCGTATGTGGTGTTTCTCATGAAAATTTAGAAGGCGGTGAGCTATTGGTTTATGAAAACCAACAAGCAGAACCGTGTTTTAAAATGGAAATAAAAGACGGCATGTTTGCACTAATTAATGATCGTCAGGTATGGCATAACGCCACGCCAATGAACAAAATTGATGCCAATAAACCAGGTTACCTGGATTGTTTTGTACTAACTGCTTAAGAGAAATAAAATGAATTTAATGCAATTGCGCGCGCAATTTCCCGCTTTAATGCAAACGGTTGATGGCAAGTCCCCGGTGTTTTTAGATGGACCAGGTGGCTCACAAGTACCACAACCGGTACTCAGTGCCATGACTGCTTATTTAGGGCATTATAATTCAAACTTGGGCGGTGCGTTTTTCTCAAGTGACAAAACGGTTGAACTGATGGCTAATGCGCGTCAAGCGGCGGCTGATTTGTTAAATGCCCCTAGTGCACAAAATATTGTATTTGGCCCTAATATGACCAGCCTTACGTTTAGCTTCAGCCGCGCGATTTCACGCAGTTGGCAAGCAGGCGATGAAATTATTGTGACCAATGCAGATCATTTTTCAAATGTATCGTCTTGGCAGCAAGCCGCTGAAGATAAAGGTGCAGTGGTTAACACAGCGCTAATTAACGAAGCCGATTGCAGTTTAGATATGGCGCATTTTGAAAGCTTATTAAACGCTAACACTAAATTAGTTGCCGTTACGTATGCCTCAAATACCACTGGCTCTATTAACAATATTAAACGCATTATAGAGCTTGCGCACAATGTCGGTGCATTGGTGTATGTTGATGCTGTGCATTATGCCCCTCATGAACTAATCGATGTGCAAGCATTAGATTGTGACTTTTTAGCGTGTTCTGCATATAAGTTTTTTGGTCCGCACTTAGGTATGGTATACGGTAAAGCTTCGCACTTAGAAGGGTTTACACCTTATAAAGTAGAGCCAGCGAAAGATATTGCTCCTGGTCGTTGGGAAACTGGTACCCAAAGTTTTGAAGCACTAGCGGGCTTTATTGCGGCGGTTGATTACATTGCGGCAATTAGCGAACTTGATGACAGTCACTCACGCCGAGAAAAACTGCGTGTTGCGTTTGAAAAAACGAAACAACACGAGATGGCGCTTAGTGAATACTTTTTAACACGCCTGGTTAATTACCCGCGTATTAAATTGTTTGGTATTGATGACTTAGCTCGCTTAAGTGAGCGTACCCCTACGTTTGCACTGACCTTTGAAGGGTTAGAGCCTCGCCAAGTGTCTGAATTTTTGGGCAAACAGCATGTATGTGTATGGGATGGTAATTTTTACGCCCAAGGTTTATGCAAACAACTGGGTGTGCTTGATAAGGGCGGCGTAGTACGCATTGGTTGCATGCACTACAACACTCTAGAAGAAATGGACACGCTATTTAATTTGTTTGATGAGCTACTAGGTTAATCTCTTATTTATTCAATACTTTTTAAAGCCATAAGTAAAAATTACTTATGGCTTTTTTATTGGCTGATTACCTAGCTTTGTGGCGTTCCATATATTTGCTCTGCTCGATTAAACAAAACCCATGAGGTTAAAATATACTTATCATTTGATACTGGCTTATTGCCTCTATGTGTATGCGTGAAATATCCTGGAGCAACCACCATGCTGCCTTTTTTAGGGGTTATTTTACGATTTTGATAATAAAACTCGGTTTCTCCGCCTTCTTCAACATCATTTAAATAAAACATAAATAACAATACCCGGTGCAGGGCTTCATTATGTTGTAACTGCGGATACACCTCACTATGCCAATACGGATAGCCCCCTTTATTGACCTCATATTTTTGTGCTTGAATATTACCGAGCCTAAAAATTTGCTGCACCAATAAAGGAAGTTGTGGTTTACCTACTTCGTCATAATTGGCATGAGTCAAATCTACCGGCTGGCCTGTTTTTGGGTGATACACTTTTAAGCCAAATGCCCCAATCATCATAAAAATATGTTCTTCAATGTATTTAAAAACATACTGTGCAGTGGTTTGTTGAATATGTTTTAATTGTTCTGCGTATTCAGGATGATTGTTTAAGTGCAGGTCGTGGCTATCTTTTTTATTAAGATCAACGCCGCCCGATGTCATCCCTTGTTTAATATGCGGGCTTTGAGAAAAGGTAGTGATAAAGTTATCACAAAAGTCACTGCTGAGCGCGTTGTCATACACGCGGATAAAGTCCGTCATGAGTTACCTGTTTAATTATTATGGATTATTATGTTTACTGAAAAAGTGATGCCGCGCTTTAGCGAAACGGATGCACTCGGACACATCAACAATACCGTACTCCCAGTTTGGTTTGAAGCAGCCCGAGTACCTATTTTTAAATTTTTTACCCCTGATCTTAATCCTCACAATTGGAAGTTAATTATTGCTAAGGTTGAAGTGTCGTTTGTCGGCGAGCTATTTTATGCTCATGAGGTGACAATTAACACCAGCATAGAGCAGATTGGTAATAGCTCATTTGTGATCCGCCAAGAAGCCTGGCAGCAAGATAAGTGCTGTGCAATTGGTAAAACTGTCATGGTGCGATACGACTTTGCCAGCAAAACAAAGCAAACGCTTTCGGCTGATGAAAAAGCCGCATTAACACAGCACCTTGTTGCAACGAGTTAATCGCAGTTTAGTTGTGGCAAGCAGGATGTTTAGTTAAATATTGCGCCAGAGCAATGACTTGTTTTTCAGTAAAGCGTAGTCCGAGCTTAGTTCTGCGCCACAATATATCTGCGCTGCTTTTTGCCCATTCATGGTTTACTAAGTAATCAACTTCTTTTGCATATAAGCCATGGCCAAAGTGATAACCTAAATCGCCGATTGCTTGGCTTTTACCCAATAATTGATAGCTAAGCGTGCCATAGCTGCGAGCCATACGTTTTAATGTGTCGATTGGCAGCCAAGAATAGCTGCTTTCTAACTGTGCGATAAGGTATGCTTGGTTACTAAAGTCGCCACCTGGTAAAGGAGTGTCTTTCGTCCACGAGCGACTCAATTTTGGGTAAAGAGGCGCTAATTTATTAACGGCATTTTCTGCAAGCTTTCTATAGGTGGTAATTTTACCACCAAATACGCTTAATAATGGGGCGTGATCAGCTTCATTATTTAATATCAGTTTGTAATCGCGGGTGACCGCTTGAGCATCTGTTGATTTGTCATCTAACAGCGGGCGCACGCCACTAAACGTGTGCACAATATCCGCTTTGCTTATTGGCTTTTTAAAGTAATGATTAGTAATACTGATCAGGTATTCGATTTCTTGCTCACTAATTTTTACATCAGCAATATCGCCGGAATAATCTTCATCAGTGGTGCCAATTAGTGAGTAATCTTGCTCATAAGGAATAACAAATACAATACGGTTATCCTCGTTTTGTAAAATATAGGCAACCGGCTGGCTATGAACTCGAGGCACCACAATGTGACTGCCTTTTACAAGGCGAACAGTATGTGGTGTGGGCTGGGTAAATACATCTTCAAATAATGACGCGACCCAAGGGCCTGCAGCATTTACAACACTTTTAGCCTTAATATTTAGGTGTTGCTTGCTAGCTTGCTGCTCTAAAATTACATCCCAATAGTTTGCGTTACGGGTGGCTTTAATACAGCGCGTGCGTGTTGCAATGGTGGCGCCCAAGTTATGCGCTGCTTGTGCGTTTAAAATCACTAAGCGCGCGTCATCAACCCAGCCGTCTGCGTATTCAAAGCCTTGGGTGATGCTGCTTTTAAGTACGCTATCGCTGTTAAACTCAATCGCCTTTGAAGGGGGTAAAGTATTACGCCAGGCTAGATGGTCATAAATAAATAACCCCATGCGAATCATCCATGGCGAACGCAAATGTGCTTGGTGCGGCAGTCGAAAAGACAGTGGCCACATAATATGCGGTGCTTTTTTTAACAGTACTTCACGCTCACGCAAGGCCTCTCTTACCAATCTAAATTGATAATTCTCTAAATAGCGAAGCCCGCCATGAATAAGTTTGCTGCTATTAGAAGAGGTAGCAGAGGCTAAATCGTTCTGCTCACATAAGAGTACTTTTAAGCCACGACCACTAGCATCGGCTGCAATGCCAGCGCCGTTAATACCACCGCCAATAATGAGTAAGTCATATTCGTTGTCGTGTGCGCTCATAGATTTCCCTGTGTTTAGTCACTCTCGTCGTCAGTACTATTAGAAAGTCTAACTTGTGCAATGCAATGTAGCCACTTTGCGTATAAATCGTTGCGCTCTTCACTGCTCATGGTTGGTTCAAAGCGACGATCGCTTTTCCACATGTTGGCAAGCTGCGCAGTTGATTCATACACCCCAGTTTGCAGCCCTGCTAAGTAGGCAACCCCCAATGAAGTGGTTTCGGTTAAGGTTGGGCGTTCAACGCTTGCGCCTAAAATGTTAGCTAAAAATGCCATGGCCCAATTATTGTTTGCCATGCCGCCATCAACCCTTAAAATACTGGGGCGAAGTCCGTCACCCTCCATGGCTTTTTGTAAATCTTTGGTTTGATAACCCACCGACTGCAAGGCCGCAGCCACAATAGTGCTAATGCCTGAGTCTCGAGTTAGGCCTAAAATAGCGCCTCTTGCATTTGCATCCCAATAGGGCGCCCCTAAGCCGGTAAACGAGGGGACTAAAAACACCCCATGATCTAAGGGAACATCTTTGACAAGGGCTTCACTTTCACCTGCGTTTTCTAATAGCTTTAGGCCTTCTACAATCCACTGCATGGTGGCACCCGCCATAAAAATACTGCCTTCAATCGCATAGGTTGGTTTGCCGTTGAGCCGATATGCAAGAGTGGTTAATAAACGATTACTTGATTTTAGTGCTTTATCGCCAGTGTTAAGCATTAAAAAACAGCCCGTGCCGTAGGTGCTTTTTGCCATACCTTCTTCAAAACATGCTTGACCAATTAAAGCCGCTTGCTGATCGCCTGCAATACCACAAATAGGAACTTCACTACCGAACAACTCGCTGCTTGTTACCCCAAAATCAGCCGCTGAGTCCATTACCTCAGGTAACATAGCCAGTGGAATATCAAATAAAGCCAGTAATTCTTCATCCCAGCATTGTTGATGAATATTAAACAGTAAAGTTCGTGAGGCATTAGTGGCATCGGTTTTGTGCACTTTACCGTCGGTTAATTGCCACAATAAGTAGGTATCTACCGTGCCAAATGCTAGTTCATCTGCGTGTGCTTGCTCTTTAGCGCCGGTGACGTTATCTAAAATCCAACGAACTTTGGTTGCAGAAAAATAAGGGTCGAGTACTAAACCGGTTTTATCATTCACCATTTTTGTATGCCCAGCATGGCGTAAACTATCGCAATATTCACTAGTGCGTCGGTCTTGCCATACAATCGCGTTATATATAGGTTGCCCAGTTTTTTTATTCCACACTAAAGTAGTTTCTCGCTGATTAGCAATGCCGATGGCAATTATGTCGGCGGCAGTTACTTGTTGCTGCGCTAAGAGGTTTTTGACGCTGGTTAATACAGTTTGCCAAATATCTACAGGGTCGTGTTCAACCCAACCATTTTTTACAAAATGCTGAGGGAAGGTTTGTTGAGCACTCCCTATCACCTGTGCATCTTTGCTATATAAAATAGCCCGAGAGCTTGTCGTTCCTTGATCAATCGAGAGTAAGTATTTAGCCATAAAAAATAACGTTGTTTAATTTAGATAAAGGTAGCTTGTCTTTAAGCTAAACGAATAGCAATGTTTTTGCACCATAATGGTTAAAATTATAGATTCGCAGAGGGTAGGAGAGGGAAATGATAATTAAATTTTGGCGCCTATTATTTAATAGACGCCAAGCAATAGTGATTAATTAGTACTCGTTAATTGTTGATGTAACCAATCTTTTAATACCATTCTGTCGTGCTTTAGCTGCTGCATAGCTTCGTCATCGATAGGTGAGTCTTGTAGTTCAAGTACCCGAATTTCTTTATCGATTTCATTGTATTGTTTTGCTTTAGTAGCAAAGTTTTCATCATTTGCATTGAGTTTTGCAATTGTTTGCGTGTAATCAGGAAAGTCTTTAGTTAATGAATGGTCTTCGCCTAACATAGGTTACTCCTTGTTTATACGTATTTAATGCGCTTTTGGATAATGCAGGTCACTTTACTGATAGACAGTTTGTAACTACTGAATTACTCATATAATAGAGCTTGGGCTGATTTAAAATAAATCAACCATTGCTGATTGTAAGCGAGCTATTTGTATTTGCTGGGCTGCAAAACACTGACACCTGCAAAGCCTTCAGTTAGAATATGCCTGCAATAACCATCCGCCTAATTACTTTGAGTACTTTAATACATGCTTTTAATGATCGATAACTACGACTCGTTTACCTACAATTTGGTACAGTATTTTCAACGATTAGATCAAGAAGTGGTGGTAAAACGTAACGACCAAATAACGCTGAGCGAAATTAAACAGTTAAACCCCGATCATATTGTGATTTCTCCAGGCCCTAAAAGCCCAAGTGAAGCGGGAGTATCGTTATCTGTTGTAGAGCAATTTAAAGGAACTTATCCTATATTAGGTATTTGTTTGGGGCACCAAACCATTGCTCAGGTGCTAGGTGGTAAGGTGGTGCGCGCTAAACAGGTTATGCATGGAAAAACATCGCCAATTTATCATCAGCATCAAGGTATGTTTAAAGGTTTACCCAACCCGCTGACAGTGTGCCGCTACCATTCTTTAATTGTTGAAGCACACTCATTGCCTAAAGAACTAGAAGTAACAGCATGGACACAAAGTAAAACTGGGCTGCGTGATGAAATTATGGGATTGTTGCATAACGAGCTCGCACTTGAAGGCGTGCAGTTTCACCCTGAAGCAATTTTGACCGAGCAAGGCTTAGCCTTACTTGATAACTTTTTAACGCGCTTCTAGGCTTATACCTGTAAGCTATTTTCCTTTTTTGCCTTAAGATAGAGTTTATGACCGATACATTGCAGCAACAGCGAATTGTTAACGTGCTACACCAACGAGCGCATGATTTGCTACTGGGTCATAGTTTTGCTAATCAGCAAATAGGCTTTATTCATACCTTAGACCTTAATGATGGTAAACCCGTTAAAAAGCGCACTTTATTAGAAGTGGAAGTGGCCGCGCAGCAAAAGCGTCAACAAAAAAGTACTTCACATCAAAAGTTACAGGCAAAAACCAGTCAAAAATTACATACGGTTATTGAAACCGTGATGGCCAAACGTCTTGAAGACATAGATTTAGTCATCAAAGACACTGTTGGTATAGATGATAATGTGCCCGCGATACTTGATATTCTTGCAACACGCGCGGCATCGGTCGGTCGTTTAGAGCCGCTAATTAACGATTTAAACTGGCTTGGACGAGAGCTGATTACCTTAGTTAATTTACCTTTTTATCGTAAGCAACGCAGTAAAGGCACCTCAGTCAAAGTAGATACCCCAGCGTTAGCATTACGTTATTTAGGCTTAGATAACTTACAATTGGTAGTGCCTACTTTTGCGGTGCGCCATTGGATGCCAAATAGCACAGTACCATTTCCACTATTAAAGCGCAGGTTAAAAGATAGCACTATGTCATGTGCTATTGCGGCACAAACGCTTGCTCAGCTTAATGGATTAAACCCCATGCATGCATTTACCCTAGGCATGTTATTGAATGTGGGGCAAATTGCCTTAGTGCGCTTATACTTAAAAGTGTTTGATCAAGTATGGCAACGCAAAATACAGCGGGCTCGTGAAGAAGGTGACAAAAACCTACACACCGCGTTGTTGGAGCTTAAACCTGACCCGCTATTTTTAACGACATTGCTGAATGAAAAATCACTGCTTGTTAGCGCCAAGGTGATTGAAACCATGTCATTTAAATACTTACCCTTTAACACTGTAATGCAGCAGTTAGTAAATGGGATAGAAAAAGGCGATAGTTTATTGCCATTATCGCAAGTAATTTTAAAGGCGCGTTGTTACTCTCAGTACTTAAACTTAAAAGAGCACCAGCTTATTGAAGACGATGAATTACAAAGCTGGTTTAGCTATTATAAGTTTACAAAAAAAGAGTTAGAGGCCTTACAAGCAAGTAATTTTACTAATTTGGCACTCCAAATCGATTAAATCTGTTAATTTTTTTGCGACTATTCATTCACTTTAATTCTACTTATTCATGTGCAGTTGGTTTATAAGCGCTATGCTTTTTTCGTTGTAGAGGCGCTCACTAAGGTAAATGTACTTCATTACTAGCTCTCAAATAGTTATTCACTATCTATGAAATAATATCTTAAGCCCTTTATTTTAAAGGGGTACATGAAAGTTTTTGAAGAGACATAAGCCTAAATTTCTGAAATAATGAGCGCCTGAAAATTGAACCACAACGTAGTTTCAGGCAAATATACAGCTATTATTTTTTGCCGACACATTTGGTTATTCACAATAATCACACCCCTATTCTACTGCTTTGTGATGCACACAATTAAGAGGAAATAAAATGACAGTCAATCGCGAATTATTTGATCACGTAATGGTTCCTAACTACGCACCTTCAAGCGTAATTCCAGTTCGAGGCGAAGGCTCTCGTGTATGGGATCAACAAGGACGAGAGTTTATCGACTTTGCTGGTGGTATTGCCGTTAACTGTCTTGGCCATTGCCATCCTGCATTAGTGGGTGCATTAAAAGAGCAGGGCGAAAAAATTTGGCATTTATCAAATGTAATGACCAATGAGCCAGCACTTCGCTTAGCTAAAAAAATGGTTGATGCGACTTTTGCAGAAAAAGTTTACTTTGCAAACTCAGGCGCAGAAGCAAACGAAGCGGCACTTAAATTAGCGCGTCGTTTTGCGCTTGATAAATTTGGCGCAGAGAAGTCGCAAATTATCGCCTTTAATAAAGGTTTCCACGGTCGTACTTTCTTCACGGTTACTGTCGGCGGTCAAGCGGCTTACTCTGACGGTTTTGGTCCTAAGCCAGGCGACATTGTTCATTGTGACTACAATGACCTTGCCGCATTTGAAGCGTTGATTAGCGATAACACCTGTGCAGTAATGATGGAGCCAATTCAAGGCGAAGGCGGTATTATCTCACCAACTGACGAATTTGCTCAAGGCGTTCGTGATTTATGTACTAAGCACAATGCATTGCTTATTTTTGATGAAGTGCAATCAGGTGTTGGTCGTACGGGTGAGCTATATGCATACCAAGGCTTAAACGTAGTACCTGACATTTTAACTTCAGCAAAAGCACTGGGTGGCGGTTTTCCAATTGGCGCTATGCTAACAACCACTGAGATTGCACAGCATCTTAAAGTAGGTACTCATGGTTCTACTTACGGCGGTAACCCACTAGCCTGTGCAGTTGCAGAAGCCGCATTTGATACAGTGAACAAGCCAGAAGTATTAGCGGGCGTTAAAGCAAAAGCGGCGTTATTTACCGAGCTACTTAATGCGATTAACGAAAAGTACCATGTATTTAGTGAAATTCGTGGCCAAGGTTTATTAATCGGTGCCGTAGTTAATGAGCAGTACAAAGGGCGCGCTAAAGAGTTTTTAGTTGCAGGTACTGAGCATGGCTTAATGTCACTTGTAGCGGGTGCTGATGTGGTTCGTTTCACTCCATCTTTAGTAATCCCAGAAGCTGATATTCGCGAAGGTATGGCACGCTTTGAAAAAGCTGTAGCCCACGTTGTAAACGCGTAATCGCTAATTCAACTTCTCTAAGGGCAAACATTGTTTGCCCTGCAGTTCCTATTTACCGTTATATATAAGGGAGTAAGCGGATTCATGATGATCCTTCGCCCAATCCAAAAAAGTGATTATGCAGCTTTAGTAACCATTGCCGACGAGTCGGGACATGGCTTTACTTCTTTACCTAATAATGAAGAGTTATTACAAAAGAAGATTGCACATTCAGTTAATTCATTTACAAAAACCACGTCACAACCTGGTGATGAAGGGTACTTATTTGTTCTTGAAGATACTGAAACTGGTGAAGTAGTTGGTACTTCAGGTATTGAAGCGGCAGTTGGCTTAGATGACGCATTTTATCACTATCATTTGAGTAAAGTGATTCACTCTTCGCGCACGCTAGATGTATATAAAGCGGTAGATATTCTCACCCTTTGTAATGACTACACTGGGGCTACAGAGCTGTGTACGCTGTTTTTAAAAGACGGTTATCGTAAAAATTGTAACGGTAAGCTGCTTTCAAAAGCACGCTTTATGTTTATAAAACAGCACCAGCAACGCTTTGCACAAACCGTTATCGCAGAAATGCGTGGCGTATCTGACGAAAACGGCAGTAGCCCGTTTTGGCAGTGGCTTGAAGAGCACTTTTTCTCAATGGATTTTCCAACCGCAGATTATCTGACGGGAATTGGCCAAAAAGTGTTTATTGCTGAGTTAATGCCTAAATACCCAATTTACGTCAACTTATTGAGTAAAGAAGCGCAAGCGGTTATTGGTCAAGTACACGATAATACGCGCCCAGCTATTCAGTTATTAAAAAGTGAAGGCTTTACTTTTAATGGTTACGTCGACATTTTTGATGCAGGCCCAACCGTTGAAGCAAAAGTAGATAACATTGCTACTGTACGTAATGCACAAAACTTTAGTGTTGAAATTGGCGAAATGACAGGTGATACCATGGTATTGCTAGCCAATGATAAGCTTGAAGACTTTAGAGCAACCGTTGTTCCTATGGCATTTGATTCACGTTCAAACAGCCTTGTGCTTACGCAAGAACTTGCTGATGCATTACATTTAAAATCGGGCGACTTTGTTACTGCTACCCCAGTTTAATTTAGGAGAAAGTATATGACTCATCCTGCACAATTTATTAATGGTCAATGGTCGCAAGGCCAAGGCACAGAATTTAACTCAGTTAATCCTGCAAATAACGACGTTATTTGGCAGGCATCAGCTGCAAGCGCAGAGCAAGTAGATAGCGCTGTAGCATCAGCACGTGAAGCATTTTACAGTTGGGCTGATAAAAGCTTTAGCGAGCGTTTAGAGATTGTAAAAACCTTTGCTGCAACATTAAAAGAGCACAGCGAAGATCTAGCGGTTGCTATTGCACAAGAAACAGGTAAACCACTTTGGGAAACACGTACTGAAGCGGGCGCCATGGTAGGTAAAATTGCCATTGCTGAAAAAGCATTTTTAGACCGTACTGGTGATGTTGAAAACGCTATGCCGCAAGGTCGTGCGATGATCCGTCATAAGCCACATGGTGTTGTTGCTGTATTTGGTCCTTACAACTTCCCTGGGCACTTACCAAATGGCCACATTGTACCTGCACTTTTAGCCGGTAATACTGTGGTATTTAAACCATCTGAACTTACACCTATGGTGGCTGAGCTAACCCTTAAACTATGGGAAAAAGCCGGTTTACCTGCTGGGGTAATTAACCTAGTTCAAGGTGAAGTAGAAACAGGTAAAGCATTGGCGTCACACAAAGGCATTGATGGTTTATTCTTTACTGGATCTTCACGTACGGGTCATATTTTACATGAACAGTTCGCAGGTCAACCAGGTAAAATTTTAGCGCTTGAAATGGGTGGTAATAATCCGCTAATCGTTAAAGATGCAGAAGATACTCTTGCTGTAGTGCACGATATTGTGCAATCTGCGTTTATCTCAAGCGGCCAACGTTGTACCTGTGCGCGTAAATTGTTTTTACCAACAGGCGCTAAAGGCGATGAAATTTTAGCGCGCTTAATTACAGCGACTAAAGCAATTAAAGTTGGTAACTACGACGACGCTGACCAACCGTTTATGGGTTCAATGATCTCAGCGGCCGCTGCTGCTGGTATGGTTAAAGCGCAAGACGAGTTAAAAGCCATGGGTGGTGACGTGTTAGTTGAGCTTGAGCATACAGCTAACACCGGTTTTGTTACACCAGGTATTATTGAGTGTACTAATATTAATGACTTCCCAGATGAAGAGCATTTTGGTCCACTTTTAAAAGTATTCCGCTTTGATGACTTTGACCAAGCAATTGATAAAGCAAACGACACTAGCTTTGGTTTATCAGCAGGTTTATTAAGTGATAACCAAGCTGATTACGATCATTTCTTACGTCGTATTCGTGCGGGTATTGTTAACTGGAACCGTCCAATTACAGGCGCCTCAAGTGCTGCGCCGTTTGGTGGTATTGGTGCCTCAGGTAATCACAGAGCGAGCGCTTATTACGCTGCCGATTACTGTGCATACCCTGTTGCTTCTGTGGAACTTGAAAAAGTAACCATGCCAGCAACATTAAGCCCAGGCTTAAAAATAGATTAAGTACTCTGAACGTTAGTTAAGTACGACTTAATTAGTATAAAAGCAGCTTCGGCTGCTTTTTTTGTATTGCAACCTTACAGAGCTAGCAATTATCAGTGCTTTCTGCTTAAATTAAGCAATCAGTATTTTTGAGGTAAATAAACGATGGTTTTAAACAGGCAAGGGTACGATGATTTAATAATGTACCTAACTCAGAACTTAGCGTTGTTTGAAAAACCAGGTGAAATAAAGCCAGGTGCGCCAACCGTTATTGAGTTAATTGAAGATGTAATTGCCGAAAATGTCATACGCATTTGTCAACAACATCCAGACCTTTCTACAGAGCAACGCAGTCAAATTGTGCGTGAGGTTGATGGTATTGTTTACGATTTACAAGAAGTGCTGAGTAGTGTGACCTCTCACACCGTTACAGTAGAACAGCATGCTTTTATTGACGAGTTTGCTGGACTAGTTAAAAACTTATTTGATAACGCTATTAATTAATATTTCCCCCTTTAAAAACCACGCTTTATTCGCTATTTAATTTAAATGCGCGTGAGAGCCTGCGTGTAATGAATGCAAAATTAAACTAATGAGATAAAACAATGCAAGCAAATGTAAAATGGGTTGAAGGTAATACCTATATAGGCCGCTCTAATAGTAATCATAATGTGGTATTTGATGCGGGTAGTGACGGAGCAGCACCAAGCCCAATGGAAATGGTGCTTATGTCTGTCGGTGGCTGTTCATCGGTTGATGTGGTAAGTATTTTAAAAAAAACCAAGCAAGACTTCTCATCCGTTGATGTGCAATTAACTGCTGAACGAGCAGAAACAGCCCCGCGCGTGTTCACTAAAATTAATTTGCACTTTGTTGTAACTGGTAAGAATGTATCTGAAAAACACCTAGAGCGAGCGGTTTCGCTTTCTGCCGAAAAGTATTGCTCAGTTGCATTAATGCTTGATAAAACAGTAGAAATTACCCATAGCCATGAAGTTGTTGAAGATCAGGGAAAATAACGCTTTTTCCGTGAGTGAAATTCGTATAAAATCCGCGAACTTTTCATTCTGCAGGTGCAGATTTCACTAATTTATAGGTTGGTTTATATGAACAAACCCTTCGATAAACTTAAACTTCATGGCTTTAATAATTTAACTAAAAGCCTAAGCTTTAGTATTTACGATATTTGCTATGCAAAAACAGAGCAACAACGTAAAGAATATATAGAATATATCGATGAGCAGTATAGTGCAGATAGACTAACCGACATTTTAGGTGATGTGGTTGATATTATTGGTGCCAATATTTTAAATGTTGCACGTCAAGATTATGAGCCACAAGGTGCCAGTGTAACTATTTTAGTTTCAGAAGAGCCTGTAGAAGAGCAGCAAAACTATGATGCTGACGAAGCACCAGGGCCATTACCTGACTCAGTGGTTGCACACCTTGATAAAAGCCACATTTGTGTTCATACATACCCTGAAGCACACCCAGATGATGGTATTTGTACTTTCCGTGCGGATATTGAAGTATCAACCTGTGGCATTATCTCGCCGCTTAAAGCGTTAAACTTCTTAATCCATAGTCTTGAGTCTGATGTGGTAACGATTGATTACCGCGTACGTGGTTTTACCCGTGATGTAAACGGCGTTAAGCATTACATTGACCATGCTATTAATTCGATTCAAAACTTCATGACAGAAGATACCAAAGAAGCGTACCAAATGATGGACGTGAACGTGTATCAAGAAAACCTGTTCCATACCAAAATGATGTTAAAAGAAACCGATTTAAACACCTATTTATTTGGTTTATCTACAGATGATTTGTCAGATGACGAAGAAGAAGAGATTCGCTCAAAGCTAACACGTGAAATGCAAGAAATATTCTATGGCCGTAACCTGCCAGATACAGAATAATAGCAATTAGATTAAATAAAAATGGCGCTCATTGAGCGCCATTTTTGTATGTGTTGTTTAATGCTACTTAACAAGTAATAACTGGGTTTGTCGGCCATTGAGGTACCACACACCGGTTTTATCAAACATAGCATCTTCTTCAAGCATTATTCTTATTTCTTTATTCCACGGTTTTATAAACACCGCATTGTTAAGCTCAATAGAATATGCCGTGTTTAAATGCAGCGGGTAATCGCCATCTCCCGGTACACCTTGCTGAGCATCCCACATACCTAATGTAGTGCCAGCTGCATGACCATGATAGCCAAGCGGGTGAGTATAAATAGTGGGCTTTAACCCCTGTGCAATGGCTTTTTCGCGGGCGGCTTTTAATACCTGATTACCAGTTTTACCAGCTGTAAATTCAGCTGTAAAAATGTCTTGTAGCTTATTGCCCTTTTTTAACGCATCAACAAGGTAATCGGGGGCTTTTGTTTCGTCTGGTTTTAAAACATAAGCGTGTTGTTGAGTGTCGGTATTTAAACGCAAATAATTAATACCAAAATCGATATGTAATAAGTCGCCTGCTTGAATAACATTATCGGCATAGCCGTTGGTAAAGCTGTCTTCGTGGTCGAACGATTTACTGTCGGCGCGTTGTATTGCAATACTAGGGTGAAACCACGTTTGCAGCTTAAGCTCCCTTACGCGCTCTCTAAACCACCATACTAAGTCGTCGCTGGTTGTTTTGCCCACCGTAATTACTTTATTTGAAAAGCCCTCAGCAATAATAGAGTGAGCAATAGCAACAATGTGTTTGTACATGTCCACTTCTTCTGGAATGCGTTGCTCTAACCATGCAACAGCCAGCGGCTCGGCTGAGGTTATTTTATTTTTATATATCGCAGGTAAGTTGGCCATTAAAGTGGTGTAATCGCCAAGCACTAGCCCATCGGCATGTGCCCAATCTGTAGATGTGTTGAGAGCAATATTTCGCGGTTGGTATTGCTCAATAATCGTATTGAGCGCTTGCCACTGATTAGGCTGTCCTTGCTTATCCCAGGCCTTTTTAAAAACACTCCCTATTTTGTAAGGTGCAATTGCAAAGGCGTCAACACCGCCTTGTTTGTTAACTGCAAATAATAAAATAGTGGTGCGCCTTGCCGAGAGCCATGTAGCAGGCAGCATGGTTTTTAATATCGGGTCTTCATTATATTCGCGGCTTATCATTAGCCACATATCTATACTGTGTTGCTGCATTAATGTGGGTAATAAAGTCTTAATACGTTTTTCGGTAATGCTATCGATAAACGCAGCCCTTTCTTTCATTGATAGAATAGTAGGGGGCTCAGCAGCTTTAATGTCAGGGCTAAATAGTATGAGTATAAAAGTGAGTAAAAAAACGTATTTATTATTTTGCATGGCTGGCTTATTTTTTGGACGAATATATAAGCTAACATTGCACAAACAATAATATAAACAAATCATTTGCGATAAACCGTAGACACAAAAAAGCCCAGCAAAATACTGGGCTTTTGTAATAAATACTGCTTAGCCAAGCATGCTGTACAGTAACGCAAATACAGCTAATGAGCCAACAGCCAGTACAAATAAGGTACTTAAACGGTTACGGTATTTTTGTAAGCTAGGCACTTTGTAAACTGCAATCATTGGCATAATGAATAAAATCATCGCAATGATTGGGCCTGATAACTGATCCATCATATCTAGTATGCTTGGGTTTTTAACCGCGCAGAACCAAATAGCGAAAAACATCAGTACCGCACCCACTTTGTCAGCGACTTTAGGGCTCATGTTTGAGTGTTTAGTCACTAACCCAGTAAAGCTTTCGCGTGCCCCTAAAAAGTGACCTAAAAACGACGACATAATCGCAATAAAGGCAACCAAAGGCCCCAGCGTTGCAATAAATGAGTTTTCTGTAATATTAGCTAAATAAGATAAAACAGAGACGTTTGCCGCTTTTGCTTCAGCCATTTGGTCACCGGTAAGCGATAACACGCATGAGAACACAAATAACAAAACAAAGGTGATCAGTAATAAACTAGTACGCTTTAAAATCGCCTCTGACTTAGACGTTGCTAGGTCACCATAGTGACTGCGTTGCTTATTAACAAAGCTTGAAATAGCCGCTGCATGGCTAAACGAAAATACAATAATAGGAATCGATAACCAAAGTGTTTTACTAAAGCTACCTAGCTCAGGCAAGGCTGTATCGGGCATTTGCCAGCTTGGGATTAAATACAAAGACAAAAAGAATAAAATACCCACTAACGGATAAACTAAAATAGCAAAGGCGCGCAGCATTAAGCGTTCACCGCCCATCATTAAGCCAATCATTAGTGCAACTAGAATACCCGATAAAGCAACGCGTGACGGCGACTCCATCCCTAACTGATTGACCATAAAGCTGTCTACGGTATTGGTTAAACCCACACCGTAAATAAGCAAAATAGGAAAAATTGATAAAAAGTATAATAAGGAAATTAGTCGACCCGCGTTTACGCCAAAGTGTTCTTCTACTACATCGGTAAAATCAGCCTCTTTATTTTTTGATGATAATACAAAACGCGCCAAACCACGGTGCGCTAAAAAGGTCATTGGAAAGGCTAAACACGCCATAATAATCAGTGGCCAAAAACCACCAATACCAATATTAATCGGTAAAAATAAAATACCAGCACCTACTGCGGTGCCAAAAAGGCTAAGTGTCCACTGCGTATCGTGCAGGTTCCATTTTGACTTAGACGTGTGTGCGTCTTGTGCTGGTGCATTTGAAAGCGTTGCACCTTGAGATGTTGTCATGTGTGTATATCCATTATTTATCATAATAATTGCGCCGAAGAATATAGTTTTTAACCACACATTTCATGTGTTTTTATGTCTTGGATATAAATTTGTTGTAGCGTATTAGTTACTGACTGTCACGAATATGAAACAGTGTTTAAAAGCTGCGCAATTAGTGCAGGATTATGCTGCTAAATGCGTGAATAATCAGCAAAGATGCTATTGAAGGAGGGACATACAATCTGAAAAGTTATTTTCAAGTCAATGTGTACTTGGTATAGATTAACTCAGTGAATGATTGATAAGTGTGCTTATGAGAATTGAGAATACTTGCTCACTTTCTTGGCCAGTTAATTGATAACTAACAACTCAAAACGGGTTTTATCCTGTAATATTGCAGCCATTAATCGGAACTTCATAAGAGATTTTTTCTAAACTCCGTTATACTTTCTACAATTTAATCAGCCAACTGAAGTAAATAGGCCGCTAACTGCAATGAGCAAAGACATTCTTTTCCATACTATTTTTGTGCATGAAACCAGTAAAACATGGGTAGTATTTGTTCATGGCGCAGGGGGGAGTTCGGCAATCTGGTTTCGTCAGCTTAAAGCTTATAAAAAAGAATATAATGTGTTGTTGCTTGATCTTCGCGGTCACGGTAAATCGAATGATCTATTACAAAACTTTGTTGATAATAATTACTCATTTAATAATGTCTCTAAAGACATTATCGATGTGTTAGATCATAACAATATAACCAGCGCACATTTTGTTGGTATTTCATTGGGCACAATTCTTATTCGAAATATTGCAGAAATTGCCCCGCAATATGTTTCTAGCATGGTGCTAGGTGGAGCGGTTACTCGTTTTAACACTCGTAGTAATACCTTGGTTTATTTAGGCAATACCTTTAAACACTTGTTGCCTTACATGTGGCTGTATCGTTTATTTGCTTTTATTATGATGCCGAAAAAGCGTCATAAAGAGTCTCGACTTTTGTTTGTTCGTGAAGCAAAACGCTTGTGCCAAAAGGAGTTCATAAAATGGTTTAAATTAGCCATGGACGTAAACCCCTTAATGCAGTACTTCAAAGAAAAAGACATTGATATACCCATTCTTTACATTATGGGTAAAGAAGATCACATGTTCCTTGGCCCGGTTAAAGAAATGGTTAAGCGCCATAAAAATAGCGTACTGCAAACTATTCACCAATGCGGCCATGTTTGTAATGTGGAACGCCCAGATTTATTCAACCAGCACTCGCTTGCTTTTATCGCCCAACAAAATCGTTAGGGTTACCGCCTTTAAAAATCGTTCGATTAATGGCAAGTTTAAAAAACGTATAACAGCCATTATTAGTAAATAGGAATAGGTCATTCTTTTTGACTTTCGCCCTAAACTAAAACATATCCTAAAGGAATAAAATCCAACATTTGAAGCAATATTTTAATAAATTAGGTTTTATTGAATTTATAGCTTCACTTTTATATCAAAGCGTCGTGTGACTTAGTGAAGCCAAGATAGGCTTTTTTCATAACAAACAAGCGATCCTAATATAATATTTATAATTGGCAATAACTTACACTATTTGCTATTAATAGTGTCCATAAAATAAGGACATTTTGCTTAAATATAGGAAGAACGTCCTCTGGTGAAGTCAAAAGGAATGTTGTGAAATTGAAAATATCAAAAGATCAAATTAGAAATCCATTAGGTATAGTTGCGCTATTTATTTCATTGATATACGGCTTTGTATCTCTTCTTTTAGGAAGCTCAGCAGATAAATTAGAACCACTTGAACGATGGCCTTTAATTTTATTTATTGTTATTTTTCCATTTTCTGTTCTATATGTTTTTTATAAATTGGTTACAGACCACCACGGTAAGTTATATAGCCCCTCAGATTATAATACAGATGATTCATTCCTTAAGACTCTTTCGGTAAAAGAGCTAGAAATTAAATTAGAAGAAGATGTTAATGAAGCTGTTGCTACCCAGTTGAATACTTCTAAAAACGAAGCAAGCGTAGAGCAGCTGAGTCGCGCTGATATTAAAGGGAAAATAAGAAAATCTGAAGAATTTGTAATTCGCGAAATAAAAAATGAATTATCAATAGAGCCAACTATTGGTATTAAAGTTAGTTCTGATCTTTATATATTCGATGCTGGTTATATAAAACCCAACGATGAGCTTATATTGCTTGAGGTCAAATATTACACTCGACCAACAATTTCTTTTATAGCAGTAGATGAGTTTCTACATCGAGCTAAATTAGCTAAAAGCACTATGACAATAAAAACTAAATTTATAGTTGCCGTAATAACGGAATTTGAATCTGATGAATTTGATATGATTAAAAATGCTTGGAAAAACAGCATTGAAAAAGATGAATTAGATATTGAACTCAGGTTTTATGTAGGTAATCGGATTTGGGCTTAATTGGTTTCTCAAATACTATTCATCTCCAATTGAGTAGGGACTTTTCATTACTTTGAGTTGTTTAAAGCTATCACTTGTTTTGCTGACAACTGATAGCTAACCACTAAAAGCTGCTCTTATTCTTCTAAGGCAGAAACTACAAAATACGGATTCAAATACTCATCTTTAGTGTTATAAATAAGCGGGCTGCCATCGAGCTTAGTTACTTTAGCGCCGGCTATTTCGGCAATGGCATGGCCTGCGCCGGTATCCCATTCACAGGTTGGGCCTAAGCGTGGGTAAATGTCGGCACTGCCCTCGGCGACTAAACACAGTTTGAGTGAGCTGCCTTTTGACACCATTTCAACCTCATCAAAGCGTTTTACAAATTCAGCTAAATCAGGAGAGGGGTGCGAGCGACTGCCTACAACACGTATAAGGCCTTTGTTAGGTTTGGTGGTAACTTTAAGCTCGATGCGCTCATCGCCTTTGTCTTTAAAAGCACCAATGGCTTCGGCGGCTATGTACGATACACCTAGCGCAGGGGCATCAACCACAGCTAAAACTGGTTTGCCGTTTTCGATTAGGGCAATATTAACGGTAAACTCGCCGTTCTTTTTAATAAATTCTTTGGTGCCATCAATTGGGTCAACCAGCCAATAGCTGTTCCATGTTTGGCGTACGTCCCAACCAATATCTGCACTTTCTTCACTCAATACAGGAATGTCCGGAGTGAGCTTTTTGAGCCCTGCACTAATGATTTTATGAGCTGCTAAGTCGGCGTCGGTTACGGGGCTTTCATCAGCTTTGTATTCAACGTTAAAGTCTTTGTTGTAAATACCCATAATCGCGCTTCCCGCTTCGCGAGCGAGAATAAGGGTTTCTTCTAGCAGTTCAGTTTGGTTCATTACATGGGCCTATAGTATATGCTGATGTTTTAGATACGTTATCAGTTGAGCTACCGATTGGTCTAGGGTGTTTTTACTGGTATCTAAAATTATTTCAGGATTAACCGGCGGCTGGTAAGTTGAATCAATCCCAGTAAAGTGTTTAATTTCACCGGCGCGTGCCTTTTTATATAAGCCTTTTGGGTCGCGACTTTCACACACCTCAAGAGGGGTGTCGATGAATACTTCGATAAATTCACCCTCATCAACTAACTCACGAACCATGTCGCGCTCAGCTTTAAAAGGAGATATAAACGCAGTAAGGACTAACAAACCAGCATCAACCATTAGCTTGGCGGTTTCGCCTACGCGGCGGATATTTTCAACGCGGTCTGCATCACTAAAGCCTAAATCTTTACATAAACCATGGCGTACATTGTCGCCATCAAGTAAATAGGTGTGTGCGCCTTGCTGATTGAGTGCTGCTTCTAGTGCATTCGCAACGGTGCTTTTACCTGAGCCAGAAAAACCAGTAAACCATATAATAGCGCTCTTATGATTTTTTTGTTCACTGCGCTGCATTTTAGTAGTGGCGTAATTATGCCAAACAATATTGTTATCCATTTGCTGTGTCTCTTTATACTATAAGCGCGGGCATTAAAACGGAAATACCAGCGGGATCAAAGTTAGTACGGTAATTGAATAAATAATAGAAAGCGGTAGCCCCATCATTACATAGTCTTTAAGTCGATAGTTACCTGCGCTATAAACCATCAGGTTAGTTTGATAACCAAAAGGTGAAATAAAGCTGGCTGAAGCGCCAAATGCAACTGCCATAATAAACGGCAAAGGTTCTACGTTAAAGCCAATGGCTAGTGAGTAGGCAACCGGGAACGATAGCGCTGCTGCGGCATTATTGGTGATTAATTCGGTGAATAATACGGTCATTAAAAAGATAGCGATAAACGCGCCATAAGGGCCAAAGTCGCCTAGCACTACAAACATGGCGTCTGATATTTGCCCAGCAAGGCCGGTGCCTATCATCAGCTTAGCTAAACCTATGGCACTGCCCACGACAGCAAGTAACTCAATAGGAAAACGGCGCTTTATTTCGCTTAGCTTAATAGTACCACACAGCATTAGGCCAATAAGAAACACTAACAAGCCTTTAACCAGCGGTACTGCACCTAAAATACTTAATCCCAGCACACCCGCAAAGCTTAACAATACAATATTTGATTGCTTTGCACCTAGGTGGGTTTGTAAATCAAGCCCTGAAATATACACAAACTCGCGTTTTAAGTTAGTTAAGTCATAAAAGCTTTTACCAGGGGCGAGAATGAGTGAGTCACCTGCTTGTAATCGCACTTGTCCAAGCCCGCCTTGTAAACGGTCATGCCCACGGCGAATAGCAATAACGGCCGCATGAAATTGCTCTCTAAAGCGGGCTTCTTTTACCGTTTTGCCAATTAATTTAGACGACTGACTAACGACAACTTCAACGAGGTGTTCAATGTCTTTTTCGTGTTTGTCGTGCACCACTTTTAAGCCATCAAAGCGAGTAAGCAAAGGCACTGACTTTATGTCGCCCACAAACAGCAGTATGTCGTCTTGTTGAATAATATGTTGGGGGGTCACGGCGCAAATACGGTTGCCATCACGAATAATTTCAGCCAAAAACAAGTCTTTTAAATCGCGTAAACCATTTTCTTCTACGGTACGATTTATTAACTTTGAGCCAGTTTGCACTTTCCCTTCTAGATAAAAAGGCACCACCTCTTGGCTATTTTTACCATTGTCAGGCAGGCATTTTAGCATCACCAAAATAGTAATTAAGCCCACACTAAGTGCGCCCAAACCCACCAAGGTAAAATCAAAAAAGCCCAGTGGCGCCATGCCCGCATCTACTGCAAAGCCATTTACAATTAAGTTAGTAGAGGTACCAATAAGCGTAATTGTCCCCCCTAAAATAGCGGTGTACGACAAAGGTAACAGCAGCTTTGAAGGGGAGTGATTTGGGTTATCCTTTATGGCGGTAATTAATGAGGCAACTACCGCGGTATTATTAGTAAACGACGATAAAAAGGCGGTAGACAGCCCTAATTTAGTTACTGACTTAACTAAACTACCACTGGATAACGATTTGGCTAAGCGTTGAATAAGCGTGGTTTTTTCTATCGCTATCGACACTAAAATTAATAACACTAAAGTAATTAATGATGAGTTAGTGTAATTAACCAGCATGCTTTCTAAATCTATTAACCCGGTTAGGTAGCTGGTGCCTATGGCACTAACAAATAACCATGCAGGATTAATACGGGTGCCAAACAGGCACCCGACTAAAAGCAACATAATGCCTGTTAAAATGAGCTGTTCTACCATGCTTTAAATGTTCCTAACAGGCGTTCATTAACGTTATAGCTTTGAAATATCAAGCGCTTGCCAATGTGGAAAGTGCTTGCGTACGAGGGCATTAAATTCAACTTCAAAGTCGCTAAATTGTCCCGCGTTTTCTTCACTTTGCAGTACCTGTTCTATCATTCCTGCTGCAACCGTTAAGTTTGATAAACGATCAATAAGAATAAACGAACCGGTTTCATGATTATGATGGTACTGATCGGCTAAAATAGTCTCGGTCAGCTCCAGTGTCACAATCGCAATTTCGTTTAACTGCAATGAATCTGCACTGCCATGCTCTAACGTGTTTACATCAATTGTGTGGTCAATTTTTGTGACCATTGCCGAGGTGTTTTTGCTGCCAAGTTTAAGGTTGTAGCTTTTACCAAGCACCAATGGCGACTCGTGCATCCACACAATTTTAGCCTGTAATTGGTTGGTTACTTGAGCTTGCGAATTTGCAGGCACAATAACGTCTCCTCGGCTAATATCTATTTCAGTATTAAGAGTAACCGTAATTGCTTGGCCAGCTTGTGCAGTATCTAGGTTGCCATCAAAAGTAACAATTTCTTTAATATGTGATGTTTTACCTGATGGCAGTACCTTTACTTCATCACCTACACGTAATTTACCCGATGTAAGCGTGCCTTGAAAACCACGGAAGTTTAGATTAGGGCGTACCACGTATTGCACCGGAAGACGCGCTTCAAAACCGGTGTCGATTTCAGCTGCTGGTGAATCTTCTAACAGCTCAAGCAACGGCTTGTCAGTGTAATAAGGAGTGTGCGCAGAGCGAGTTACTACGTTATCGCCTTTAAGCGCCGACATAGGCACAAACTTAATATTTGATACGTTAAGTTGCTCGGCAAATTTTAAATAATCGGCTTTAATTTTTTCATAAACGGTTTCATCAAAATCAACAATATCCATTTTGTTAACCGCAACCACGAACTGCTTAATGCCTAATGAGTCACAAATAAAGCTATGACGCTTAGTTTGTACCTGCACGCCATAGCGCGCATCCACTAAAATAATGGCAACATCACTGGTTGATGCACCGGTAACCATGTTTCTGGTATACTGCTCATGCCCTGGGGTGTCGGCTATAATAAACTTACGTTTAGCGGTTGAAAAGTAGCGGTACGCTACGTCAATTGTTATACCTTGTTCACGCTCAGCTTGTAGGCCATCTACTAACAGTGCTAAATCAAGATCTTCACCGGCGTTACCCACTTTTTCGTTATCTTTATGAAGCGCGGCTAGCTGATCTTCATAAATTTGGTGACTATCGTGCAGTAGGCGGCCAATTAAGGTTGATTTACCGTCATCCACACTGCCACAAGTCAGCATACGCAATAAGCTTTTATCTTGTTGACGTGCTAGGTAAGCGTCTATACCAATTTCTTTTACTTCATTAAATGTATCGTTATTTAGGTTAGACATTAGAAATACCCCTCACGTTTTTTCTTCTCCATAGAGCCTGCTGAATCATGATCAATCACTCGACCTTCACGTTCAGATGACGATGAAAGCAGCATTTCTTCAATAATTTCGGTTAGATTGCTGGCGGTAGATTCCACTGCACCTGTGAGTGGGTAACAGCCTAATGTTCTAAAGCGAACCGACTTCATTTGCGGTACTTCACCTTCATTAAGTGGCATGCGATCGTCATCAACCATAATTAAAGTACCATCGCGCTCTACTACAGGGCGCTCTTTAGCAAGGTAAAGTGGCACCATTTCGATGTTTTCTTGATATATGTATTGCCAAATATCTAGTTCAGTCCAGTTAGACAGTGGGAATACACGAATGCTTTCTCCTGGGTTCACTTGGCTGTTATAGGTATTCCAAAGCTCAGGACGTTGGTTTTTAGGATCCCAGCGATGGTGTTTATCACGAAATGAGTAAACACGCTCTTTAGCCCGTGATTTCTCTTCATCACGACGTGCGCCACCAAATGCGGCATCAAAACCGTATTTATTAAGCGCTTGCTTTAGCCCTTGAGTTTTCATGATATCGGTATGTTTACCCGAACCATGTGTAAACGGGCCTACACCCATTTCGATACCTTCAGGGTTTTTGTGTACGATTAAATCAAAGCCGTACTCTTTAGCCAAACGGTCGCGAAACTCAATCATTTCACGAAACTTCCAGTTGGTGTCTACGTGTAATAACGGAAACGGAATTTTCGCAGGGTAAAATGCTTTACGAGCTAAATGCAAAAGTACCGATGAATCTTTACCGATTGAGTAAAGCATAACTGGGTTCTCAAACTCAGCGGCGACTTCGCGCATGATTTTGATACTTTCAGCTTCAAGTTGCTGAAGGTGAGTTAAAGCCATTGTTGGTCGTCCTACTAAAATGATTAAATTAAAATCTGTTAAACTACGCTACGTCTGTAAGCGGTTGAGCAAAGCTACTGATCTGTGCTTTTTCGCCAAACCAGTTTAATTCTTTATGCAGCGAAGCCACTTCACCAATAATGAGTAATGCCGGTGAAATAATATCATATTGTTCAATTAGCTGTGCTAATTGGTCTAACTGTCCGGTAACTACGCGTTGATTTTTACGTGTGCCGTTTTCAATAATTGCCACTGGTGTTGTTGCTTCTCGCCCATGTTTTAATAGCTCGGCTTGAATATGCGGCGATTTAATCACCCCCATATAAATAGCCAGTGTTTGGTTTTTTTGTGCAAGCGACTGCCAATTAAGCTCTTGGCCTTCCTTTTTACAATGACCAGTAACAAATTGAATAGCTTGAGCATGATCACGATGCGTTAAAGGAATACCTGCATAGGCACTACAGCCTGCGGCCGCCGTTATACCTGGCACTATTTGGTAATTTACGTTATTGGCTGCCAGTACTTGTACTTCTTCGCCACCACGACCATAAATAAATGGGTCGCCGCCTTTAATACGACATACTTTTTTACCTTGTTGCGCTAAATCAACTAGCATCTGGTTAGTGTCTTCTTGGGCTACGCTATGATCGCCTAAGCGCTTACCCACACAAATTAAATCGGCATCGCGGCGTACTAATTCCATAATTTCGTCGGAAACTAAATAATCATATACCACCACGTCGGCTTGTTGCATTAGCTGCAATGCTTTTAGGGTGAGTAACTCTGGATCCCCAGGGCCTGCACCCACTACGTATACTTCACCTTCTGGCTCTACTTTGGCATCTAGCATTTTCTCTAGTTGTTGTTCAGCGCCATGGGTATTACCGGTTTGGACTTTACTCACTACCGATGAATCAAACACGCCTTCCCAAAACTGGCGACGATCGGCAAAGTGTTTAAAGCGCTGTTTTACTTTATGGCGAAAGCCACCAACTAAGTTGGCGAGTGGACCAATGTGTTGTGGGATAAGTGTTTCGAGCTTTTCACGTAAACGTCTTGCTAATACCGGTGCGGTACCTGCACTTGAAATCGCAATGGTAATTGGGTTGCGATCAACAATAGAGGGAAAAATAAACGTACATTTAGGTTGATCATCCACCACGTTCACAAACACATTACGTGCATTGGCGAGTTCAAAAACCGTATTATTAACTTCATCATTGTCGGTGGCGGCAATGATCAAAATTTTGCCATCAAGATGTGACTCTTCAAAATAGGCATCTATTAAAGTAACTTCATTGTTGTGCGCATGTTCTTTTAATTCATCACAAAACCACGGGGCAACTAAGGTTACTGCAGCACGCGCTTTTAAGAGCGCGCGGCATTTTCGCAAGGCAACTTCTCCACCGCCAACCACCAATACTGGCTTGTTGTCGAGTTTGGTAAAGATAGGTAAATATTGCACTGAGTAACGCCCCTAAAAAGATAATAAAGTGTTTAATACACAGGCAGAATATAGCGGCTATTGATAAGTAAAAAATAATTAAATCTTAGTTGATATACTCAAAAGTTATATAAACTATGTTTTTTAGGTCTAAATCTTATTTAGTAAGGGTTAGAGTGCTATTTAGTATAAAAAACGCGCTTATAGTGTTTGGTTATGAGCTATAGCAAGGTTAAGCTATGATGCTTATATAGTTTAAGGTTTTTAAAATTTCATGGGCATAAAATGACAAATAATACTCAAAACGCCATGCTAGTTGTTAGTTTAATGGATTTAACCAGTTTAAACACCGATGATAATCAAGCTAGTATTAATGCATTAGTAAACAGTATTGATTCTAAGTTAGGCATACCCGCTGCAGTTTGTGTGTTTAGTGAATTTGTAGATGATGCAAAAATAGCGCTCGCTAATCGGTTATTGAGTCATGTAAAAGTGGCCACAGTAACCAACTTTCCCACAGGTGAGGCGCCACTTAATGAAGTGCTTAATGAAACATTAATAGCCATAGAGCGCGGGGCCGATGAAATTGACTTAGTCATTCCTTACAAAGCACTTATAAAAGGCGAAGCCGATACCGTGCTGGAATACGTGAGTGAAAGTAAAAAAGCATGTGGTAGTCGCGCTAAACTTAAAGTGATTATTGAAAGCGGTGAGCTAAAAACACCTGCACTTATTGCTCAAGCAACCGAGCTTGCTATTCAAGGGGGAGCTGATTTTGTAAAAACCAGCACCGGTAAAGTCGCGGTTAATGCCACGCTTGAAGCAACTGAAATTATGCTTAATACCATCAAAAAATCATCAAAGCGAGTTGGTTTTAAGGCTGCTGGTGGAGTCAAGACCGCAGTAGATGCAAATGCTTATTTGCAACTAGCAACCGAGATTATGGGGCATGATTATTTAGCACCAGAAACATTTAGGTTTGGCGCTTCATCGCTGTTAAATGACGTTTATAAGGTGTTGAATGAAGCGCAGCAGTGATGCCGAAAAACAACAGTTAGAGCACGATGCAGCTAAGTTGTTTTTGCGTTGCTATGAGCAGCAAACCGGCATTCATATGCGCCACATTTGGCATAATGAACCGAATAGACCCGATGTAAGTTGTTATCAAGAAAATGAGCAACTCGATATAGAAGTAGCGCATTTATATGCCAGCGAAACCGAAGCAATGGCCGTGTTAGGTCGGCCATTATCGATACAAATGCAACGTGATTTAGCTGACATGGCACAACAACCCAGTGAAAACCGACTGCAATCAGCATTAGGACGATTGCTCAAACAAAAAGCGACTAAGCGTTATTACTCAAAACGTACCTGGTTGCTAATTCGTAACGCTAGCACTATTTGGCATAAGAGCGACTTTGAAGCGGTAATAAAAACAATAGCTTTTCCAAATACCCATCAATTTGAGCAAATATGGTTACTGTGTGATTTTTATCGCGGTGAGTTATTACGAGTAGATTAAAAGCGACTAGGGGATAGCCGCTTTTTTTGATTTAAATGAATTGTGTTGCTTAGTTAAATTGAAACATGCTGCCTAAGCTTTCAAGCCCTGATTTTTGAGTTTTAGCTAAACATTTTGTGTCATCTAAAGATTTCTTTGTTGTTTCATCGGCAAGGCCTGTTACTTTTAAGCTCTTTTCTTGTTGATATTCGCGTAGTGCTAATACAGTTTGACGGTCGTATTTTACGTCTTCAGTCTCAAATTCTTCATAATTAGGTTGGTTTTTTAAATACCCTAAGCAAACCAAGTTCATACGAGACATTGCTAAGTCCATTTTTTCATAATGTGGCATTCTATGATTCGGCACATCGACAGCGACAGCAGCAGGAGCTGCTTTTTTACTAGCTACCTTTGGCGGTGGTGGTGCTGTATAGCCTGCAGCAAGCGTGTTGTTTTGGTTATAGCGATAATAGGTGTCTGGGATTTTAGTTTCTAAAAACTCAACGGCTTTAATTATTACTTCACGTAGTGCTTTTTCTTTTGGTGTATCTGACCAACCACTAAGACTCCCTCCAACCAATGCGCCACCAAAGTTTGTTGCTGCGCTGGTAAAGTTAAAATCTTTACTACCGCCTTCAACACTAGTTGCAGCTAAAATACGTGAAGTGCGCGTATCAATTAACCTTAGGTCAATAGCCATATGCGATCCAGAAAAGCCAGCTGAAACAGAGCTAAACACATCACCAATAAAACCGCCCGAACCAACACTTGCACCTGAACTGTCATCATCAAACTCGGTAACCGCTGCAACGACTACAATCTCAGCGCCTTCAATTTCGCCATATGCAGCCCCAGATTGTGCACTCACTCTGCCTGATACTGCTAAATCTTGTTCCGAAAGCACAGCGTCTAGTGCTTGGCGCTCCAATACAATAAAGCGATTAGTGCCAACAAGTGCGGTGGTAAGTTGATCTGCCATACCTTCACCAATTTCTTTTCGCCACCATCTTGAGTTATTTGACTTATCAGTGAAACGTGCCACGGCGATACGTGCTTTAGGGCCATTGTATTTTTGTTTACTTACTTCATTAATGTCAGGTGAATTTTTATTTGAAGTGACGTTGGTTGAAGTGCTTTGACATGCGCTTAAGCTTGTTATCAATGCTGTGGCAAGTAGCGTTTTTTGTATGGATGAGAGCATAGTATTTTCCTTAATTTATCTACTTAATTACATTTGTAGTTATTTTTTAGCAATGGCTAATTAAGGTTAATTTAAATAAATCAGTAGCTTAAAAATAGTACTCAGGCGAAAGCTTTGAGTACAGATGCGAAGCTAATTACTTTTACATGTTTGTGCTTCTCTATATTGTTTTGGTGTCACTGTATATTTGGCTTTAAAGCAACGAGCAAAGTAACTTTGAGAACTAAAGCCGGTATTATCTGCAACTAAACCTATGGTTAAGTCGCTATCAGCTAATAATTTTGCTGCATATTCTAGACGGGTATTGCGAATGTAATCACTGGGTGTAATGTCAAAAAGTGCTTTCATTTTTAATTGCAGTGCACGAGGGCTCAAACACATTGCACTGGCAAACTCTTCGACGCTAAACAGTTCATTTTGATAATTGTCACGCAAAATTGTTTTTAAGCGTTCAGTAAACGTGTAATCTTTATTCTGCTCTATTTGCGCATCTAAGGTCACAGCATGTGCTTGAGCTGATAACTGTTTAACTAAGTGTTTATTTAACGCATCACGAATACCTAATAGGCCATGAATCCGACTCTTTAATAATGATGCTTCAAAGGGTTTACACAGGTAGTCATCGGCCAGTAAATCAAGTCCTTTTATTCTGCTGCGACTGTCTGCTTTGGCAGAGAGTAATAAAACAGGAATGTGGTTTATTGAAATGTCTGAGCGAATAGCGCTTAGAAGCTGATATCCATCCATCGTTGGCATCATCACGTCACTGAGTACCAAATCGGGCATTTGAGTTTGGCACAGTAAAAGCCCTTCTTCTCCATTATTAGCGGTGAGACAGGTGTAGTTATCACTAAACAATGAAACCAGTAACTCACGCATTTCTTCGTTATCTTCAACAATGAGTAGCTTTTTGTTGTTTTTTAGCGGCATAGTTTGAGAGGACGATAATTGTTTATCCGTTAATAAGTTATCTGATTCACACAATGGCAAAGTGACTGTGAAGCAACTTCCCTTGTTGATTTTACTAACTAATGAAATTTGCCCACCGTATTGCTCTACAAGCTGCTTAACCAGCGCGAGACCTATACCACTGCCTGTTTGGTTGTGTGCTGCAACACGAGTAAAACGTTCAAAAATAAGCGCTTGCTGGTGTTCTTCGATACCAATACCAGTATCAGATACCGTTATAACAACATTATTGTTTGTGTTAGAAAGCGTTAGATTAACGCTTTCATTTGATGGGGTGTATTTAAGTGCATTGGTCAATAAGTTATCAATAATAGATAAAGCATGTTTAGTTTCTAAATTTATATAATTAGGCTGTTGCGTGGTGTCTTTAAAGGAAAAACTAATATTTTTTTGAGCAAACAAAATAGCGAAGTCGTCTACTATTTGTTCTATAAAAGGGCTTATAGAATAAGCGGATACATATTCTATAGTCGCACTTGGGCGCTGGCTGAGCTGTAATAGCTCATTAATTAAATTAAGTAGGCGGAGCCCGTTACGCTTGATTATAGAAACTTGATGTTGCGCTTGAGCACCGAGTTGTTGCTGTTGTAAGTTTTCTACTGGCGCTAAAATTAAGCTTAATGGCGTTTTAAGTTCATGGCTAATATTATCTAAAAATTGGGTCTTTAGTTGATTGAGCTTTCTTTCTTGTTGAATAAGTTGCTCTGCGGTTTTAGCTCGATAGCGTGACGCTAAAATTAACCATGTAATAATCAAAACTATTATAAGGTATGCCGCATACGCCAATTTCGTTTGCCACCAAGGAGGCGTTACTGTCAGCTTTAGCATAGTGTGAACCTTGCTCCATTGCCCGTATTGATCGCTAACTTTTAATTGTAATTGATAATTACCTGCACTTAGCTGTGAATAGTTAACTTGTCGTTGGCTTGCATCGGTATAGATAAATTGCTTATCTAAACCACTTAGCTTGTAAGCATACTGGTATTGATTAGCAGATGAGGCATTATTAACGGCGGAATATTTAAAGCCAATGACCCCTTGGCTAGTTGGAAAAGAGAGTTTTTTAGTATGATTTATTAGTTTTGCTGGCTGTTTTTGATCTGTTAGATAGTTTTTTGTTGAACTTGCTTGGTTATAAATTAATAGCTCAGTTAACACTGGGGTTGGAGCTGAAGTACTCAATAGCAGTTTACTAGGGGAAAACTGATTAAAGCCATTGATTCCGCCAAAAAATAGCTCGCCATCAGCTGCTTGAAAAGCGGCACCTAAAATAAACGAATTATGCTGCACGCCGTCACGAGGTAAAAAATGCTGCATAGCTTGATTCGTGGGATTATAGCGGGTGAGCCCTTGGTTACTGCTTAGCCATAAATGGCCTTTACTATCATCTTTAATAGCAAAAATATTATCGTTTAGTAATCCATCATGTTCGGTAATGTAAGAGGTTTTTTGTGTTTTTTTATCAAGGCGGTTTAAACCACCAAAGGTACCCACCCATAGGGTATCGTTATTTTGCAGGTGCAAAGAGGTGACCATATTATGGCTTAAACCAGTCTGCGATGTCTGATCCGAGGGGTAATGAGTAAATGATTCATCCGCCATACTTAGATAGTCTAAACCTGCACGCGTCCCGACCCATAATCCGTTCGCATTGTGATCATAGAGCACGGTAAATACGGTATTGTTAGCAAGGCTATTTACTGAGTCGTCGTGCTTATAATGTTGAACCTCTAAGGTGTCGGGATTAAAGCGTGTTAAACCTTGGTTGCTACCTAGCCATAAATTTCCTTTAGGATCGCTCGTTATCGCATAAACACGATCGCTGCTAAGTTGATGACTTTGCGTTGTATAGGCAATAAAATTATCTTCAGCTGGATTGTATTGCAGTAACCCACCGCCATAGGTACCAATCCAAAGTCGCTGTTGGTTATCTTCATGCAGGCTAAATACATTATTATTAGTAAGGCCGCTTTGCAATTTTGAGTTAACTTTATAGCGCTTAAAGCCAGTGTCGGTTTGTTTGTTTAAGCCATCACGCGTACCAACCCATAACTGACCTTGTGAATCTTTAAGTAGAGCGCGAACAAAATTATGACTAATGGTAGTCTCATCATCGCTCAAATGCTGTTGATGCGAAAATTGATTTTGCTTTTTATCATAACGTTGCAAGCCATAGCCATCAGTACCAATCCAAATGATACCGAACTGATCTTGATAGACTGACAAAAGGTAATCATTAGCAAGCCCATTTAGTTGCTGTTTATTGTGCGGTATGTGCTCAAAGTTATTTTTAGATGTACTTTGCTCTGTTTTATAAAATAAACCTTTTCCATAACTTGTCAGCCACATGGTATCGGTGTCGTCAATTAATATATCGGTGATCCATACATCTGTAAATTGAGCAAACTCCGCAAAAACCTCTGTTGTTGGAATAAATAAGCTAAGGCCTTGTTTGCTTGCTAGTAATAGCTGCCCTTGTGTATTTAAGTGTAACCGCCATAAATTCTTATGGCTCTTTGCTATGTGTTTAAACGTTTTTAGCTCTGGGTTAAATTTAATTAATCCCTCGTTGGTCGCTAACCAGATATTCTGTTGAGCATCTATTACGATATCTTGTATTACGGTATTAGCTTGCTCGGGGCTATTATAGCTAAATGACTCAACTTCATTATTGACTATATTTAATCGTGTTAACTTTCCATGTTCATGGCCTAACCAAATATTATTTAGGTTATCTGACGCCAGTGACCATATACGGTTATCAGTAATCGCCAACTCAGTTTGCGTATTAAAAACCTTAAATTGACCGGTTTGAGTATCAAGTAAGTTTAAACCATTACTGGCTGTAGAAAACCAGATAGCATGAGGGCCGCCAGTAAGACAATCGGTGACCCAATTTCCTGAAATACTAGCCTCAGTAGGGTGAGACTTGAAGCGTTTAAACTCATAACCATCAAAGCGATTAAGACCGCCTTGTGTGGCAAACCAATGAAACCCTTGCTCATCAGTAATGCTGCATGTAATCGAGTTTTGCGATAATCCTTGCTCACTCGAATATGTATCTAAGTGAATAGGGCGGGCAATAAGCATGCTATGAAACAAGCAAAAAATACTTAAAATGAGGGTTTTGAATAGGGTTTGAAGTAAAGGCACGGGCTTCCTTGTGCGAACAGTATTCCTAAAATTGAAACAATCATAAACTGCTTTTTTAATAATGTTAAGTTTGATTTTTACAGCCGTCAGTGAGATTTTAAGTTATGGGTATCTTTTTACTCTTGTGTTAATGAATTGCGTAAGTATAATAGGCATCCACTTTGCAGGGGCGTAGTTCCAATTGGTAGAACAGCGGTCTCCAAAACCGACGGTTGGGAGTTCGAATCTCTCCGCCCCTGCCAATTTTTTACAAAGTGAGTAAAGTCTAGAACTAAAAATCGGTTTAAGTAAGCTTGTTTTTAAGTTTAGATTTTAATGGATTAACCCTGTCGACGTGCAGGGTTGTTGTGTCTGTAGTTAAGGTAATAATATTATGAGCACGAATATAGAAACACCATCGAGTGGGATGGAGTCAGTAAAGTGGTTAGTAGCAATTGCGCTACTTGCAGGCGCAGTCGTTGGTAACCATATGTTTGCAGATCAGTCTGTATTACTACGTGCTATTGGCGTTGTGGTTGCGATAGCTGCGGGTTTAGCTATTGCTTCGCAAACTTTCAAGGGACGTACATTCCTTGCTTTTGCAAAAGAAGCGCGTATCGAAGTACGCAAGGTAGTTTGGCCTACGCGTCAAGAAACAACGCACACGACATTAATTGTAATGGTTGCAACAGTGATTATGGCATTAATCCTTTGGGGATTAGATGGCATTTTATTCCGCGCTGTAGGCTTTTTAACTGGATTGGAGATCTGATCCCATGTCGGATGAGAATAACGAAAAGAAACTACGTTGGTACGTAGTACAGGCTTTCTCAGGTTATGAGAAGCGTGTTGCTCAAACATTATTAGAGCATATTAAAATCAAAGGTCTAGAAGATAGCTTTGGTGAAGTATTAGTTCCTACTGAAGAAGTCGTAGAGATGCGTGCTGGTCAAAAGCGTAAATCTGAGCGTAAATTCTTCCCAGGTTACGTACTAGTACAAATGGATATGAATGATGCAAGCTGGCACTTAGTAAATAGCACTGAACGTGTTATGGGCTTTATTGGTGGCACATCAGACCGTCCAGCACCTATTAGCACCAAAGAAGCTGATCGTATTCTTAACCGTCTACAAGAGAACGCAGAAGCGCCTAAACCAGCAACATTATTTGAGCCGGGTGAAGTGGTTCGTGTTACTGATGGTCCATTTGCAGACTTTAGTGGTGTGGTTGAAGAAGTTGACTACGAAAAGAGCCGCGTTAAAGTGTCGGTACTTATTTTTGGTCGTTCTACGCCAGTTGAACTTGAATTTGGTCAAGTTGAACAAGATAAGTAATTGATTTAAAGTGTCGCGTTAAAAACTTTTAAATTTTTGGCACGAAGCTTGAAAAAGGCCGCTGATTAACTTATAATCAGCGGCCTTTTTGTATTCAGGGAAAACGTTTGTTTAACTGTTTACTAAAAAGTGAGAAACCAATTTTTAAACTGGGAAGCCGCTAGAGTACGCGTCCTCGCGCGCACAAGGCTAAGACCCACCTAATGAGGTATTTATAATGGCTAAGAAAGTTGAAGCTCTAATCAAGCTACAAGTTGCTGCTGGTATGGCTAACCCTAGTCCTCCAGTAGGTCCAGCACTAGGTCAACACGGTGTAAACATCATGGAATTCTGTAAAGCGTTCAACGCACGTACAGAATCTATCGAAAAAGGCGCTCCAGTTCCTGTAGTGATCTCTGTTTACGGCGACCGTTCATTTACGTTCGACATGAAAACGCCACCGGCTGCTTACTTACTTAAGAAAGCTGCAGGTATCAAATCTGGTTCAGGCCGTCCTAACACTGAAAAAGTAGGCACAGTAACTCGTGCTCAACTTGAAGAAATCGTTGAGACAAAGAAACCAGACCTTACAGCTTCTGATTTAGAAGCTGCGGTTCGCACTATCGCAGGTTCTGCGCGTGCGATGGGCTTGAACGTAGAGGACTAAGATAATGGCTAAATTAACTAAACGTATGCGTACTATCCGCGAAAAAGTGGAAGTAACTAAAGATTACGAAATTAACGAAGCAGTTGCTCTTTTAAAAGAATTAGCGACAGCTAAATTCGTAGAAAGTGTTGACGTTGCTGTTAACCTTGGTATCGATGCTCGTAAATCTGATCAAAACGTTCGTGGTGCTACTGTACTACCTAACGGTACTGGTCGTGACGTTCGTGTTGCTGTATTCACTCAAGGCGCTAATGCAGAAGCTGCAAAAGAAGCCGGTGCTGAATTAGTAGGCATGGAAGATCTTGCTGACCTAGTTAAGAAAGGCGAGATGAATTTTGACGTTGTTGTTGCATCACCAGACGCTATGCGTGTTGTTGGTCAACTAGGTCAAATCTTAGGCCCACGTGGTCTAATGCCAAACCCTAAAACTGGTACTGTAACACCTAACGTTGCAGAAGCAGTTAAAAATGCGAAAGCAGGTCAAGTGCGTTACCGCAATGACAAAAATGGTATCATCCATACTACTATTGGTAAGGTTGATTTCACTGCTGAGCAGTTACAACAAAACCTTGAAGCTCTAATTGTTGCGCTTAAGAAGGCTAAACCTTCTCAAGCTAAAGGTGTTTACTTGAAGAAAGTAACTATCTCTACAACAATGGGCGCAGGTGTTTCTGTTGACCAAGGCACTTTAAGCACAGTTGTTGCTTAATTGAGTGTTTACATGGCGTGAAATTTGTACTATAATTTTGCGCCATTTTGCTGATTAATTTAGTTAATCGCAAAGTAAAGAATTCGGGTTGAAGTCCATAATTTCGAAGCGCCTTCGGGCAACGCGATAAATTGGGCTTCCGTCCAAGACCGTAGGCGGCTTCGGCCTTAATATTACCTACGTAGACGGTGTGAATCCCCAGATAGATTTTTCCTAATCTTCTGGCTCTCGCCGTAAAAAGCATCTCCATCTTTATTGATGGGGAAGAGTAAAACAGGGAAGCCGATGTACGGTAACCCATTAAACCAGGAGTAACACCCATGGCTTTAAATCTTCAAGGCAAAAAGGCAATTGTTGCTGAAGTCAACGAAGCAGCCACTGGTGCTCTATCTGCAGTAGTTGCAGATTCTCGTGGTGTAACAGTTGGTGCAATCACTGCCCTTCGTAAAGAAGCTCGCGAAGCGGGTGTTTGGATGAAAGTTGTCCGTAACACTCTAGCTAAACGTGCTCTTGAAGGAACAGACTTTGAATGCCTATCTGATTCATTTGTTGGTCCAAGCTTAATCGCTTTCTCATCAGAGCACCCAGGTGCTGCTGCGCGTATCTTTTCAGACTTCGCGAAAAAGAATGAGAAATTTGAGCTTAAAACGGCCGCTTTTGAAGGTAATGTAGTAGATGCAGCTATGCTTGCAACTCTACCTACATACGACGAAGCTGTTGCACGCTTAATGAGCGCTATGAAAGAAGCGTCTGCTGGTAAATTGTGTAAAACAATTGAAGCAGTACGTGTACAGAAAGAAGAGCAAGCTGCTTAATTTTAAGCTGTTTAATCCCTTTCGGTGTAAATTTATTTGGACCTTAGAGTCCGTTAATTATTAGGAAATTTGTAATGTCTGTAACTAAAGACCAAATCCTTGACGCAATTGCTGAAATGTCAGTAATGGACGTTGTTGCTCTAGTTGAAGCAATGGAAGAAAAATTCGGCGTAACTGCTGCAGCTGCTATGGTAGCAGGTCCTGCTGCTGAAGCTGCTGAAGAGAAAACAGAATTTGACGTAATCCTTACTGGCGCTGGCGCTAATAAAGTTGCGGCAATCAAAGCTGTACGTGGCGCAACTGGTCTTGGCTTAAAAGAAGCTAAAGCTCTAGTTGAAGCTGCTCCAACTCCAGTTAAAGAAGGTATCTCTAAGGAAGAAGCTGAAGCTCTTGCTAAAGACCTTACAGAAGCTGGTGCTGAAGTTGAGGTTAAGTAATCTAGCTTTTGCTAGGTTCGCTGCCTGAGAAATCAGGCAAGGGCTGGTGATTATTTAATCACCGGCCTTTTTGCGCTATAGAGCGACTATTCTTATATCGCAAATAAAATCTGATTTATTCTTTAATTTCAACGCTTTATAGTTTGCTAGTGTTGAAGTGGGATTAAGTTGGAACAACAGTTAATGTTGTACATCTTGGCATAGATGCCAGTTAAGTCTGTTCTTACAAGAACAGGTCGGGTCAAAGATCAGCAAGCTGAGGAACCCCATGGCTTACTCTTATTCTGAAAAGAAACGTATCCGTAAGGATTTTGGTAAACGTCCACAAGTTTTGGATATACCTTTCTTACTGTCGACGCAGTTAGAATCGTTTAAAAAATTCTTAGTCCCGGACGCTGATGGCGATCATGGTTTGGAAGCTGCCTTCCGTTCTGTGTTCCCAATTAAAAGCTACTCGGGAAATTCTGAGCTTCAATACGTAAGTTATCGTATTGGTGAGCCAGTATTCGATGTAAAAGAATGTCAAATTCGCGGTGTGACTTATTCTGCTCCACTTCGCGTGAAACTGCGTCTTGTAGTAATGGACAAAGAAGCTCCAGGCACAGTTAAAGACATTAAAGAGCAAGAAGTTTACATGGGCGAAATTCCGCTCATGACCGATACCGGTACTTTTGTAATCAATGGTACAGAGCGTGTTATCGTTTCTCAGCTACACCGTAGCCCTGGTGTATTCTTTGATAACGACCGCGGTAAAACTCACTCGTCAGGTAAAGTGCTTTATAACGCACGTGTAATTCCTTACCGTGGTTCATGGTTAGACTTCGAATTTGATGCAAAAGATAACTTATATGTCCGTATTGACCGTCGTCGTAAATTACCGGCGTCTATCATCTTACGTGCACTTGAGTACACGAGTGAAGAAATCCTAGATATCTTCTTCGATACAACTGCGTTTGAAATCGCTGACGGTAAGGTTCTTATGGAACTTGTGCCTTCACGTTTACGTGGTGAAACTGCCGCTTTTGATATCAAGAGCGAAGACGGTGAAGTCCTTGTTGAAAGCGGTCGTCGTGTTACGGCTCGCCACATCAAGAGCATCGAGAAAAAAGGCATTAAGCAATTAGAAGTACCACATGAGTACATCATTGGCCGTGTATTAGCGAAGAACTATGTTGATGAGTCAACAGGTGAAATCATTGCTACTGCAAATGACGAGCTAACGCTTGAAATGATGGCTGAATTGGTTAAAGCCGGTCACACGACCATTGATACACTATACATCAATGAAGTGGACAGCGGCGCTTACATGTCAAATACGTTGAATATTGACTCGTCAAGCAACCGTTTAGAAGCACTAGTAGAAATTTATCGCATGATGCGCCCAGGCGAGCCACCGACGAAAGACGCGGCTGAAGCCTTATTTGAGAACTTATTCTTCTCAGAAGAACGCTATGACTTATCAACAGTAGGTCGTATGAAGTTCAATAGCCGTGTTGGTTACGATTCAGACACAGGCCCTGGCACATTAAGCAAAGAAGACATCGTAGCGGTTATGAAAGTATTGATTGCTATTCGTAACGGTGTTGGCGATGTTGATGATATAGACCACTTAGGCAACCGTCGTATACGTAGTGTTGGCGAAATGGCTGAGAATCAATTCCGTGTAGGTTTAGTACGTGTAGAACGTGCTGTACGTGAGCGTTTAAGCTTAGGTGACCTTGATGCGGTAATGCCACAAGATCTTATTAACGCTAAGCCTATTTCGGCAGCGGTTAAAGAGTTCTTCGGCTCGTCTCAGTTATCACAGTTTATGGACCAAAATAACCCGCTATCAGAAGTAACGCATAAGCGTCGTATTTCTGCATTAGGCCCGGGTGGTCTAACTCGTGAACGCGCTGGCTTTGAAGTACGTGACGTTCACGTAACTCACTACGGTCGCGTATGTCCAATCGAGACTCCTGAGGGTCCAAACATCGGTCTAATTAACTCATTGTCTACGTATGCACGTACCAATGACTACGGTTTCTTAGAAACACCTTACCGCAAAGTGGTAGACGGTGTAGTAACTGATGAAGTTGATTACCTATCAGCCATTGAAGAAGGTCAGTTTGTTATCGCCCAGGCGAACTCAAACTTAACTGAAACCAATGAGTTTGTAGATGAACTTATTCCATGTCGTCACAAAGGTGAATCAACCTTTATGGGTCGTATGGACCAGCAATATATGGATGTATCACCACAACAGGTGATCTCTGTAGCGGCAGCACTTATCCCGTTCCTAGAACACGATGATGCTAACCGTGCATTGATGGGTTCAAACATGCAACGTCAAGCAGTACCAACATTGAAAGCGGACAAACCGTTAGTAGGTACAGGTATTGAGTTAACACTAGCAAAAGATTCTGGTGTAACGATTGTTGCTAAACGTGGTGGTGAAGTAATGTATGCCGACGCAAGTCGCATCGTTGTTAATGTACATGAAGAAGAGCGCATCCCTGGTGAAGCGGGCATCGACATCTACAACTTAACCAAGTACACACGTTCTAACCAAAATACATGTATTAACCAAAAGCCGACTTGTATGGTTGGTGAACCGGTTACTCGTGGCGATGTGTTAGCAGATGGTCCTTCGACTGACTTAGGTGACTTAGCCCTTGGTCAAAACCTTCGCGTGGCATTCATGCCATGGAACGGTTACAACTTCGAGGATTCAATCTTACTATCAGAGCGCGTAGTTGAAGAAGATCGTCTAACGACTATCCACATTCAAGAACTACAGTGTATCGCCCGTGATACTAAATTAGGCTCAGAAGAGATCACAGCAGATATCCCGAACGTGGGTGAATCTGCACTAGGCAAGCTTGATGAATCAGGCGTTGTATATATTGGTGCTGAAGTTAAAGGCGGCGATATCCTAGTAGGTAAAGTGACTCCGAAAGGCGAAACGCAATTAACACCAGAAGAGAAGCTACTACGTGCTATCTTCGGTGAAAAAGCGTCTGACGTTAAAGACAGCTCTTTACGTGTACCTAACTCTGTAACTGGTACTGTAATCGACGTACAAGTTTTCACCCGTGATGGTGTTGAAAAAGATAAGCGTGCGTTAGAAGTTGAAGACATGCAGCTTCGCGAAGCGAAGAAAGACTTCAACGAAGAGTTCCGTATTCTAGAAGCTGGTGTTTTAGAGCGTGCTCGCAAGTTACTTGTGGCAGCTGGCTTCGATGAAGACAACTTAGCGTCACTGAATGCTGAAAAGTTACTAACTCAAAGCCTTGCTGAAGAAGACAAGCAAGCTGAACTTGAGCAACTAGCTGCACAGTACGATGAGCTTAAAGCTGAATACGATAAGAAGTTTGAAAACAAACGTCGTAAAATTACCCAAGGTGATGACTTAGCACCAGGTGTACTTAAAATTGTTAAAGTATACTTAGCTGTTAAACGTCGTATCCAACCGGGTGATAAAATGGCGGGTCGTCACGGTAACAAAGGTGTTATCTCGACTATCGTACCAGTAGAAGATATGCCATACGATGACAAAGGTCGTACGGTAGATATCGTACTAAATCCACTAGGTGTACCATCGCGAATGAACATCGGTCAGATCCTTGAAACACATATGGGTCTAGCTGCACGCGGTATTGGTGAGCGCTTAGAAGAAATGATGAAAGAGCAACGCGAGCTTCATGAGCTACGTGAATTCATCAAACAAGCTTATGAGATCGGTGAATCTCGTCAGGTTGTGGATATCGCTAGTTTCTCTGATGACGAAATTCGTCGTTTAGCTGAAAACTTGAAAGGTGGTTTACCGATTGCTACTCCTGCATTTGATGGCGCGAAAGAAGACGAAATCAAAGACATGCTAGAGCTAGGCGGCTACCCTAGAAGTGGTCAGGTTACACTTTATGATGGCCGTACTGGCGATCAGTTTGAACGTCAAGTAACTGTAGGTTACATGTACATGCTTAAACTTAACCACTTGGTTGATGATAAGATGCACGCGCGTTCTACTGGTTCTTACAGCCTTGTTACTCAGCAGCCGCTGGGTGGTAAAGCACAGTTCGGTGGCCAGCGTTTTGGTGAGATGGAAGTATGGGCACTTGAAGCTTACGGTGCTGCTTACACTCTACAAGAAATGCTAACAGTGAAATCGGATGACGTGAACGGTCGTACTAAGATGTATAAAAACATCGTTGATGGTAACCATAAAATGGAACCAGGTATGCCAGAATCGTTCAACGTATTGTTGAAAGAAATCCGCTCACTGGGTATCAACATCGAGTTGGAAGAAAATTAAGCCAATTAGATGCTGCAGTGAACGCTGCAGCATCTGTTATGGCTGAATAGAATGTAGGGACGAGAACATCCGTCCTCAAGATTAACTCCGACAGGAGAGCTAAGGTGAAAGACTTACTTAAGTTTCTGAAGCAACAAAATAAGACCGAAGAATTCGATGCAATTCGCATTGGTCTTGCTTCACCAGACATGGTTCGTTCATGGTCATACGGTGAAGTAAAGAAACCTGAGACTATTAACTACCGTACTTTCAAGCCTGAGCGCGATGGCTTATTCTGTGCCCGTATTTTCGGCCCAGTGAAAGATTATGAGTGTTTATGTGGTAAATATAAACGCCTTAAACACCGTGGTGTGATCTGTGAAAAGTGTGGCGTTGAAGTAACACTCACTAAAGTGCGTCGTGACCGTATGGGTCATATAGAACTGGCAAGTCCAGTTGCGCATATATGGTTTTTAAAATCATTACCGTCACGTATCGGCTTAATGCTTGATATGACGCTTCGTGATATTGAACGTGTTCTTTACTTCGAATCATTCGTAGTAACTGAGCCTGGTATGACAACGCTTGAGCGTGGTCAGCTATTAGGTGAAGAAGAATACCTAGATGCACTTGAAGAGCACGGCGATGAGTTTGAAGCGAAGATGGGTGCTGAAGCAGTATTAGACTTGCTTCGTGAACTCGATCTTGCTCAATTAATTGCAGAGATGCGTGAAGAGTTACCAACAATTAACTCTGAAACTAAGCGTAAAAAGATCACTAAACGTCTTAAGTTAATGGAATCGTTCCACCAATCAGGTAATAACCCTGAGTGGATGATCATGACAGTACTTCCAGTATTGCCACCTGACTTACGTCCATTAGTACCACTAGACGGTGGCCGCTTTGCGACATCTGATCTAAATGACCTTTACCGTCGTGTTATTAACCGTAATAACCGTCTTAAGCGTCTACTAGATTTAGCTGCACCAGATATTATCGTACGCAACGAAAAACGTATGTTACAAGAAGCGGTTGATGCGCTACTTGATAACGGTCGTCGTGGTCGTGCAATTACAGGTTCTAACAAACGTCCACTTAAATCGCTTGCTGATATGATCAAAGGTAAGCAAGGTCGTTTCCGTCAGAACTTACTTGGTAAGCGTGTAGATTACTCTGGCCGTTCTGTAATCACGGTTGGTCCTACACTTAAGCTTCATCAGTGTGGTCTTCCTAAGAAGATGGCATTAGAGCTTTTCAAACCATTCATCTATGGCAAATTAGAACGTCGCGGCATGGCTACGACAATCAAAGCAGCTAAAAAGATGGTTGAGCGTGAAGTAGCGGAAGTATGGGATGTACTAGACGAAGTAATTCGTGAACATCCAGTATTACTTAACCGTGCACCAACACTTCACCGTTTGGGTATCCAAGCGTTTGAACCTGTGCTTATCGAAGGTAAAGCGATTCATTTGCATCCATTAGTATGTGCGGCTTACAACGCCGACTTCGATGGTGACCAAATGGCGGTACACGTACCGCTAACAATTGAAGCGCAGCTAGAAGCTCGTGCGTTAATGATGTCTACAAACAACATCTTATCGCCTGCTAATGGTGAGCCAATCATCGTTCCTTCACAGGACGTTGTATTAGGTCTTTATTACATGACGCGTGACCGCATTAACGCCAAAGGCGAAGGCACCGTATTTAAAGATCCTAAAGAAGCAGAAAAAGCATACCGTAGTGGTAATGCCGACCTTCACGCAAAAGTGAAAGTACGTATTAGCCAATCAGTAGCTAATGAAGATGGTGTTGTAGAAGATACAATTACAATCATTGATACTACAGTGGGTCGTGCAATTCTGTCTCTTATTTTACCTAAAGGTATGCCGTTTGAGTCAATCAACCAAGCTCTAGGTAAAAAGCAAATTTCTAGCTTACTAAATGAGTGTTACCGTCGTCTTGGTTTAAAAGACACAGTTGTGTTTGCTGACCAAGTTATGTACACCGGTTTCCACTACGCAATGAAGTCAGGTGTTTCAATTGGTATCGATGACTTAGTTATCCCACCAGTTAAAGCATCAATCATTGAAGCAGCAGAAGCTGAAGTAACTGAAATCAACCAACAATTCCAATCAGGTCTTGTAACGGCTGGTGAAAAGTACAACAAAGTTATCGATATTTGGTCACGTGTAAATGAGAACTTATCACGTGAAATGATGGCTAACTTGTCAAAAGACACCGTAGTGAATGCGCAAGGTGAAGAAGAAGAGCAACCGTCATTTAACTCAGTGTTTATGATGGCCGACTCAGGTGCTCGTGGTAGTGCCGCTCAGATCCGTCAGCTAGCAGGTATGCGTGGTCTAATGGCACGTCCAGATGGTTCAATCATCGAGACGCCAATCACGGCTAACTTCCGTGAAGGTCTAAACGTACTTCAGTACTTCATCTCAACGCACGGTGCGCGTAAAGGTCTTGCCGATACAGCACTGAAAACAGCGAACTCGGGTTACCTAACGCGTCGTCTAGTAGACGTTGCACAAGATTTGGTAATCAATGAAGACGATTGTGGCACAGAAGATGGCTTAACAATGAAACCGCTTATTGAAGGTGGTGACGTTGTAGAAGCACTTCGCGAACGTGTACTAGGTCGTGTTGTTGCTGAGCCTGTTGTTATCCCTGGTACTAATACAGTACTTGTAGAACGTAACATCATGCTTGACGAAAAACTGTGTGACCTTTTAGAAGAGCACTCAGTTGATGAAGTTCGTGTACGTTCAGTAATCACCTGTGATAACGACTTTGGTGTTTGTGCTAAGTGTTATGGTCGTGACCTAGCACGTGGTCATATCATCAACGCGGGTGAATCAGTTGGTGTTATCGCGGCACAATCAATCGGTGAGCCGGGTACACAGCTTACGATGCGTACATTCCACATCGGTGGTGCGGCATCAAGAGCGTCTGCTGAAAATAATGTACAAGTTAAAACTAACGGTACATTAAAACTTCACAACGCTAAGTATGTATTAAATACAGACGGTAAGATTGTTATTACCTCTCGTTCTACCGAAATCACTATCATTGATAGCTATGGTCGTGAGAAAGAGCGTTATAAAGTACCTTACGGTGCGGTATTAACAGTGCAAGACAATGCAGAAGTTCAAGGTAACGACATTGTTGCTACTTGGGACCCGCATAGTCACCCAATCGTTCTTGAGCATAAATCAAAAGTATCGTTCAGCGATATCGATGATTCAAATACTGAAGCACAGACTGACGAACTAACGGGTTTAACTCGTGTAGTTGTTAAAGATCTTGCTAAAGCGAATGCGAAAGAGCCGAAACTTATCATTGAGAGTGATGAGCGTGGCTTGCAAGAAACACGTCTTCCTTCATTCACTACGATTGAAGTAACAGACGGCGCGACTGCAAACCCAGGTGACGTACTAGCACGTATTCCGCAAGAAGGTTCGAAAACTCGTGATATCACGGGTGGTCTACCACGCGTAGCCGACTTATTTGAAGCGCGTAAGCCGAAAGATCCAGCTATCTTAGCTGAAATCACCGGTACGATTAGCTTCGGTAAAGAGACTAAAGGTAAGAAACGTTTAGTTATTACTCCAGCTGAAGGCGATCATTACGAAGAAATGATCCCTAAGTGGCGTCAACTTAACGTGTTTGAAGGTGAGCAAGTGTCTAAAGGTGAAGTTATCGCCGATGGTCCAGAATCACCGCATGACATCTTACGCCTACGTGGTGTGACTCATGTTGCTAACTACATTGTTAACGAAGTGCAAGAGGTTTACCGTTTGCAGGGCGTTAAGATCAATGATAAGCACATTGAAACTATTATTCGTCAAATGCTACGTAAATGTATCATTCTAGACGGTGGTGATACTGAGTTCTTAGCTGGTGAGCAAATTGAAGTGGCACGCGTTAATATCGCAAACCGCGACCTTGAAGCTCAAGGTAAGATCCCAGCTAAGTTTGAAATCCAGTTAATGGGTATCACTAAAGCATCACTAGCGACAGAATCTTTCATCTCAGCAGCCTCGTTCCAGGAGACAACTCGTGTCCTAACAGAAGCCGCTGTAAATGGTAAGAGCGATGAGTTACGCGGTCTGAAAGAAAACGTAATTGTGGGTCGATTGATCCCAGCCGGTACCGGTTTTGCGTATCATCAAGATCGTATGGCTCGTCGTAAGCAAAAAGACGTTGTTGAAGAGCAAACGGTAAGTGCAGAAGAGGCGACTCAAGCACTGACTGATGCCTTAAACGCGGATTTATCTGGAAATCAATAAACCGAATCTAATCAATAGATTAGAGTTTAGCAAGGTAGTTATCTACTGCCTTGCGAGCGGTTTAGGTTGACAGGTCAATCTTTGCTCATTAAAATTCCGCCACCCATTTACTTGCACGTTTAATACATGCTCGTAAAACAAGGGCGGATTTTTTATTTTTTTCAGTAGTAATTTTAATTTCAGGAGCTATTTAAATGGCAACTATTAACCAGCTAGTGCGTAAGCCACGTCGTAGCAAGGTTACTAAAAGTAACTCAGCTGCGCTTAAAGCGTGTCCGCAAAAGCGTGGTGTATGTACTCGCGTATATACAACTACACCTAAGAAACCAAACTCGGCGTTACGTAAAGTAGCTCGTGTACGTTTAACTAACGGTTTCGAAGTAACTTCATACATCGGTGGTGAAGGTCATAACCTTCAAGAGCACAGTGTAATCCTAATCCGTGGTGGTCGTGTTAAAGATTTACCAGGTGTGCGTTTCCACACTGTACGTGGTGCACTTGACTGTGCAGGCGTAAGCGACCGTCGTCAAGCTCGTTCTAAATACGGTGCAAAACGCCCTAAAGGCTAATTGTATTCCGTTAGTAAGGCCAAGCACTAAATATTATTAATTATTGTTTTGGGTTATTGTTCCAAAAGGACAAACCTGAATAAACCGGAGATACAAAATGCCTAGAAGACGCGTAATAGGTCAACGTAAAATTCTTCCAGATCCTAAGTTCGGATCGGAACTTCTTGCAAAATTCGTTAACATCGTAATGTTAGACGGCAAGAAATCTACTGCTGAAAAAATCGTTTATGGTGCGCTAGACGTGGCTGCTGAGAAATCAGGCAAGTCGCACCTAGAAATCTTTGAAACTGCACTTGATAACATCCGTCCACAGGTAGAGGTTAAATCTCGCCGTGTTGGTGGTTCAACTTATCAAGTACCAGTTGAAGTACGTCCAGTACGTCGCAACGCATTAGGTATGCGTTGGTTAGTAGACGCTGCACGTAAGCGTGGCGAAAAATCTATGGGCTTACGTTTAGCTCAAGAAATCGTTGACGCTGCTGATAACAAAGGCACTGCGGTTAAGAAACGTGAAGACGTTCACCGTATGGCTGAAGCGAATAAAGCATTCGCTCATTACCGTTGGTAATCTGTCCTTAACCTTTAAGAGGATTTTATGGCACGTACAACTCCACTTGAGCGTTACCGCAATATCGGTATTTGTGCTCACGTAGATGCAGGCAAAACCACCACAACAGAACGTGTTCTGTTCTACACAGGTCTTTCTCATAAGATCGGTGAAGTGCATGATGGCGCTGCAACTATGGATTGGATGGAGCAGGAACAAGAGCGTGGTATCACAATCACTTCTGCTGCAACAACGTGTTTCTGGAAAGGGATGGACGCTCAATTTGACGACCATCGCATCAATATTATTGATACCCCAGGGCACGTAGATTTCACTATCGAAGTAGAGCGTTCTTTACGTGTACTAGATGGTGCGGTAGTTGTTCTTTGTGCTTCATCGGGTGTACAGCCGCAAACTGAGACAGTTTGGCGTCAAGCGAACAAGTACGAAGTTCCGAGAATGATCTTCGTAAATAAAATGGATCGCACGGGCGCTGACTTCTTAACGGTTGTAAGCCAGGTGAAATCTCGTCTTGGAGCAACGCCTGTTCCAGTCCAGCTGCCTATTGGCGCTGAAGACGACTTTAAAGGTGTTATTGACCTTATTAAAATGAAAGCCATTAACTGGAATGATAAAGACCAGGGTATGACTTTCTCTTATGAGGCAATACCGGCAGAACTTCAGGAATTAGCCGAAGAATGGCGCTCTCACTTAGTTGAAAGCGCTGCTGAAGCTACTGAAGAACTAATGGATAAATACTTAGAAGGTGAAGAGTTAAGCGAAGCAGAAATTAAAAATGCTTTGCGTCAACGCACATTAGCGAACGAAATTGTTCCCATGACGTGTGGTAGTGCATTTAAAAACAAAGGTGTTCAAGCTGTGCTTGATTGCGTTGTTGAATATATGCCATCACCAACACAAGTGAAACAAATCCAAGGTATCTTAGAAAATGGTACTGAGGAAGAGCGTCCTGCTGATGATAAAGCGCCGTTTGCTGCTCTTGCATTCAAGATTGCAACAGACCCGTTTGTTGGCACTTTAACCTTTTTCCGTGTTTACTCTGGTACTGTTAAACAGGGTGACGCGGTATATAACCCAGTAAAAAGTAAGCGTGAGCGTCTTGGTCGTATCGTTCAGATGCATTCAAACTCACGTGAAGAGATCAAAGAAGTCCACGCAGGCGATATCGCGGCGGCTATTGGTCTCAAAGACGTAACAACAGGTGAAACACTGTGTGATCCGAACTCTATTATTACGCTTGAGCGTATGGAGTTCCCAGAACCAGTTATCTCTGTTGCGGTTGAGCCTCGCACAATCGCTGACCAGGATAAAATGGGTATCGCGCTAGGAAAACTAGCTGCAGAAGATCCATCTTTCCGCGTACAAACTGACGAAGAATCAGGCCAGACTATTATCTCTGGCATGGGTGAACTTCACCTTGATATCATTGTCGACCGTATGAAACGTGAATTCAGTGTTGAATGTAACGTTGGTAAGCCGCAGGTTGCATACCGAGAAGCTATTCGTTCAACTGTTGAAGTTGAAGGAAAGTTTGTACGTCAATCAGGTGGTCGTGGTCAATATGGTCACGTCTGGCTTAAACTTGAACCGATGGATATTTCGGATGATGAAGCCCCAATTTACGAGTTCGTAAACGAAACCGTAGGTGGCTCAGTGCCGAAAGAATACATCCCTGCGGTAGACAAAGGTATCCAAGAGCAAATGGCTCAAGGTGTACTGGCAGGCTACCCATTACTTGGTGTTAAAGCGACTTTATATGATGGTTCATTCCATGATGTAGATTCGAATGAAATGGCATTTAAAATAGCAGGTTCACTGGCTATGAGACAAGGTGCGCTAGATGCAAACCCTGCACTTTTAGAACCAGTAATGAAGGTTGAAGTACTCACTCCTGAAGCAAACATGGGTGATGTAGTTGGCGACCTAAACCGTCGTCGCGGCATGATCGAAGGCATGGAAGATGCACTTGGTGGCCTTAAGCAAATTAATGCTGTGGTACCACTATCTGAAATGTTCGGTTATGCGACTGCTTTACGATCTGCAACACAGGGCCGTGCCTCATACTCTATGGAGTTTTTGAAGTACGCTGAAGCCTCTAAGCAGGTTGCAGATACAATAATTTCAGCTCGCGCTGTTATATGATTTTAGCTTGTCTGGCTCAATACTGAGTCAGGCTTTAATTTCTTTATTAGGAATTTTTTAAGATGGCAAAAGAAAAGTTTGAACGCGTAAAACCGCACGTAAACGTTGGTACAATCGGCCACGTTGACCACGGTAAAACTACACTAACTGCAGCAATCACTAACGTACTTGCAAAAGTATACGGCGGTGTTGCTAAAGATTTCGCATCAATCGATAACGCTCCAGAAGAGCGCGAGCGTGGTATCACAATCTCAACTTCACACGTTGAGTACGATACACCTACTCGTCACTACGCACACGTAGATTGTCCTGGACACGCCGATTATGTTAAAAACATGATCACTGGTGCTGCTCAAATGGACGGCGCTATCTTAGTAGTTGCTGCGACTGATGGTCCTATGCCACAAACTCGTGAGCACATCCTACTTTCTCGCCAAGTTGGCGTTCCTTACATCGTTGTGTTCATGAACAAATGTGACATGGTTGATGATGAAGAGCTACTTGAGCTAGTAGAAATGGAAGTTCGTGAACTTCTTTCTGAATACGACTTCCCAGGTGATGACTTACCACTAATTCAAGGTTCTGCACTTAAAGCACTTGAAGGCGAAGAGCAATGGGAAGCTAAAATCGTAGAGCTTGCAGAAGCACTAGATTCTTACATCCCAGAGCCAGAGCGTGACATCGATAAGCCATTCATCATGCCTATCGAAGACGTTTTCTCAATCCAAGGTCGTGGTACTGTTGTAACTGGCCGTGTTGAAGCTGGTATCATCAACGTGAATGACGAAGTTGAAATCGTTGGTATCAAAGAGACTACTAAGTCTACTTGTACTGGTGTTGAGATGTTCCGTAAGCTTCTTGACGAAGGTCGTGCTGGTGAGAACATTGGTGCACTTCTACGTGGTACTAAGCGTGAAGACGTTGAACGTGGTCAAGTACTAGCTAAGCCTGGTTCAATCAACCCACACACAACATTCACTTCAGAAGTATACGTACTTTCTAAAGATGAAGGTGGTCGTCATACTCCATTCTTCAAAGGTTACCGTCCACAGTTCTACTTCCGTACAACTGACGTAACAGGTGACGTACAGTTACCAGAAGGCGTAGAAATGGTAATGCCTGGTGATAACGTTAAGATGACAGTAACTCTAATCGCGCCAATCGCGATGGACGAAGGTCTTCGTTTCGCTATCCGTGAAGGTGGCCGTACTGTTGGTGCTGGTGTTGTTGCAACTATCGTTGAGTAATCAACTGTTGTAATGCGTTAAGCATTAAAAAAACCCGAGCTTAGCCTCGGGTTTTTTAATGCCTGTAATTTATGTAATGTGAAGGTGGCTCTCTTACCTTAGGCATCGGTGCTTTGTTGCAATTATCGTTGAGTAATCAACTGTTTTAATGCTTGAAGAAAAGTGATTAGCTATCAGCTTTTAGCTGTTCGGTGCTAGTGTCAGCTAAGTAGCCTGAGTTAGTATCAACCCCGAGTAGAAGCCCGCGCTTCAGTAACCTCTGAATATCTATAGTTTAATATTTGTGCGCTGTTTTTTCATAGAAGGGAATATGACTATACGCTAAAACTCAGTAAAGACATGTCTATTCATTGAATAGCTATCGACTCTTATAGACTATTAGCCTAAGCTAAAAATAGCTTAAATTTACAACAGGAAATGGGCGATGAATAATAAAAATAATTATCCGCAAGGTATATTTTGCTGGGCTGAACTGTGTACTCATAATTGGAAAGATGGAAAAGCTTTTTATACCTCGTTGTTTGAATGGGGGAATGACGACCAGCCAATTGGCGAAGATGAATATTACACAATGCTTCAAAAGCAAGGTGACGATATTGCTGCCATGTACCAAATGCCTAAAGAGCAAGTGGACGATTCCACACCTAGCTACTGGCTTACCTATATTGCGGTAGATGATGTTGATACATGTGCAATTAAGGCGCAAAAGCTAGGCGCGCAAATTATAGCAGGCCCTCACAATGTTATGAATGCAGGGCGCATGTTAATGCTTAAAGACCCAACCGGCGCCATAGTGGCGTTATGGCAAGGTAAAGAGCATATAGGATGTCAGCGCCCTTGTGAGCTCGGCACGCCTTATTGGCACGAAATGGCAACGCGTGATAGCGAAGCGAGCCGTCACTTTTACTGCGAATTACTAGGTTGGCAAAGTGAAATAAAGCCTATGGAAGGTATGGATTACACCTTGTTCTTAGTTGCAGGTAAGCCTGTAGCGGGCATGCTACAAATGAATAATGAGTGGCCAGAAGACGTGCCTCCCCATTGGATGATTTACTTTGCCGTGGATAACTGCGATAGCTATGTAAAAAAAGCGGCGATCCTTGGAGGGCAAGTGTGCGTACCTGCTACAGATATCCCTGATGTAGGGCGTTTTAGTGTTATTTGCGATCCTCAAGGGGCTGTTTTTTCTATGATTGAATCGGCAATGGATGATATTAAAGCTTAGTAATTAGCAATGCTTAGGATTAATTTTAGGCTTTAGTATGGTTATTTAGTCGCAGTAATTATGTGCTTTTTTGCTATAATGGCGGTAATTACACCGCCAGTCAGCAAGAGAGTCCAATGGAACTTGAACAAGATAGCAATTTAACCCTCCCTTTATTTATTCTAGATGAGACACTAAGTACCCGTGACTTAGCGCAGCCTGACGTGGAAATTTCAGTTATTTTAAGTGATGAGCTACTGACTCAGCTATGCCAAAATCCCAGTGCTGACAGTAGTATTGGCATAAGCATTACGGACTATGAATTGAATGTCATCAATTCAAGCTTTTCAAGTGTAGTGCAAAGCGAACATGACGCTCAACTAACGCTCACCCAAGGCCCTCTATTAAGCGCTGTAGTGACTACAGTTGATGAGCTGACATTCGTATCACCTCAAGTTGATATGATGCCTACGTTCGATTTGGGCGATGAGGCAGAGTAATGAAAAAGATCATTATAAGTACATTTGTACTGATTATTTTAAGTGGCTGTGCCTACCTAGGAAATGCTCATTATAACGAACTGTTTGGTCCCGAAAAAACACAAGCGCGTATTGTTGACGCTAATAGTGGTGATGGCGCCGAATTTCTTCAGCATGTAAAGCCTGTAATAGATACTCGCTGCGTGGTTTGCCATGGTTGTTATGATGCGCCTTGCCAGTTGAAGTTGTCGTCTCCTGAGGGAATAGATAGAGGGCTAAGTAAAGAGCTGGTGTACGACGGTACTCGGTTGTTAGCCTCAACGCCTAGCCGATTATTATTTGATGCAACCACCACTGAGCAATGGCGTGAAAAAGAGTTTAGCCCGGTATTAAACGAGCGAGCACAAAATGAAGAAGCCAATTTAGCCGGTAGTGTGTTATTTAACACGCTGGTATTAAAGCAAAGTTCACCTTTGCCAGAAGATGAAGTATTAGATGAACGCTTTGATTTTTCGCTTAGTCGCAACCAAAGTTGTGCGACCATGGGTGAATTTGACCAATTAGCGGATGAGCAACCGCATGCGGGTATGCCTTATGGCTTACCAGGGGTGTCGGCTGCTGAATTTCAGCATCTACAAAATTGGATTAAAAAAGGAGGGAAAATGGCGCATATCAAGCCGCCATCAGCTGCTGAGCTTGCAAAGGTAAAAAACTGGGAAGCATTTTTAAATCAAGATGGTTTGAAGTATCAGTTATCAGCGCGTTATATTTATGAACATTGGTTTTTAGCGCACATCTATTTTAGTGATGCGCAATCACCAAACTTTTTTAAGTTGGTGCGTTCAAGCACTCCTCCTGGGGAAGATATTAAGTTAATTAGCGCTCGTCGCCCTTATGATAACCCAAATGTTGAGCGTGTTTATTATCGACTGCTTCACGACCGTTCTACTATTTTGTCAAAAACGCATTTGCCACTTAAGTTAACGGATGAGAAGTTAACGCGCTTATATCAGCAGTTCATCGCACCAAAATACACTGTATCTAGCTTACCAAGCTATGAGCCAGCACTTGCATCAAACCCATTTAAAACTTTTGAAGCACTGCCTATTGATGCTAAGTATCAATTTATGCTCGATGAAGCTGAGTTAATTATTATGGGCTTCATTAAAGGACCTGTTTGCCGTGGTCAAATAGCACTGAACGTGATTAATGACCATTTTTGGGTGGCATTTGCCGATCCTGAAAAAGTGGCGACTCCAGAGGTTGGTAAAATGCTAATGCAACATGAAGACGCATTAGAGTTACCAGCAGCCGAGGAGAGTAATGCGTTACCTATTTCTAACTGGGTAAAATACTCAGTTCGCGAAAAACGCTATTTAAAAGCCAAGGTAGAGCTAGCTAATAAAATGTTCAAAAATGGCGAGCACTTAACTACTGATTTACTGTGGAAAGGGGAAGGGCATAACCAAAATGCGGCGCTGACAATTTTTCGCCATTTTGATAGTGCAACAGTTGTAAAAGGGCTTGTTGGCCAGCAACCTAAAACGATGTGGGTACTTGATTATGCATTGTTTGAGCGTATTCACTACTTACTAGTGGCAGGCTTTGATGTGTATGGCAATATTGGCCATCAATTGATAACACGTTTATATATGGATTTTTTACGCTTGGAAGGTGAGCAAAACTTTCTTGCGTTATTACCAGAGTCACAACGCGAAGCTATTAAGCAAAGCTGGTATCGTAAATCACCGCCAAGTCTATCGACCTTTTTCGAAAATAACCGTGAGTTTAGTCAGCCCAGCGGTATTAGTTACCAAACTGATAAGCCACAATCAGAGTTATATGGATTAATTAAACAAACGCTTGAGCCGGTATTAAGCCCTCGTTATGACTATAAAAAAGTACCCGCACCATTAAGTGCAATTAACACCATGCCCGCTAAAGCAATTAACTTACTCCCGCAGCTATCGTATGTGTTAGTAAAAGAGCAAGATGAGCACAAGGCTTATACGATTATTCATCATAACGCGCATTATAATATTTCGAGCTTATTAAACGAAGACGGCCAGCGTGCTTATGAAGAAGATACCGTGACAATTGTGCCAGGTTTTATTGGTGATTACCCATCAGCAATTTGGTATTTAAATAACCCGCAACAAGTTGCTGCATTTGCAGAGCAGCTACCGCTTATGCAAGTAGAGGCGGATTATCGGGCTTTAAAGTCTAAGTTTGCGATTCGTCGAACGCACCCTCAGTTTTGGCAATACAGCGATATATTACATCACGTTGCCCGCCAGTATCGAGGGGTTGAATTTGGTATGTTTGATTATAACCGCTTAGAAAATCGTTAATGATATTGTAAGTAGCCCAGCTTTTTAGTTGGGCTTTTTTATATCTAATAATTAGTGAATTAACTAATTAACTTGCTACAGTTAGACTAAATTGAAAATAAAAAGCAGCTTGGTTTATGTTTAATATTGTAAAGAGTATTCGCAAACGTTATCGGTGGGCATTAATTGCTATTGCCTTGCTGATCAGCGTATCCGCATTACTCATGCAATACGTCTTTTCTGTGCAAAAATACGATGCGAAAATTATCAATATAGCAGGTAAGCAACGCATGCTGTCACAAAAAATAGCGTGGCATAGTAATGCGCTAATTAATCAAACAGCTAACAACGAACAGCATCTGAAATCGTTAGCTTACTCACTTGGGCTATTCGAACAAGGACATACTTTTTTACTCACTAAAAATGAGCAAGGTGAGGCGATTTATTTAAATGCTGCTTTAGTTGATTTATATTATGCCGCCCCAGGCAGCTTAGATACCGAGGTATCTAGTTTTATAAAACAAGCAAAAAAATTACTGACCCAACAAGAACAAGCGAATCCCGCGGTGTTTTCTGTGGGCGAGATTGAAGCATTATTAAAAAAATTAGACACCGCGGTGAGCTTATTTGAGCAGCAAGCGGTGACAAAGGTTAATTGGGTTGCCAATATTGAGCTGTTGTGTTGGTTTTTGACTCTAGCGTTATTGCTTATAGAGTTAAGGTTTGTGTTTATGCCAATGGAGAGGCAAGTTTTACAGACCCTGCTTGAGTATCAACAACAAAAAGAATTTGCCGAGCAAGTCAGTCAGAATAAAGAACATTTTATTGCACGCGCCAGCCATGAGTTTAGAACTCCGTTACAGGGATTAATTAGTTCTATAAATGAATTAAGCATTCCCAGCTCGCAACAACAAATTCAGCGTCAAGCTCAGTATTGTTCTGTTAGGCTGCTAGCGATGTTAGATGAACTTCAAGATTTACAGGCGCTTAGTTTAAACCGTTGGTCATTAAAGCCAACCTCAGACAACCTACTAACAACTTTAAACAAAATACTGGCTGTGTATGAATATGGCTGTACTGAGAAAGGGTTAAAGTTAATTACCGAGTTAGCACCGAACTTAGACTGCGCGGTGATTGTAGATCACGCACGGCTACAACAAATTGTTTCTGAACTACTTAATAACGCATTAAAGTTTACTGAGCAAGGAGAGGTCACCGTCATTGCTACGCTCAATAACCATCAGTTAGAGTTAAGCATAAAAGACAGTGGCTGTGGCTTTAGCCACCCGGTTGGTCAGCTCGAATTAGATAACAATCAACAAAGTAACCATTTTCAAGGCCTCAGAACAGGGCTTACCCGCGTGCAATATATTGTTAATGCGCTTAATGGCGACATTCGTTTTGAGAATAATCATCCACAAGGCGCCATTGTATTTTTAAGCCTACCATTAGAGATGGACACAAGCGAAACTAAGCCAACGCGCTTGCCTGATGATCTTAAGTGTTTAGTGGTTGAAGATAACCCGCTCAACATGTTGGTACTAACAAAGTTATTAAGTTCTTTGAGCATACAGGTTGAATCGGCTGAAAATGGCAAAGTCGCTTGTGAAATGGCGGCTGAAAATAGCTATGATGTTATATTTATGGATTTAAATATGCCGGTTATGGATGGCTTTGAAGCCACAAAGCTGCTACATGAAAAAGACAAAACACGACCCATTATTGTGGTTACCGCAAACACTTCTGATAGTGATATAGCTCGCGCTAAAGCTTGTGGAGCAATAAGTCATATTCATAAACCTATAGATCAGCAAAGTATAATAGCGGCACTAAACGATGCTCTTCTAACAGAGGTTGATTAAATCTCACTTGCCTAATTGTTATTTTGTACGTTAATTTGAATTTTTAAGCCTTATTTTGGGATCTAGTGTGCGCTCAATTTTACTTCAGCAATTTAATGGTTATTTATCCACCGGTGGCAGTAATCGCTATTATATTAAGGATTTAACTTGGCAAGTAAAGCAGGGGGAGCACTGGGTATTGCTTGGCGGCAATGGCGCCGGTAAATCTGCGCTTGGGGCTACGCTTATTGGTGAAGCCAAGCAACAAAGTGGGCAACGCCATAGTACTTTTAATAATCTACAGTTAGTTTCAAGTGATTTACAAAAGCAGTTATTAAGCGCTAATCGCAAAAGTGATAAACCACAAAAAGTAACCGACATACTCTTTTCTGCGCCTGAAATAAATAGCGATTTATGCCAACAGCTAATTACGGCTCTTAATTTTGATGCCTTACTTAATCGTAATTTTACTGATTTATCGACCGGTGAAACACGTAAATTATTATTGATTAAAGCACTGTCTGCTAATTGTGATTTAGTTGTGCTTGATGAACCATTTGATGGCTTAGACACTGAATCGACTAGGCAGTTAAACCGCCTATTAAAGCAACTGAGTACGCACACTTGCTTTGTGTTTGTACTAAACCGTGTTGATGAAATTCCTGCGTTTGTTGATCACTTTGCTTATGTGAGCAAGGGTCTTTTACAACATAGCTTAGCAAAACCGTGCGCAGCAAAACGAGCCGATTTGTTTAAGTTACTGCATTTAGAACATACACCTATAACTATTCCAGATTCACCCGAGCCTACTTTTATTTCAAATGCAAACGCGCCACTCGTTAAGCTTACTGATGCGCATGTACGTTATGGTGAACAGACTATTTTTGAAAACTTAAACTGGACGATTAAGCAACACCAACATTGGCAACTTACCGGCAAGAATGGCTCAGGAAAAACCTGTTTATTAAATTTAATCACCGGTGATAACCCTCAGTGTTATAACAATGAGATTGAGGTGTTTGGTTTTAAGCGTGGCACAGGAGAGAGCATTTGGGATATAAAACAGCATATTGGTTATATCTCTAATACCTTGCATTTACAGTATAGAGTGAGTATTTCGGCGCTCAATACTGTTATCTCTGGGTTTTTCGATAGTATTGGTTTATATCAACAAGCCAGTGAGCTACAAATGCGTTTAGCGAAACAGTGGTTGGCACTAATTGGCCTTAGCGATAAAGCTAATTGCGCTTTTACTCAACTATCGTATGGCGATCAGCGCTTATTACTTATTGTACGCGCAATGGTTAAACACCCCGCCTTAGTTATTTTAGATGAGCCATGTTTAGGGCTTGATGAGGCAAATCGTCAACGCGTTTTACTGCTTATAGAAAAGGTGTGTGCGGCAAAAACGAGTACTGTTATTTATGTAAACCATCATGCAGCAGATGCCATTAAAGGGGTTGAACACACCCTAAAAATGGAAGACTTTAAACCAACTCATTATGAGCAGCAGGCGGCTCATAATGAGTCGATTATATAAGCTTGTTTATAACTGAGTCACCGTGAATCCTTGGTCACGCAGTTGTTTAATTAAGCCATGTTGCTCAACTAAATGCAGAGCACCTACAGCTATAAAAATATTGCCTTGTTCAAGTTTTGGGGTGAGCTGAGTGACCCAATTATTATTACGCTCGATTAGCATCACTTGTTCGCTTTGTTGGCCGTATTGGCTGTTATCAAAACTGGTGTGGTAGTAGCTGGTTAGGGTTTTCATATCGCCCTGTTTCCATGCATTTACTAGAGAAATAAAGTAGGTATTAATATCACTGAGTTGTTCAAAGGTTTCTGCCATCATAGCGTTGCTTAATGACTCTAAACCATTAAACATTTGTAGCTGCTGCTCTATGGTTTCAAGCTCCGCAATTTTAATATTATGCTGTTGGGCATAATCTAATATTTGCTTATCAATGCCATTTTTATCTGAATATCCTGCGTTTTGAAACTCAATTTGCATCATGGTTAACATGACAGCCCAAGGTTTAAAGCTGTTGAACATGGCAATATCAATCGACTTTTTTGCAAAGTAGTCTTTCAGGAGTTGATAATTTTCTGCCGACAGCTCGCTCTGTAAAGTGCGGCCATTTGCTAGTAGCATAAACGGCATAGAGCGTTGCTGCATTTGTAAAGGTGATAGCTTACTAATATCCACTTCAACAACCACTTGCTTGCTGTTACCTAGTGCGTTAGTCACTTTTTGTGGTAGCCCTTTCATGCTGGCATCACCTACATGCACGGTGCCAAATAAATACGAACTAGCGCCTTGTTTTTCTATTTTGAATAGAGCTGGAGCTGCATAGCCATTGACACTAAATGCTAAATAAACGAACGCCATCAATATATGACTGATACGCAATGACACTTTCATAAAGAATCCTAACCAAGTTAAAGTTGTTTTATAAATACTAACTTAGTTTACTTTATAGGTAACGTAAAAATGCCAGATTAAAAAGCGCTATTGATACCAATTATTGCTGTAGGCCATGTTGCCAAAATTAGTCAAAACGCGTTCATTTTGTTATGAACTCAAGGCGATTCGTGAAAAGCTTCATAGACTGAGAAAAAACACCACCATGACCTACAGCAGCACTAATGCTTTTTTTACCTTGGCTAATTAAGCCCATAAAACAGACCACCAAAGCAGAACGGTGATGAGCATGGCGATAAAGACACTGGCAGAAGCGATGTCTTTAGCTAGGCCTGATAGTTCATGATATTCGCTACCGATGCGATCAACCACCACTTCGACTGCGGTATTGACCAACTCAGCAAATAACACAAACAATAAGCTGGCAATCAATATTAATTTGCTACTTAAAGTAATTTCTTGCAAGCAGGCAAATACGCCTATCAAACTAAATAAAACCAACTCTTGCTGAAAAGCAGCCTCAAATCGACTCATCCATTTTAGGCCATTAAATGTATGGCTTAAGGTAAAAATTAGGCGCATTAGGCCTTGGCGTTTTATAACGGTTTTATTTTTCATATTTTAGTTTCGCTATGGTTAATCGTTTGACATGACGCGAGTAAATCTTCAGAGGTTTGGTAGGTTTTACTCACAACACCGGTTAAGTTTAAAAGGGTATGAAAAATAGCATCGTGTGATTGCGCTAAAGTGCTATTTAAATTGTTGAGACACTTGGCTGTAATGCGCTGATTATGCTCATCAGCCCAGATGTAAAGAGGCACATGGGTTTGAGTTGTTGGTGCAAATGCATAGGGAAAGCCATGTAAGTACGCGCCATTTTCACCGAGCGACTCGCCATGGTCCGACACATACAGTAATTGCTTATCAATATTGGCTGGTAGTGCCTTTAACTGTTCAATAACTTGAGCGTTGATAAAATCACTATAAGCAATTGTATTGTCGTAGGTGTTAACCAGTTCTTCTGCGCTACAGTTCTGAATATCGCTGCGGTCGCAGGTTGGGCTAAACTGTTTAAATTTTTCAGGGTAGCGCTTAAAGTAAGTAGGGCCATGTGAACCCATCATATGCAGCACTATAAGCGTATTAGCCTGACTCAAGTTAGCAAGCTTGTGCTTTAGTGGGGCTAGCAACGCTTCATCAAAACAGTATTTACCATCACATAGTTCAGATGCTTTGGTATCAATATTAATGGTAGGTACGCGCGAGCAGACGTTTTTACAGCCACTGTTATTATCAACCCATAAGACATCTGCGCCTGCTTGTTGTATCAAATCAATCACGTTTTGCTGATTATCACTGTCTAAACGAGAAAAATTGGCATGAGTTTGCAGTGAGAACATACACGGAACTGACACTGCTGTGGCCGTGCCACACGACGATACATTATCGAAATAAGTGACATTATGTTTTTGTGTGTATTGGTTGGTATTACGCTCATAGCCTTGGTAGGAAAAATTTTCAGCTCGTGCGGTTTCACCTACTACTATGACAGTAACTCGTGTTGTACTTGGCGATGCTAAAGTTGGTGTGGTATCAATATTTTTAAATTTAATATCGCTGTAAAGCAACTGATCACGTGCATACTTATAGCCACTAGAAAGGTATTGAAATGGAATGATTTCTTTTTTCAATATACGGTTATTTCGACCTGTTGCCGCGTAATCGGCGTAAAAGTTTACTACCACTAAAGCAATCAAAGCACCGCATGCTAGTAACAGTTTAATACGACTGAGTATTTCTTTGTGTGGGCGGGCACAGTTTACGTTTATACGGCTCAAAACAAAGGCAGGTAATGCGCCAAAAAGCAGTAAAAAGCCAACAAGTTGCAAGTTTAAATAGCTTAACGCTTCACTAGAGTCCGTCTCTGCTGCGTTTTGTATCATTGAGTAATCAAATACCACTCCATAGTTTAATGAGCCGTAAAGTGCGGCACTTGAGAGCACGAGTAGTAAGTAGTTGATGGGTTTTAATAGCCCTCGAACAGACACCAAAGAAAAAAATATAACTAATAAACACACAAGTAGTAGCGGTACAGAGAATAGAAATAACCACGAAAATGTGTGCAGCGAAGTAATAGCGCTAAACGCACCATGCATAAATGGAATATTAATGATTAAGCCATAATAGCATGCCATTAAAATAACAAATGCATTAGCGCTGCAGTTAAAGTAAAAGCGCTTTTTGGTGTTTGCTTGCGATTGCTTACTGAGTTTGAAAATTGAATTCATAATACATCTCTTTTTAGTGAACGTTGTTATGCTAGGTCGTCACACTTAAGAAACACTTAAGAAGTCAATTTATTTTATTTTGTGAGCTATAAAATACAGCGGTTTGCTAAAAATTAATCAAACCATAATTCACCGTTATAAGAATAGTGAATTTCCTGAGTTGAAATGAAGGGATAAAAAATTCACTTTGTTTAGGTTGTTTGAATTTTAAAACCTAGGCCTGCGTGTTTTTATAATTATTTTGGATTGAATTTGATGTTGACTTAGCGCCCTGAGCGCGGTACTAATATAAAAAGACAGCGAAACAAGAGTTTCGTAATTACAGAAATTAAATGGTATTAAATTTTATGCTTAACAATGCACTTAACCTAGTCCTGATTATTATCGTGGTGATTATTCCCGCGAGGGCTTCGTAGTGCTTTAAAAAACTAAGCATTGAAAAGCCCTCCGCACTTAACCGTCCGGGGGGCTTTTTAGTTTTAAGATTAAATTTTAACGGGTTGTCACACAGGAATGAGGATTTACTAATGACAGGCGCAGAACTAACAATTGATTTACTTGCCAAGCACGGTGTAGATGAAGTATTTGGCTACCCAGGTGGTGCTATTATGCCCATTTACGATGCCTTGTATGGTGCGCCTGTAAAACATTACCTCACTCGCCATGAACAAGGTGCAGGATTTGCTGCTGTGGGCTATGCACGCAGTACTGGCCGCTTAGGTGTATGTTTAGCAACATCAGGTCCGGGGGCTACTAACTTAATTACCGCATTGGCTGATGCTATGATGGACTCAGTGCCTTTACTTGCCATCACCGGACAAGTACCGACAGCGGCTATTGGTTCTGACGCCTTTCAAGAAATAGACGTGTTGGGTATGTCGCTTTCATGCACAAAACACAGTTATATGGTTGAGCGAGCAGAAGATTTAGCCGAAATATTACAAGAGGCGATGCATTTAGCACAAAGCGGTCGACCAGGCCCTGTTTTGGTTGATATCCCCAAAGACATTCAAATGGCGCAAGTACCTTTTAAACCTTGGTTAGCGGTAGATGAATATTTGCCTCAACTAGATCTAAATCAAGTCGCTATTGCTAACCAACTACTCAGTGAAGCCAAACAGCCTGTTGCCTATGTTGGTGGCGGGGTCCATGCCGCTGATGCGCAAGCGCAGTTAATGCAATTTTTAAATAAAACGCAAATGCCAGCGGTTTCAACCCTTAAAGCATTGGGCAGTGTATTACCTGATTACGAATATGATTTAGGCATGCTAGGTATGCATGGCGGTCAAGCAGCTAATTTAGCGGTGCAAGAATGTGATGTATTAGTGTGTATTGGCGCACGCTTTGATGACCGTGTAACCGGCAATTTAGCTAAGTTTGCTGCAAAAGCAAACGTGATTCATTTAGACATAGATGCAGCCGAGGTAGGAAAACGCAAACCCGCAAAAGCGTCATTAATTGCTGATTTAAAAACGTCACTTCCTGCGCTTGAGTGCGTGGTTACACCAAAAGCGTGGTGCGATCATAGTAAAAAAATGAAGGTCAAACACGCGTGGCGCTACGACTACCCTGGTGAAAAAGTATTTGCTCCTTACTTACTTAATCAACTTAGCCAGCGTATGCCAAGCACTAGTGTGGTGTGTTGTGATGTAGGCCAGCATCAAATGTGGGTCGCCCAGCACATGAAGTTTAGCCACCCTTGTAACCACTTAAGCAGTGGTGGTGCAGGCACTATGGGGTTTGGTTTACCTGCCGCCATAGGTGCACAAATCGCGCGTAAAGATGACTTTGTGATCACCGTTTCAGGTGATGGTTCAATCATGATGAATATTCAAGAGCTTGCCACTATACGTCGTAATAATTTACCAGTAAAAATACTGATACTTGATAACCAGCGCTTGGGCATGGTGCGCCAATGGCAAGAACTATTTTTTGAAGGGCGTTACAGCGAAACTAACCTGTCAGACAACCCTGACTTTGTACAACTTGCTGCTGTGTTTGGCATTCCTGGGCAAACAATTACCCATGCCAACCAAGTGGATGATGCAATCACTGCTTTATTAAATAGCGATGGACCTTATATTGTTCATGCTTGTATCGATGATAAAGAAAACGTATGGCCACTTGTTCCACCTGGGGCTGCTAACGATGAAATGATGACGGAGAAAGCACAATGAAACACAGTTTAACTATTGCCTTAAAAAGCCAAAGTGTCGCAATCGAGCGCTTTTTACGTGTGGTGCGTCATCGTGGTTTTGATTTAACTCACTTACAGCTCAATATGGACGATGGTCAATATAATATGGCGATGACGGTTGATAGCGATAAGCCAATTTACTTGCTTACCAGCCAGTTAAATAAATTGGTTGATGTGAAACATGTAACGCTACAAAGCTTACAGCAACAGGCTGTATAAAATAAATTTAACGAATTTTACGAGTAACTGATTATTTGGTTATTCATCAATTTTTAGAATGAGGAATGCCCGCATTAATTGCGGCAAACACTGAGGTAACTATGGCTAAATTAAGAAGTGCAACTACCACTGAAGGGCGTAAACGCGCAGGCGCAAGAGCATTATGGCGTGCAACAGGCATGACTGATACCGACTTTGGTAAGCCAATTATTGCTGTTGTGAACTCATTTACGCAATTTGTACCGGGGCATGTGCATCTTAATCAGCTTAGTGAACTGATGGCTGAAACCATTACTCAGGCCGGTGGTGTACCAAAAGAATTTAATACCATTGCTATCGATGACGGTATTGCCATGGGTCACGGCGGTATGCTTTATTCACTGCCATCGCGCGATTTAATTGCCGACTCAGTAGAGTATATGGTGAACGGCCATTGTGCCGATGCGATGATTTGTATTTCTAACTGCGACAAAATCACCCCTGGAATGATGTTAGCGGCGCTGCGTTTAAATATACCCGTTATTTTTGTATCGGGCGGCCCAATGGAAGCAGGTAAAACCAAATTAGCGAATATCGATATTAAGCTCGATTTGGTTGATGCTATGGTTAAAGGCGCTGATGAATCGGTAAGTGATGCCGACTCGGAGCAAGTTGAGCGATCTGCATGCCCTACCTGTGGGTCGTGTTCAGGGATGTTTACCGCCAATTCTATGAACTGTTTATTAGAAGCAATTGGCCTTGCGCTGCCTGGTAACGGGACCACGCTTGCGACCCATAAAGACCGCAAACAACTATATGTTGAAGCGGGTGCACGTATCGTTGATTTATGCCGTGAGTACTATCAAAAAGATAACCAAGACGTACTGCCTCGTGCTATCGCTAATAAAACCGCATTTATGAACTCTATGGTGGTTGATATTGCTATGGGCGGTTCATCAAATACGGTATTGCATTTACTCGCAGCGGCACAAGAAGCCGGCGTTGATTTTGATATGTCACACATTGATGAACTTTCACGTAAAACCCCGTTTTTATGTAAAGTTGCTCCAGCTACAGCGCAATACCACATTGAAGACGTACACCGTGCTGGTGGCATGATGGCGATAGTTCGCGAGCTTGGAAAGGCAGGGTTAGTTGATTTATCGGTTAACCATGTTGCTGGTATGACAATGGGTGAACTGGTTAAAAAGTGGGATGCAACCGATCCGAATAACGAAGCTGCGCAAAAGTTTTATCGTGCTGGCCCTGCAGGTATTCGTACCACTAAAGCAATGAGCCAAGATTGTCGTTGGGATGAGGGTGATAACGACCGTGAAAACGGTTGTATTCGCAGTGTAGAACATGCATTTCGTCAAGATGGCGGTCTTGCCGTACTTTCAGGTAATTTAGCAATAGATGGCTGTATCGTTAAAAGTGCGGGTGTTGTTGATGAAATGCTGCACTTTGAAGGTACTGCTGTGGTATACGAATCACAAGATGACTCTGTAGAAGGGATTTTAAATGGCGAAGTAAAAGCCGGCGACGTGGTGGTTATTCGCTATGAAGGGCCTAAAGGCGGCCCTGGTATGCAAGAAATGCTATACCCAACTAGCTATTTAAAATCAAAAGGTTTGGCAGAGCAATGTGCATTAATTACTGATGGGCGTTTTTCAGGTGGCACGTCGGGTCTATCGATTGGCCACGTATCGCCGGAAGCTGCCAGCGGTGGCGCAATTGCTTATGTTGAAAACGGCGATAAAATTATCATCGATATTGCCACTCGAGAAATAACGCTGGCGCTAAGCGATGAAGAGCTTGAAGCTCGCAAGCAAAAACAACTGGCTCGTGGTAAACAAGCGTATAAACCGCTTAATCGTGATCGTTATGTATCATCTGCGCTTAAAGCGTATGCGCTACTTGCAACTAGTGCCGATAAAGGCGCAGTTCGCGATTTAGCCAAACTGGAGGAGCTTAGCTAGGTATGGTTTCTCAAGAACTCGATTATTTTCGCGCGATTATCCAAGCCAATATGGAGCCTTTAGCCAAGGTGACTGAGGTAAGTGAAATGGCCGAATTGAGTGCACGATTAGGTAATCATGTTTGGTTAAAACGTGAAGACCAGCAACCCGTGTACTCGTTTAAATTACGCGGTGCTTTTAATAAATTAAATAAGCTGCCTAAAGGCTCGGTTGTGATCACTGCATCCGCAGGTAACCATGCCCAGGGTGTGGCACTAAGTGCCTCACACTTAGGGCACAAAGCCACCATTGTGATGCCCGTGACCACACCTGAAATAAAGGTTAATGCGGTAAGGGCATTGGGTGGTGAAGTTGTATTGCATGGCCATCAATTTGATGCCGCAAAAGCGTATGCGCTGGAATTAACTGAGCAGCGAAACGGCGTATTTGTACCGCCATTTGATGACCCTGATGTGATTGTTGGTCAAGGTACGGTTGCCCGTGAATTAATGCAACAGCTCAACGATTTAGATGTGGTATTTATTCCTGTTGGCGGCGGCGGCTTGCTGGCAGGTATGGCGGTATATATTAAGTCGCTGCGCCCCGATATCAAAGTGATAGGGGTTGAGGCGAATGAAAGCGCCTGCTTAAAAGCTGCTTTAGTAGCAGGCGAGCCGGTAGAGCTCGATCGCGTTGGCAGTTTTGCCGATGGTGTTGCCGTTAAAATAATTGGTAGCGAAACATTCAGACTGGCACAAAAGTTTTGTGATGAAGTAGTTACCGTATCAGACGATGAAATATGTGCAGCCATGCAAGATATTTTTGTATCAACCCGTGCTATAGCTGAGCCTTCAGGAGCGCTTGCAACTGCAGGGCTTAAAAAATGGTCTCAGCAGTCGGGTTTAAAGGGGTTAAATTTAGCCGCTATTTTGTCTGGTGCTAATTTAAACTTTGATCGCTTACGTTATGTGGCTGAGCGCACTGCGCTGGGTGAGAAAAACGAAGCTTTATTAGCCGTGACCATTGATGAAAAGCGCGGTAGTTTTAAGCAGTTTTGTACATCTTTAGGTGGGCGTGCCATTACTGAGTTTAACTATCGTTATGCGGGGCCTGGCGAGGCGCAAATTTTTGTTGGTATTGCGCTACGTCAAGGGTTAGCAGAACTTGAAGAGCTTAAACAAAGTCTAACAGATAACAAATATACCTTTTGCGATTTGTCAGATAACGAATTAGCAAAGCTGCATGTACGCTATATGGTTGGCGGTAAAGCGCCAGAGCAGTTACATGAACGCTTACTAAGGTTTGAGTTTCCAGAGTACCCAGGCGCATTGGCGCGCTTTTTAGATACGCTGGGTAGTAACTGGAATATCACTTTATTTCACTACCGCAATCATGGCGGGTCAATGGGGAATGTATTAGCAGGCTTTGCTATTGAACCAAGCCAATATGAGATGTTTAATGAGCACTTAAATCGGCTAGGTTACAGTGTCCAAGACGAAACCGATAACCCCTGTTTTACTCAGTTTTTAACTACCCAACCTCAAGCAGAAAAGCTTGAAAAAATCGCTCTAGCCTAACTCTATCCTAAGCAAGCATCTTATCCCGATGCTTGCTTTATTAGCTGTTTTACATATAGTTATAATTAATTATCATGTTTATGGAAGCCTGCTTTGCTACTTAAAGGAATAATAATTAGCACCTGCTTTTTTTGTAGCCAGTTAATGGCGCAGGAATCAGTGACGTTACAATTAAAGTGGACGCACCAATTTCAATTTGCTGGCTATTATATGGCCAAACAAAAAGGCTTTTATAATGAGGCCGGTTTAGACGTCAATATAGTTCCTGCCGATCCAAAACGGCCAAATAGTTTTGGTGCGGTAGAGCGAGGAGAGGCGCAATTTGGTGTAGCACATTCAGGTATATTAGAACGCCGTATTGCCGGTGAACCCTTTGTAGCCATGGCTGCCATATTACAGTTTTCTCCTTACTGTTGGATGGTAAAAGAAACTTCAGATATTTTTCATGCTCGTGATTTTATTAACAAGTGTGTAAGTGAAGTCAGCAAAGAGAGTAATTCTGAGTTACTAACTATGCTTAAGCGCAGTGGTATTGATACCGAAAAACTGGCTGTTTACAAAGGCGATGAATTACAACAAGCATGGATGGAAAATAAATTAGATGCCATAGAAGTGTATGTTACCGACCTACCTTATCATATGGATCAGCAAGGGGTTGCTCATAGACTTATATGTCCGCAACGTTATGGGATGGATGTATACGCGGATATTTTATTTACCAGCGATAGTATGGTTAAGTATCACCCCGACACGGTAGAAAAGTTTTATCAAGCAAGTTTAAAAGGGTGGCGCTACGCGGTAATGAATATGGATGAAGCCATTGCCATAACCCAACAGTTTTATGCGCCTGATCGCAGTTTTCATCAACTGGCCTATGAGGCTGAGGTACTTAAAGACTATATTGCTCCACCGAGTACTACTGTGGGTAATATGTCGATGGCTAAATGGCGTTTAATTGCTGACTTATATGAGATTGATCAAACAAAGTTTGATGAAGTAAAAGCTGATTTTATTTATAAATATAAAAAGCAAGAAACACTGCAGCTTTCTTGGATGCTAATTGCGGCTATTATAATAAGCATTATTTCTATCCCTCTGTATTTACGTTTAATACTTAAATCGGCTAAACAAAAGCGGGTATAAGGTTAAGCAATTCCCTTGCTCTGCGAGGTTAAAAAAATAACCGCTTAATTAGGTGCTATTGTGCTGGTATAATTAAGCGTCTTTTTTATATCCTAAGCTGTTATGACCTTAACTGAGCAATTTTCTGCCCTCAACTCTTTGCTAATGAATACTCGCTTGTATTGGCAGTGTACTGCATTTGATTTTGACGCTTTACCTTGGCCTGAATTACATGCTCCTTTGAGCGCTTTATCCGATCAGGCGGTTGCTGAATTAGACTCTGATCAAGAGCAGCTCTATCAGTTTTTTTCATCCTATATTCCCGCTGTTGAGCAACTTAGCCGATTAGTTTCATTACCTGCCATTACCAACACTCGGAAGGAGTACCCATTTTGGATCAGTAATGGTATTAAAGGTCGAAAGTTTACTCAGCTACAAGATTTTGTTGGCGCATTGCCCACTAGTAATCAGCCTGTATTAGAGTGGTGTGCAGGTAAAGGCCATTTAGGGCGAATGTTAGCTTTTAATGGTGCGCAGAGTGTACACAGCGTTGAGCTACAATTTCACTTGTGTGAACAAGGGAAAAAAAGTGCACAGCAGCAGGGACTTGCAATACAATTTAGCCAAGCCGATGTACTTAAGGATAGCATTCAGGATTTTTTTAGCCCACACACTCATGCCGTCGCTTTGCATGCCTGCGGTGCGTTACACCAAACTTTTATGCATCAAGCCAGTGCAGCAAAAGTACCACAAATTAGCTTTTCACCTTGTTGTTATCATTTATTTACTGATAATAATTACCAAGCGATGAGCGAGCATGCTCAGCAAAGTCGATTAAACTTAACTCACAGAGATTTAAAGCTCGCCCTGCAAGAAACTGTTACAGCTCCTTCGCGAGTAGGCAAAGTGCGAAAAACAGAAGTGGAGTGGCGACTCGGATTTGATGCCTTAAGAAAGTCACTTACTGGTGAGTTAGGGTATGTCAGCGTCCCTTCAGTGAATAAAGCGATATTTTCAGATTCGTTTGCAGCATTTTGTAACTGGGCGGCAGACAAAAAAGCCTTAAAACTGCCAAAAGATATTGATTACAATAAGTTTTTATTGATTGGGCAGGCGCGAAAAAAAGTAACAGAGCGAGTTGAACTGGTTCGACATGTGTTTAGAAGAGCAATAGAAGTTTGGCTTGTGCTCGATCGTGCTTTATATTTGCAGCAGCAAGGCTATGACGTCAGTGTTAATACATTTTGTGAGAAGCAATTAACACCCCGTAATATTTTAATTTTAGCCAGTTTAAAAACGCCCTCAACCTAAAAGAGATGTAATGAGAAATTTAAATAACTTACTAGAAAATAATAAACGCTGGGCATCTAGAACGAGCGAAGCGAACCCTGAATTTTTCAAAATTTTATCGATGCAACAAAACCCAGAATACTTATGGATAGGTTGCTCTGATTCACGGGTGCCAGCTAATCAAATTGTTGATTTATTACCGGGTGAGTTATTTGTGCACCGTAATGTTGCCAACGTGGTTGTACATACCGATCATAATTGTTTATCGGTTATGCAGTACGCGGTCGAAGTATTAAAAGTAAAACATATTATGGTTGTTGGCCACTACGGTTGTGGTGGTGTGCAAGCGGTACTAAACGAGGACCGCTTTGGCTTTATTGATAACTGGCTCCGCCACGTTGGTGATGTAAAAGAAAAACACCTAGAGCAACTTAATGCTCTGCCAGAAAAACAACGTCTTGATCGTTTAATAGAGCTTAATGTGATTGAGCAAGTGCGTAACGTATCTCGCACTAGCATTGTTCAAGATGCATGGTTAAGAGGCCAGGAACTCACGGTGCATGGTTGGGTATATGGCTTAGAAAATGGTCATTTGCATGACTTAGAATCGGTAGTTAGTTGTGCTGAAGAAGAGTGTGAAAGCTATAAAAAAGCAGTACACCATGTACTAAATAAATCTGCGGACAGTCACCTTTAATATGGCCAAAACGGCGCTAATAATCGGCAGTACCGGCTTAGTTGGCAGTCAGTTATTACAACAGCTGTTAGCATCTTCTTGCTATTCAAAGGTAGTGAGTTTATCGCGCCGCCAATTAGACTTTTCCCACTCTAAATTAATTAGCCATGTTATTGATTTTGAAAATTTGACGCATTATGTTGAATTGTTCAAAGGTGACGTATTCTTTTCTTGCTTAGGGACCACATTAAAGCAAGCGGGCAGTGTGGCTGCACAACGTAAAGTTGATTTTGAATACCAATTTATTTGTGCGCAAATGGCGGCCAATAACGCTGTTCCGCATTATTGTTTGGTATCGTCAAGTGGCGCAAATGCGCATAGTATGAGCCGTTATTTAAAAATAAAAGGAGAGCTTGAGCAGCAGGTGAAGCAGCTTGGCTTTGCACGCTTGAGTATATTGCAACCGTCTTTATTAGTCGGCGAGCGTTCAGAGCTTAGAATTGCAGAAAAGCTAGGTGAGGTGGTACTTCCACTGCTAACGCGTTTTGGTATCCTCAAACGGTATAGACCCATTACCGGTGAGCAAGTAGCTAATAAATTGCTGAGGGTAAGCATAGAGCAGCAACAAGCAACGGGTTATTATGTGCTGGACGAGCTATTTGAATAACTGAGTGATTAGCGCCATAAAGCAGGTTCGTCTATGGCGTTATATTTATTATTCAGCGTCTGTTTTTGCCGATAATTGCTGTTCAAGTATTGCCACTTTTGCTTCTAATTCAGTTAGCTTTTCACGTGTGCGGATCAGCACTTGGCTTTGAATATCAAACTCTTCACGGCTTACAAAGTCCATTTCGGCAAGCTTATTTTGTAACACTTGCTTAGTTTTACCTTCAAGTGTGTCAGCCAGGTTTTTTACACCTTGTGGCATGTTATTAGTGATCTGTTTCGCAATTTCTTCAAGTTTTGCTGGGTTAATCATAGTCGTCCCTTGCCTGTTGCCTAAAATGATAATAACTAATATTACCTTATTGGCTAGGCGTATTGTAGTGATTACGTTAAAATTGCCCGTCTTTTTGCAATCAGCTGGTCGTTATGAAACTCAATCCTAAACAAGATGAAGCGGTAAAGTACATTAGTGGTCCTTGCTTAGTATTAGCCGGCGCAGGCTCGGGTAAAACGCGAGTTATCACCAACAAAATTGCTTACTTAGTACAAAAATGTGAGTATCAAGCGCGTAATATTGCGGCGGTTACCTTTACCAATAAAGCGGCTAAAGAAATGCGCGAGCGGGTTTTGCAAACCTTAGGCAAACAAGAGTCTAAAGGTTTATGGGTGTCTACCTTTCATACGCTTGGGCTTGAAATCATTAAAAAAGAGTTAAAAACACTGGGTTTTAAACCCGGTTTTTCGTTGTTTGACGACCAAGATACGAATCAATTACTCGGTGATTTAACCGAAGACGAGCTTAAAAAAGACAAAGACTTACTGAACCTGCTAAAAATGCAAATTGGTAGTTGGAAGAATGAGCTTATTTTACCAGAGCAAGCTATTCGCGAAGCCAGAGAGCCGCAAAAGGCATTGTTTGCTCAGTTGTATGCGCGTTACCAAAATCAATTAAGAGCGTATAACGCGCTGGATTTTGATGATTTAATTATGATCCCCACGCTGCTTTTAAGTAGTAATGCCACATCACGTGAGCGATGGCAGCAGCGTTTTCGTTATTTACTGGTGGATGAATATCAAGATACCAATACCAGCCAATATCAATTAGTGAAATTGCTGGTAGGCGAACGAGCACGCTTTACTGTGGTGGGAGATGACGATCAGTCAATTTACTCTTGGCGTGGTGCTCGTCCACAAAACTTGGTGTTATTAAGTAAAGATTACCCTGGGCTTCGATTAATAAAACTAGAACAGAACTATCGTAGTGCTGGGCGCATTCTTAAAGCGGCCAATATCTTAATTGCAAATAACCCCCATGAGTTTGAAAAAAAGCTCTTTAGTGAGTTGGGCTATGGTGAGCAAATTAAAGTCATTGGCTGTCGCGATGAAGAACATGAATCAGAACGTGTGGTCGCAGAGATTATTTCTCATAAATTTATGAAACGCACCAGCTATAAAGATTACGCTATTTTGTACCGGGGTAACCACCAAGCGCGGGGCTTTGAAAAGTCGTTAATGAGTAACCGAATCCCGTATAAAATTAGTGGTGGAATGTCGTTTTTTTCACGTTCTGAAATTAAAGATATCATGGCTTACTTACGTCTTTTAGTGAATCAAGATGATGACAATGCTTTTTTAAGAATTGTGAATACCCCACGTCGTGAAATTGGTACAGTCACGCTTGAAAAGCTTGGCACCTTAGCTAATGAAAAACACCAAAGCTTATTTGCGACCTGCTTTGATAACGACTTAGGATACAGACTAAAAGGACGTGGTTTAAATGCACTAGCTGGGTTTGCCCGGTGGGTGGTTGAGCTTTCAGATAACGCAGTGCGCAGTGATACACTGGAGGCGGTGAAGGATTTAGTGCGTAATATTAATTACGAAGCTTACTTGTATGAATCATCGCCTAGTGCCAAAGCCGCTGAAATGCGGATGAAAAATGTGTCCGAGCTGTATCGCTGGATAACAGACATGTTAACAGGCGATGCCGATAATCCGCCAATGACACTGGCTGAAGTAGTTAGTAAATTGACCCTTCGGGACATGCTAGAGCGAAACGAAGAAGAAGATGAAGCTGATGCCGTGCAATTATTAACTTTGCATGCCTCAAAAGGACTCGAGTACCCCTATGTATTTATGGTCGGTATGGAAGAAGGATTGTTGCCACACCAAGTAAGCATTGATGAAGATAATGTGGATGAAGAGCGCCGCCTTGCCTATGTAGGTATTACCCGCGCGCAACAAGAGCTGACTTTAACCTATGCTAAAATCCGCCGTCAGTTTGGTGAAACATCACAAACAGAGCTCAGTCGATTTGTGCAAGAGTTACCGCAAGATGACTTAGCCTTTGAAAACAAAAAAGCGCCTAACACCCAAGCTGAACGTATGGAAAAAGGCCAAGCTCGGGTTGCAAATTTAAGAGCAATGCTGAAAAAGCCACAATAAGGTGTGTTTAGCGCTATTTTAATTCTGAGTTTTTAAGTGTAGCTGGTATAGCGCTGGTTAGTGGGTGCTGTTTAGCAACGAATAGGTTTATGCCGTGTTTATCCAAAAGAGCTCTAAAGTTTAATATTGATGGGCCTTTAGCTATCACTTTTATCTGTTTAAGCTTAGTAATAGCCAACACCCCCTGCAACTGTAAATCGTAGCTTTCTTGTTGTAATACTCGTTTACTGAAGGTGGAGCTAAGGAGTAAATAATCACACTCTACTTCAGTCACCAAATTAAGCTCGCATTTGTCTTTTGCGAAATTGTTTAAGCCAATCGAATGACCGAGTTTTTTAAGCTGTTTTAAGTTCTCTAATTGCTGTGCGCTGGCATAACGCAGCTCCTGCTCATCAAACAACAAGCAAAGCTGTTCATTGTTTACCGGTTGTTTTAGTGTCGCTTTTAGTAAAGAAAATTCATGCTCTTCTAACAGTAAACTGGAGCAAGGCAATAGCGCAACGGCTATTTCTGCATTTTGTGCTTGTTGATAAGCTTGTTGGATGAGTTGTAGTTCAACTTTGGTATGTTGTTCTTTATCATTCGCAAATTTCTTTAAAATATCAAAACTGGTAAAGCCAAGGACTGGGTGTTCACCAAAAGCCTCAAATAACGATGCACTCTGATAATGCTCATCCAAGGTGATAATATCTGAGCTACGAAACGTCATAGGCAATACATCAAGGTGATGCAATGTTTGTGACTCATGTTGCAACATAGGCTCAGTGAGCAGTGGATGAAATAACTCAAAGCGGTTTTTACCTGAATTTTTAGCATAATACATAGCAGCATCGGCGTCGCGAATGATTTCATCGGTATGTTTATAGCTTTGCTTTGAATAGGTAATCCCAATACTGGCGCCACTTTGTACACACACGCCTTTAGTACAAAACGGCTTTTGCATAATTTTAATTATGCGATTGGCAACATCTTCTGCCTGGTTTGGCTCAGTCAGGTGGGTCAGTAATACTACAAACTCATCTCCGCCTAAACGCGCTAATAAGTCATGTTCACGAATACATTGTGAGAATAATTTACTAACACTAATTAAAAACTCATCACCGGCATGATGCCCGAGCTGATCATTGATATCTTTAAACTTATCAAGGTCAATAAACAATACAGCAAAGTGCTCATTTGGATTGCGTTGATAATATTGCAGGGTTTTTTCTAGTTGAGTTAAAAATAAATTCCGATTTGGTAAGCCTGTTAGTGAGTCATGGTGAGCATCGTGATAAAGTTGTTGTTCTATTTTTTTACGTTCATCAATTTGCATTTGCAAATGTAAATTTGCTTGGCTCAATTCTTTAGTTTTTTCATTAACTCGTGAGGCAAGTTCTTGGTGGCTCTTTTTTAGTGCCTGTGAAGCTAATTTTGTTTGTAATACCGTGGCAATTTGATGCGATACAAAGGTGATTAGCTCTGCATCATCATGTGTAAAAAGGTGTTCATTATTATAAGCTTGGCAAACAATTAACCCTATAACGCCTTGCGAAGTTTTTAGCGGAGCGCCTAGCCAGCTGGTGGCTCTCTTGGATTCATCAATTGGTTTTTCACGCTCTACAATGCCACTATTTAATAACTCTTGTGCTCTTTTCGGATGAATTATTTGTGTTTCTTCGGTGCTTATAACCAGTTCACTGTAGCCTTTTGCAAAGCGCCGTGGTTGAGTGCTGCCTTGGAATTCATCAACACTGTAGGGAAAACTGATCCAACCTGATTCTTTATCATACAAGGCAATATAAAGGTTTTTTGCGTAAGTAATGGTTTTTATTATTTCGTGTATTTGAAAATAAGCATCATCTAAATTTTTGGCTTGGGTTGTCAGCTCTGAAATTTTGAATAATATTTGCTGGCGTTGCAGGGCACCTTTTCGCTGTTGTATTTCAACATTTAAAGCGTCATTACTTTGCGTTAATGCTCGGGTTCTTAATTTTACTTCTGATTCGAGTAACTCTCGTTTTTTAACCCGTTCAATTGCGGTGGCTAAATAGAGTGACATGGCCTCAAGCAGGTTTATTTGTTGAGAACTGTAACCTTGTTCTGTGTCGTAACTTTGCGCGGCTAACACACCAATAATGTTTCTTTCTTGATAAACGGGAACGCCTACCCAGTGTTCTGCAGGTGTACCCAATGCTTTAAATAAGCCTTTCTGGGCAGCATCATGCATTTGCTGTTTGGTAAAGTAAGTGGTTTTCCCTTGCTTGAAGACATAACCCGTTGCGCCTTCTTCAAAATTATTATCTCGATTAAGTGGTACTGCAATGCCATCTTTTTCATCAGAAAAATAAGATAATTCTAACTGTTGTGATTGGGGATCAACCAGCACCACATAAAAGCTTTTACTCGGAACATACTTTTGTAAAATGTCATGAATAGCAGGGTAAAGTAAGGTTAGCTCGGCAACAGTACTTGCTTGCTCTGATAATTGTATCAGGGCATTGTGGAGGTGGTAGGCATGTTTGTACTTTTTTAATAGTGCTTTTAGTCGTTTATTTTGGCGCACTACGCTATTAGGTACAATAAGTTTATCTTCCAATGATGTTTAACCAGTTATAATTTTTTGTATAGTTATTAATCATTATAGTTCCACTTTTAACATTTTGCGTCAAGTAGATATTTTTCTTAATTATGTAGCTAAAACTCATGAATTAGAAACAAAAAAGGCTTACTAAAACGTAAACCTTTTATTTAAAGCATTTTGACTTGGCTAATTTTAGTTAGCGGTCATGAAATCGATTGCTGCGCTTATTTCATCATCAGAACAATCCATACACGTTCCACGCGGTGGCATGGCATTAAAGCCATTGATCGCATGATCTAATAAGGTGTCTTTTCCTTTAGCGATACGAGGAGCCCAATCGTCAGCTGATTTAGGAGCGCCTAAAGCACCTGTGCCGTGACAAGCAAAACAGGCTGCTTGATATACTTGCTCGCCTGAACGAGGACCTGTTGGTGCAGCAACCGCTACTTTCTCACCTTCAAGGTAAACAGCACCAATAGGCGCTAAACGTTTTTTAATTGCATCTTCAGTCATAGAGTTATCATATGGCTGTGCGTATGCGGTGGTTGCTAGCACAAGTAATGCTGCAGCTGATAGTTTTTTCATTTTGCCTTGCCCACTTCAATTTGAACGTGATCAATCACGATTTTAAATGACGGAATTTAGACCAATTATAACTCCACTCAGTGATTTATAAAATGCTCAGAGTCGATTTTATTTATAAATACGACTAATGATTGTCTTAACTCAATAAATTACCAAAATAAAACGGGATCATTAGACATCTAAATGCGATCAGAATCCTTACGACTAACTCATAGCCAATACGTTACGTACTAGTTTTTCGATTCCTGCATCGGCATCCATAATTGATTGTGCCAACATATAAGCAGGTGTTGTAACCAGCTTATTATTTTTATCAATAACAATATCATCCACTTTACACTCAATATGCTCAGCGCCTAATGTGGTTAAAGCATCGGCCGTGTCGCTATCATTACCAATAGTGAGCTGTGGTTTATTATAAATGAATGGCAATAAAGCGGGTGCAATACACATATAACCGGTGGCTTTATTTGCTTTTGCAAATGCTTTACAAGCGCTCAGTACTTCGTCATTTACTTTCGCGTTAGTGCCATTAATAGCAAAGTCAGATAAGTTTTTAGCTACACCAAAGCCGCCAGGAATAATTAAAGCGTCAAATTGTGTAATGTCTAATTCAGCGAGTGACTTTATATTGCCACGGGTGATTCGAGCCGATTCTACTAATACATTACGCGACTCTGCCATTTCTTCACCAGTAATGTGATTAAGAGTATGGTACTGCGTAATATCGGGCGCAAAACACTGATATTTCGCGTTGTTTTTTTCAATGTGTAATAAAGTAAGCACTACTTCATTAATTTCACTGCCATCAAATACGCCACAACCTGCTAAAATTACCGCTATATTTTTCATATTATTTTGCTCCATTGAAGTCATTTTAATAAAGTTTAACACGACGAATCAGCCTATCTAAAAATTTATTTGCTGGTTTTTTAGCCGCAAAGTAAGTTGTTATGCGCTATATGCCATTTGATAACTAGTAAGGGTAAAAAAAATTATAAAGGATCGCTATGATCTTTGATCCATTATGCTAGAATGCTCATCCAGTTATTTAAATGGACGTAAATAATCAAAGTGGGTTACAACACCAGTAACGGTTTAAATGCCTTTTCCACATTGATAGAAGAATAATAAAAAAGAACCTCGAATTATCTTTTTTTAAACAAAACAATAAATTACAAACTAATCTAAGCATTTTACTATGTTTCGGATGGATGGTTAGTGGGTGTTATCTACATAGTTATCCACAAGTTGCTAAAAATGTAGCGCCCTTAATCACATTAATTCACAGTCGTTTTATTTACTGCCTTATGGCATGCTTATACTTATATTACTTTTTTGTATTTAGGATCCAATTTTACCATGGCTCAGATCCCCGAAAACCCGCTTATTCTTGTTGATGGCTCTTCATATTTGTTTCGTGCTTATCATTCTCCACCTCATTTAACTAATTCTAAAGGTGAAGCCACTGGCGCCATTTATGGCGTGGTAAACATGTTGAAAAGTTTGATCAAACAATACGATCCCTCACATATGGTGGTGGTGTTTGATGCCAAAGGTAAAACTTTTAGAAATGACATGTACAGCGAGTATAAAGCGAATCGTCCGCCAATGCCTGATGATCTGCGTACCCAAATAGCGCCGCTACATAGCATTATTAAAGCGATGGGCTTTCCATTAATTAGTATTGAAGGTGTAGAAGCCGATGACGTGATTGGTACATTTGCGCGCATTGCTTCTGAGCAACAACGCCATGTATTAGTATCAACTGGCGATAAAGATATGGCGCAGTTGGTTAATGAGCATGTTACTTTGATCAATACCATGACCGACAGTATTTCAGATCCCGACACTGTGGTTGAAAAGTTTGGTGTTGGACCTGATCTTATTATCGATTATTTAGCCTTAATGGGCGATAAAGTAGATAATATTCCTGGTGTTGAAGGGTGCGGGCCTAAAACTGCAGTTAAATGGTTACAAAAGTACGGATCGCTTCAGGGCGTAATTGATAATGCTGCTGATATCAAAGGTAAAATAGGTGAAAAGCTTGCAAAAGCGATTGATCATTTACCATTAAGCTATGAACTTGCCACTATTAAGTGTGATGTGGAGGTTGAATCTGATCTTGATACTTTTAAATTGCAAACACCGAATAAAGACGAATTAATTGCCTTATACGGTGAGTGTGAATTCCGTCGCTGGTTAGCTGAATTACTAGACAATCCAAAAGATGCTGACACACATTTAGCGGTCCCAACCCAAGAGAATGAGTTGCCAAAAGTTGAAGATGCGCACTATGAAACGATTTTAACTGAGGCCCAATTTAATACATTGATAGAGCAGCTCAATGAAGCAGAGCTATTTGCTTTTGATACTGAAACAACCAGTTTAGAGTATATGAAAGCGCAGTTGGTAGGTATGAGTTTCGCAGTAAAAGCAGGGGAAGCCGCCTACTTACCGGTTGCACATGATTACCCAGGTGCGCCTGAACAGCTAAGCCTTGAATTTGTGATGCAAAAGCTTGGGCCAATATTAGCTGACGAAAATAAAGCTAAAGTTGGTCAAAATTTAAAATATGATAAAAGTGTGCTTGCCAATGCTGGCTATGAATTAAATGGTATTAAGTTTGATACTATGTTGGAGTCTTATGTTTTTAACAGCGTAGGTACTCGTCATGATATGGACTCATTAGCACTTAAATATTTAGGCCACAAAAATATTAGCTTTGAAGACATTGCTGGTAAAGGTAAAAAACAGCTCACGTTCAATCAAATCGAACTTGAAAAAGCGGCGCCTTATGCCGCAGAAGATGCCGATATTACTTTGCGTTTACACCAAGTACTATGGCCGAAACTTGAAGCGGATGAAAAGCTTAAATCGGTGTTTGAAAATATAGAAATGCCACTAGTAAGCGTTATTTCTGACATTGAGCGTACCGGTGTTGCTATCGACAGCAATATGTTGGCCACGCATAGCCAACGCTTAGGTGAACGATTACTTGAGCTTGAAAAAGAAGCGTTTGAAATCGCAGGCGAACCGTTTAACTTAAGCTCGCCAAAGCAATTACAAGTACTGTTATTTGAAAAGCTAGAATTGCCTGTTATCAAAAAAACACCCAAAGGCGCGCCTTCTACAGCAGAAGAAGTACTGCAAGAATTAGCACACGATTACCCATTGCCTAAAGTGATTATTGAGCATCGCGGTTTATCTAAGCTTAAATCAACTTACACAGATAAATTGCCACTGATCGTGAATGAGCAAACCAAGCGTGTGCATACTTCTTATCATCAAGCGGTAACAGCAACGGGTCGATTAAGTTCAAGCGATCCTAACCTACAAAATATTCCTATTCGTTCAGAAGAAGGGCGCCGTATTCGTGAAGCCTTTATTGCTGCTGATGGATATAAAATTGTGGCGGCCGATTACAGCCAAATAGAGCTGCGTATTATGGCGCATCTTTCACAAGATAAAGGGTTGCTCAATGCCTTTGCAAATGGCTTAGATGTGCATAGCGCTACAGCTGCTGAGGTATTTGGAGTTGAGCTTGAAGAGGTTACATCTGATATGCGCCGTAAAGCTAAAGCCGTTAACTTTGGCTTAATTTATGGCATGTCGGCATTTGGTCTGGCACGTCAACTTGATGTACCACGCCATGAAGCGCAGCATTATATTGATAAATATTTTGAGCGTTTCCCAGGTGTTTTAGAATACATGGAAACGACCCGTGAAAAAGCAGCAGAAAATGGTTACGTAGAAACTATTTTTGGCCGCCGTTTACATTTACCAGAAATAAATGCCCGCAATGGAGCACGTCGCAAAGGCGCTGAGCGCGCAGCAATTAATGCCCCTATGCAAGGCACTGCTGCCGATATTATTAAAAAAGCCATGTTAACAGTACATGCATGGGTTAACCAGCAAGCGCCTAATACGGTTAAGCTACTTATGCAGGTACACGATGAATTGGTATTTGAGATTAAAACAGAGTGCACTGAGCAATACACTCAGCAAATTTGTGAGCTGATGTCACAAGCGGCACAGCTAGATGTACCACTTATAGTTGAAGCTGACGAAGGTGATAACTGGGAACAAGCGCACTAATTTGGTATGCCAAGGATGCCTTGTCTTAGGTAAACACAACAGTTAAAAAGAATTATTTAAAAGCGCCAATAGGCGCTTTTCTTTTAGCTTGCAGGTTAAAAAAAAGTTAAATTAAACAGCAGTTTGTATTAAATCGTTAGAGGTTCGTCAATTCGCTTCGAATATCGATAATATGCTTGTATTTTTACGCTTGCTTTTGGTAAAGTGCCGCCCGTCCTCATCCTGTAGGACATCCTGTTGATGATGCATCGTAAGATGCAACGTATTGATAGCTTCTCCCCAGTTTGCTATATCGGCCTATCATATATTTGATGGGCCGTTTTTTTATAGCTTTACTCCAAAGCGTTAAATTTATTCTCTAATTGCACTTAGCGTTTCAAGTGATACCATCAGTTTACTGTGCGTTTTCGTTTTACCTCAGCGTATTAGTGATTTTCAATTTGACTGTTCAAAGTATTATTTTTTCGGGTATAAATCTTTTATTTTAGGAGTGCATTATGTTTAAAACGTTAGCTGTAGCAGGTTTATCTTTATCATGTTTACTAGTTTCAGGTGTTGCATCGGCAAACTGGCAGTTACTCAACGATAAAAGCCAATTAAGTTTTGTCTCAATTAAAAAAAATAGCATTGCTGAGGCAAGCCATTTTACTCAGTTATCAGGGCAATTGAGTGAGCAAGGTCAGTTTAGCGTAAATGTTGATTTAACCTCTGCTGAAACGTTTATTCCTATTCGTAACGAGCGCCTAAGCAAAATTTTGTTTGAATCTGACACATTTGCAAATGCAGTATTAACCGCTGACCTATCTGATAAATTGTCACTTATTAAGCAGCCTGGGCAGTACGTATTAAAAGGTGTTAGCGCCGAGCTAGACTTTCACGGTCATAAAAAGCCACTTGCAGTTGATGTACTTGTTAGTAGTGCGGAAAACGGGGATTTAAGCGTAGCATCATTCAAGCCTATTATTATTAATAGCGATGACTTTAAAGTCACCGAAGGGATAATGCAGTTACAAAAACTAGCCGGCTTACCTTCGATTGCTACTGCGGTACCGGTTACTTTTGCACTGACCTTTAAAAAACAGTGATTTCTCTTAACGAACTTAGTAAGCAACTAAGCGAGCCAAGTAAACCTTTTGAACAATGGCAGCCTGCTCATTGCGGGCAATTGCCACTGCTGATTGACGAACAAGGTAAATGGTTTTATGCGGGTAGTGAAATTACCCGCCAAGCCATGATAAAGCTGTTTGCTAGTGTGTTGTGTCGCGAAGATGGACAGTTTTATTTAAAAACGCCAGTAGAGAAAATTGCGATTGAGGTTAAGGATGCGCCATTTATTATTGTAAGTTGGCATCGTGAGTCGACCTCTGATGGTGATGTTATTTGTTGTATTGATAACCTACAGCGTACCTGGCTACTAAGTCGTGCTGAGCTGCTACATATTAATAATTACAAAGCCGCTGCAGTGCCTTATATGCAATTACCCTATGGTTGTTTTGCGCGAGTTGCCAGAAATGTGTTTTATCAGTGGGCTGAAATAGCCGAAACTGATGAGCTCGGCTATTTTATTACCTCCGCGAATGAGCGGTTTTATTTAGGGTAATTACTCTGTGTCAGCAGGTGGAATTGCTACGATTGGACCTAAGTACCACTCATCTAACTTTTTAGCGACTTCTGGTAAGCCTGTGCCTTTAAGTGATGAAAAAGCATGAACTGTTATATCGCCATCTAATTCACTCAATTCACGACGAACACTAAGTACCTGTGATTTACGTGGACCTTGCTTGAGCTTATCTGCTTTAGTTAATAGTGCCAATACTGGAATTTCACTACCTACAGCCCAATTAATTAAATCGCGGTCTAAATCTTTCAATGGGTGACGAATATCCATCAACACCACAATACCTTTTAAGCTTTGACGTTTTTGTAGGTATTCGCCTAGCGACTTTTGCCATTTCTTTTTCATTTCAATAGGCACTTTGGCAAAGCCATAACCTGGTAGGTCAATTAGGCGCATGTTATCTACATCGGCAAGTTCAAATGTGTTGATCAGCTGAGTACGGCCAGGTGTTTTACTAGTACGTGCTAACTTTTGATCGGTAAGGGCATTAAGCGCACTTGATTTACCTGCATTTGAGCGACCGGCAAACGCGACTTCAATTCCCGTATCAGCAGGTAATTTAGTGATGTCTGGCGCGCTTGTAACAAAAGACGCAGTGTTATACTTGATACGAGATTTGAGCACAGGCTCTCCTAAAACTAAAAAAAATAACATTGGGTAAACCAAATTCACCCGTGGCGCGTATTTTATACTATAAAGTAGCTATTAAAAAGTGTATTTGAGCATGTAAAACCGTTGCTGATGGTACATTTTAACTGGCTTAGCGATTAATTTTACTCAAAACCCTATAATTTATAGGTTTAATGTGTGTAGAAAACGTGCCAGAGAATTTAATATCGTGTAGAATATAAAAATCACAACATCCATATTGTAGATGATACAGGGTCGGAAACAGAGAATTCACCATGAAAAAAATAGCACTATCTTTAACTATATTGCTTGGTGCGTTGTCAGCAAGCAACGCAACAGCATTTGATGGCGATGTAAACGCAGGTAAAGAAAAATCAGCAACGTGTGCGGCTTGTCACGGCCCAGACGGTAATGCGCCGGTTAACATCTACCCAAAAATTGCAGGCCAACACGCAGATTACATATACAAACAACTTACTGAATTTAAATTAGGTATGACTTCGGGCGGTAAAGAAGGTCGAATGAATCCAGTAATGAGCGGTATGGCAATGCCATTGAGCGATCAAGATATGAAAGACTTATCTGCTTATTTTGCTTCTTTGAACATGTCTGAAGGTGCTACACCTAAAGATGTTCAAGAAACAGGCGCCATGTTGTACAAAGCGGGTGACGCTGAACGCGGAATTCCATCATGTGCGGCTTGTCATGGTCCACGTGGTAATGGCTCTTCACTAGCTAAATTCCCAAAAATTTCTTTCCAACATCCAGAATACATCAAGTCACAACTTGAGCAGTTCAGAGATGGCACTCGTAATAACGACCTAAATGGTGTTATGCAAGATATTGCTAAGAAACTTACAGATAAAGACATTGAAACATTATCTAAATACCTAGGTGGTCTACACTAAAGTCGTATTTATTTAGATATTGTTAACATAATACAATGTTAAATAGACAAAAAGCAGCTTTGGCTGCTTTTTTTGTTTCTGAAATGACCGATAAAGCCCCTTCACTTGTAAGACATTGACCATGCTTTAATGTAAGAAAAGTCTCATTTTATTTTTATTTTTTAAGTTAACTTATTGTAACTTATATTTTTTAACCTTTTTTGTTATGTTTTACACAAGAAAAAAGATATAAATTAGTTGTAACAAAATTATTAACGAGTAAATTAACCCCTGTCGCAACAATAATAACAAATAGGAAAACGTTATAAGGATCGTAGCGCGGCACGACTAAATAGCACATTGAGAGTGCTACTAAAGGAAATAACAAAAAAGTGTCAGGAAAGACCGAAAATAATAAAAACTCATGGAAGTTTAATAATAAAAACAAAATGGAATGCTACACGGAAGATAAATAATAATAATACGGATAAAGAAATAATAATAAAAATAATAAAGACTAAAAAGTCGAAGGGAGAAGTGTCCATATAATGGCGCTCAGATTAGCAGGCGGTAGAGATGTTTTCTCTACCGCCTTTTTATTTGTCCTGTTACAATACCCCCGTTTAAAAAAAGCATCTAAATATGCTTTGGCGTATATAGAGAAACCCAACCTCTAAAACGCAAACCGAATTCTTCTGGCTAGGCCAGCATCGCGATGCCCATTGAGTTGCGCCTCGCTCAAAACCTCTTAAGTGAGACGATCAAGATATGAGTAGAAAGAAAAAGTCACGTAAAATTCCATCAAATGGACCCGTTCGTTTAAGCCAAGATAAGCTTAAAGAAATGCGTGCATTGAAAGAGCAACGTGTAAAGAAAACCAAAGGCGCTAAGCCTGGTTCACGTAATGCACCTGATGCATTGAGTAATGACACTCAAAAAACAGGTTCGGCTGCTAAAGACAAACGTGTTGGTAGTAAAAAAGCAGTACCATTAGTTGCCCCAGCCGCTGAACCAAAAGTCGAAATGAAACGTAACCTTAAGCCTGTAGCAGAGCTTAAAAAGGCGATTGAGCCTGAGTTAACGCCTGAGCAAGAATTAGAGGCGCTTGAAAATGATGAGCGCTTGCTTAAATTAGTTGAGCGTCATGAGCAAGGTGAAATGCTAACGGGTAAAGATGCTAAATACTTTAATAGCCGTATAGCGCGTCACCAAGTGCTGTGTAAGTTATTAGGCATTGAAGATGAAGAAGAATTTGAAGATGACTTCAGTGATGAAGAAAGTAATTCAGATTTTGATCAATACCTATCAAACGACCTAGCTAATGAATGGCTAGATGACGACGAAGATAAGTAATAAGGATACGCAATGAGTACAGCAGTGATCTTAGCCTTAGTTGTAGGTGCTGCTATTATAGCGGGCTTGGCATTTTATGCGGGTCAGTTGCTCTACAAGCTAAGTGTGCAAAAAAAGCTAATTAGCAAACAACAGTCAGAGCAACAGCAAAAACTTAAGCAGTCGCGTTTAAAACGTAATGCAAAGCTAGCCGATAGTATTCATTTAATTGCACGTGCGATGAATGAAAAGCAATGTGATTACTCTGAGGGCTGTTTACGTATTTGGGTGCTGATGTCGCAATATAGTTTTGATACTGAGCGTGACTTAACAACTGCATACCCAGGCATTTATAAAATGTACGACGTGGTAAAAGAAATGCCAACTCACGATTCGCGCAAAAAGTACGCTAAAAAAGAAATTTTTAAGCACGATACCGCACGCTGGCGCGCAGAAGAATCACTGAGTGATGAAATTGAAGCTGACTGTAAAAAAATTATTGTTGAGTTTAAAGCAGCCCAAGGCAGCGAAAACGTGGTTTTTAACTAGCACTTAAATTTTACAGCATAAAAAAAGCAGACCTAGGTCTGCTTTTTTTATGCGCGCTATTTTTTAAATTATATAACCCGTGAGAAGCGAGTGGCATTTATTTGTTTTTGTAAGTGCGCATCAAAGCACATACAAATAATACGAATAAATAAATTCCCTTTTGGTGTTACGCTAATTAGGTTGTTTTCTATTGTTACCATTTCATCGGCAATTAATGGTGCGAGTGCCTCTAAGGCATCTTTAAAGTAGTCATTAAAGCTGATTTTATGTCTGTTCGCGAATACGCTCATATCAAGCTCAAACTGGCAAATAAGTTGTTTAATTGCATCCGCTCGAATAAGGTCATCTTGGGTTAAATGCATGCCTTTATTAATGGCACTGCCTGCTTGCTCATCGATTGTTTGGTAATAGTGTTTTAGCTCTTTCTTATTTTGTAGTATGGCTGTGCCTATTTGCGATATTGATGAGACCCCTAAGCCTAGTAAATCACATTCTCCATGGGTAGTGTAACCTTGAAAGTTACGATGAAGTTGGCCGCTATTTTGAGCAATAGCCAATTCATTATCAACTTTTGCAAAGTGATCCATACCTATAAACTGATAGCCCGCCTGTGTCATTTGCTCTAGGGTATTTTTGAACATAGTGAGCTTATTATGGGCACTGGGTAAATCAGCATCTTTTATTTTACGTTGAGCGGCAAAACGATCAGGTAAATGAGCGTAGTTAAATACTGAAACACGGTCGGGGTCTAAAGCAATCAGTTGCTCAATAGTTTGCTTAAAACTCTCAGGTGTTTGTAATGGCAGTCCATAAATCATATCTGCATTAATTGATTTAAAGCCTAATTGTTTTGCTTGGGTAATTAACTGCTTTACCTCATCAACATGTTGAGGGCGGTTAACAGCTAGCTGAACTTGATCATTAAAATCTTGAATACCAAATGACACACGATTAAATCCCATCTCGCTTAAGTCAATCAGCATATTGTCAGCCAGTGAGCGAGGGTCTATTTCTATACCGCGCTCACAGGTATCGCTAAAGTTAAAGTGTTGCTCTAGTAGCTTTACTAAGCGAGTCATTTGGGCTGCGGTCAAAAAGGTTGGAGTACCGCCACCTAAATGTAATTGTTCGACCCGATAATCTTGAAATAGCGGCGCTTGTGCCACGATTTCTTTAGCTAAAAAATCTAGGTAGGTATCAGCTTTAGATTGATGGCGAGTAATGACTTTATTACAGCCACAGTAATAGCAAAGCTGGCTACAAAAAGGAATGTGAATATATAAAGACAAAGCACGGGTTTGCGATGATTCAATAGCGCTAATCAAATCTTGTTGCTGATAGCCGTCAGCTAACGAAAGTGCAGTCGGGTAAGACGTGTAACGCGGGCCCGATACATTGTATTTGTTTATTAAAGTTTGATCCCATTGAGGAAGTTTAATCATCACGCGCACCTTATCTTTTAAGTTGCTGCGTATTGTAAAAAAGGAAAGGGGAAGGGGGTTTGATCTACAACAAAAAAAGGTGCCGTAGCACCTTTTTAGTATGTAACGTGGCTGCGTTACATTATGGCGTCTTTTAAATACTGAAATAGCTCTTTGTAGCCTCTCGCAGGCTTTTCTGCTTTTACTTCTTTGGCCGCATTACGCACCAGTTGGCGCATTTTTTGGCGCTCAAGAGCTGGGTATTGTTCAATTGTTTCGTTGATTAAGTCATCGCCTTGCTCAATTAAATCACTGCGCAGCTGCTCAATCTTTTTGATCATAACCTCTGCTTGGTTATTTTTATTAAGCATTACATCAATGATCGCTTTAATTTCTTCAATGTTTTCTACTGTACGAAGGGTTTTTGCTATGTAATTTAAGTGGCGGCGGTATGCATCACTTTTATTACTAATTTTATCGGCAACAACCATTGCTTCTTTTAAGTCATCATTAAGCGGTAAGCGTTCGCGCTGCTTTTTACCCATTTTGGCAATTTCAGACCCTAACTGATGAAACTCTTGCGCTTCGCGCTTAAGTTCACTTTTTGATACATATATAATTTCTTCTTCAATTTCAGCAGGCTTGCCTTTTTTCTTCGCCATGGGGTGCTCTTAAGTAAAAATAACTTTATCTATTATACGCGATTCTTTTAGTGATTAATATTAGCTGATGTGGTGCAGTGAGTGTGTTAGCATTTAAATATAAAAAATGTGTGCAACATGGCCTTCAGGGCTCAGGACAGAATTTATGAAAAGCCAACACCAAGATCCAATATATTCGCAAATTTCTCAAGTAAAAGATGCCGTTTCTGAAGTACTCGAACATGCTAAAAAACTAGGCGCTACTGCTGCTGAAGCTGCTATGTCGAGCACATCAGGGCTGTCGGTAAGTACGCGTATGGGCGAGGTAGAAACCATTGAGTTTAATCAAGACGGTGGTTTAGGTATTAGCGTGTATGTTGGTAATAACAAAGGCTCCGCCTCTACGGCTGACTTAAATCCAAAAACATTGCGATCTGTGGTCGAAAAAGCCATAGATATTGCTAAATTCACCTCAGATGATCCGTGTAATGGTATTGCTGATAAAGAATTACTTGAGTTTTCGCCTAAAGATTTAGATTTATTTCATCCTTGGGATGTAAGTCCTGAGCAAGGGATTGATTTATGTCATGCTGCTGAGCAAGCCGCATTAAATGCGGATGAGCGAATTGTGAATTCAGATGGTGCTAGCTTTTCTTCACACCAAGGGCTGCGAGTGTATGGCAATAGTCATGGTTTAATTGCAGGCTACCCAAGAACACGCCATAGCATAAGCACTATGGTAATAGGCAAAGAGGGCGAGCATATGCAGCGCGACTCAGCCTACACAATTTCCCGCGATCAAGCAGGGCTAAAAGATGCTGCAAGTGTTGGGCTTGAAGCCGCTGCAGAAACCCTAGCTAAACTAAACAGTCAAAAACTAGGTACCATGAAAGTGCCGGTTATTTTTAGAGCCGATATTGCTAACTCATTGTTTGGCCATTTAGTGTCTGCAATCGGCGGTGGCGCACTGTATCGTAAATCCAGTTTTTTACTGGATAGCTTAGGTACACAAGTGTTCAGCAAAACCGTTAATATTTCAGAGCGCCCACACCTACTAAAAGGGTTAGCATCATCACCTTTTGATAGCGAAGGGGTTAAAACTCTAGACAGAGAAATAATACACGGTGGTGAATTGCAAACATATTTATTAGCGAGCTACGCAGCGCGTAAAATGAATATGACGCCAACAGGCCATGCCGGTGGTATTCATAACTGGTTGGTTGAGCAAACCCATCAGGACTTAGCTACACTATTGAAAACCATGGGCACGGGTTTGTTAGTCACTGAACTTATGGGGCAGGGTGTAAATACCGTGACTGGTGACTACTCTCGTGGTGCAGCTGGTTTTTGGGTTGAAAATGGTGAAATACAGTACCCAGTAAGTGAAATAACTATTGCTGGTAACTTAAGAGATATGTTTAAAGGTATTTCAGCTATTGGTGGCGATATAGAGCGACGTGGTGGTATTCAAACAGGTTCAGTGCTGATTGAGCAAATGCAAATTGCGGGTGCTTAATACCCATCCACAATAATACTTAATTCAGCGAATTGGTATACACCCACTTTGTTTGCTTAAATTAAGCTTAATTTAAGCAAACTTTCCTTTGAGGTTTTTAAGGTGTGATATGGCTAAAGATAGATATGCGCCAAAACCATTAACCGACATTATGGCCGGGCTAAACAACCGTTTAGCAGCCTATGCGGGAAAAAGCCAAGCATTGGATACACAGCAACAACTGTTACGCGATTTTTTAGGGCCTAAGCTAGGCGATAAATGTCGAGTAAGTAATTATCGTGACGGCACACTGATGATAGAAGCTGTTTCAGCTCCTATTGCTCTTAGGCTTAATTATTTAAAAATGGATATGCAGTCTCATTTTAGAGCCGCAGGTATGGCAGAGCTTGGACAAATAAAAATTACCGCCAATCCACAAGCAACTCAACGATTAAGTAATCGTCCTAAAGCGACAGATAGCCAAGCGACTAACTCTCTTAAAATGAGTGAGCAAACGGCTGATTATTTGAATGCGATCGCCGATTCTGCCCCTCCTTCATTAAAAGAAAAGCTGCAGCGCTTAGCATTACATGGCAAAAGTAAGCCCTAGCTAGCCCTCATGCTAGGCTCTTTTTCACGCTTTGAACAAACGCAAAATACTTTGTTACATATTCGATTTTATTGTTATTTAAATCAGGTTTATTATGCTTAGCTAGTGCTTCCTAAATTAGGTTGTAGCTGATGCGTATTTCATTAAGCAGGTAATAGACTGCATCCTATTGTTGTTTTTTTTGAGTTATCAAATCTTAATGAAATGCGTATTTATTCTAATTAATATACGGAATTCTTATGAAAAAAATAACAATGACTGCCGCCAGTATTGCACTGGCGTTAGGTTTGGTTGGCTGCGGCGAAAAGCCACAACAAATGAAAGCAGAATCAACCACAGTAACTGCACCGGTGGCGGCTCCTGATGCGCTAGGTGTTGATTTACAAAATATGGATAAAAGTGTTCGTGCACAGGATGATTTTTATTACCATGTTAATGGTCAATGGTTAGCAAAAACTGAGATTCCAGGCGACAAGTCTAACTATGGGTCGTTCTCACAGTTATATGATGAATCGCAAAAAGCAATGAAAACAGTGCTTGAAAACGCCAGTGCTAATAGTAGTGCAAAACCAGGTTCAGATGAATATAAGATTGGTGCATTTTATTCTAGCTATATGGCTGAAAATGCTCGTGAAGAGTTAGGTATTTTGCCACTTGAGCCAGCTATTAAAAGCATTGATACACTGAAAGATAAAGCCGCGTTGGTCACACTGATGGCACAGCTACAAGTTAAAGGTGGCGATCTTCCTTTTGGCTGGTATGTTAATAATGACGCTAAAAACTCAAGTGAAAATGCGCTTTATGCCTATCAAGCGGGACTTGGTTTACCTGACCGCGACTACTATTTAAAAGATGATGAAAAATTCACAAAAATTCGCGCGGCTTATCAAACGTATATCACCGATATTTTAGCTAAAGCTGGCGTTAATAATGCTGCTGATGCAGCCAAAGCGATATTAGCACTTGAAACGACACTTGCTGATGCACAGTGGAGCCGAGTACAAAGCCGCGATGCAACTAAGTCATATAATAAAATGACGGTAGCTGAAGCTAACGAGTTAATGGGTGAGTTTGATTTGAGCGCTTATTTTGAAGCGGTCGGTGTTGATGCTCAAGAGTTGATTGTGCGCCAACCAAGTTACTTTGAAGCGTTTGCAGCTATTTTCAAAAATACCGACTTAACTGTGTGGCAAAATTATTTAAAATTCCATTTTGTTAGTAATTACGCGCAGTTGCTTAATAAAGATTTAGTAGACTTGAAGTTTAATTTTTATAGCACTACCTTGCGCGGTGTTGAAGAACAAGCACCACTTTGGAAGCAAGCTGTTGATGCATCAAACAGTGTGCTGGGTGAAATTTTAGGCAAAGTGTACGTTAAAGAAAACTTCCCGCCAGAAGCAAAAGCACGTATGGAAGAGTTAGTTGATAACGTAATCAAAGGTTATTCAGTGGCAATTGAAAACCTTGAATGGATGAGCCCTGAAACAAAAGTGGCGGCACAAGAAAAGCTTAATAAGTTTACCCCTAAAATTGGTTATCCAGATAAATGGAAAGATTACTCAGATTTAGCGATTAACCCTGATGAACTTGTCGGCAACTATATTCGCTACAGTGAATGGGCTTATGCAGATATGATTGCTAAATTAGGTAAGCCAGTTGATCGATCTGAGTGGCATATGACGCCACAAACAGTAAATGCTTACTACAACCCAGTGAATAACGAAATAGTATTCCCTGCGGCGATTTTGCAGCCTCCTTTCTTTAATTTAGAAGCGGATGATGCGGTTAACTATGGTGCTATTGGTGCAGTTATTGGCCATGAGTTAGGCCATGGCTTTGATGATCAAGGTGCAAAATACGACGGTGATGGCAATTTACGTAATTGGTGGAGCGAGTCAGACCTTAAGCAGTTTGAACAGCGAAGTGCTGCCTTAGTTGCACAGTATAATCAATATAAACCGTTTGAAGATGCCAGCGTTAATGGTGAGCTGACATTGGGTGAAAACATTGGTGACTTGGGCGGCTTAACCGTCGCTTATAAAGCGTATCAGCTATCGCTGGGTGATTCTAAAGCGCCCATTATTGAAGGCTATACGGGCGATCAACGCTTCTTTATGGGCTGGTCGCAAATTTGGCGTCGTAAATACCGTGATGAAGCATTGCGTAATCGTTTAATGACCGATTCACATTCACCGAGTCATTATCGCGTGATTGGTATTTTGTCGAACATGCCAGAATTTTACCAAGCGTTTGATGTGAAAGAGGGCGATAAAATGTATATCAAGCCGGAAGATCGCGTAAAAATTTGGTAATTTGAGCTGAAATTAGCTTAGACCCATTAATCGCAAAATTAAAAGCCAGTGAGCATGATGCTCACTGGCTTTTTAGTTACTTTTACTAGCTATATTTTGTTTTTATGGCGCTGATTATCTCAACATTAGCAGCAGGAAAATCATAGTTATCAAGTTCGTCAATGCCTACCCATTCGCTTGGTTGCCCTTCTGCGCCATGAGCTTGACCGTTAAAGTTACTGACCACATGCACATTAAGTCGTACGCACTTATCGCCGTAGTCATGCTCAATGGTGATAAGCTCGCTTGAACTATGAATAGTTAACCCTACTTCTTCTAGAAGCTCACGTTTTAGGGCTTGAAACACGGTTTCTCCGGCTTCAACTTTGCCACCAGGAAATTCCCATAATCCACCTTGATGTTGCTCATCTGCTCGTTTACAAATAAACAATGCGTTATTTTTTTTAATAACACCGACTGCGACATTGATGATTACCTTAGTCATTACTTCTCCCTCTAATAGCATAAAAAAAGCGACGCAAGCGTCGCTTTTTATTTTCAAAGTTGTGTTATTTTAATTTGCCACAACATTGCTTGTATTTTTGACCTGAGCCACACGGACATGGATCGTTACGGCCAACTTTTGGCTCGCTACGCGCCATAACCTGAGCGCTTTGTGGTGCTTCACCACCTACGTGCTCTGCTTGTTCATGTTGATATTCGCGAGGGGCATTTTCACTTTTACGGTGTTGCTCTTCTACTTTTTCAACATCTTCTTCAGCGCGAACTTGCACTTTACTTAAAATACCGACGACATCGACTTTTAAGTTTTCTAGCATTTCAGAGAACAATTCAAACGACTCACGTTTGTATTCTTGCTTAGGATTCTTTTGTGCATAACCACGTAAGTGAATACCTTGGCGTAAGTGATCCATTGCAGCAAGGTGATCTTTCCAATGTTGGTCAAGACTTTGAAGCATAATTGCTTTTTCAAACTGACGCAGTACAGAGTCGCCGACCATTTCCTCTTTTTGCTTGTAGGCTTGTTCAACCGCTTCTTCAATACGCTCACGAAGTTTTTCTTCGTATAGCTTATTGTCATCAGCTAACCACTGAGTAATTGGTAACTCAATTAAGAAATCTTGCTTTAAACGTTCTTCAAGCCCTGGTATATCCCACATCTCAGCTAAGCTTTGTGGGGCAATGTATTGATCAATTACACCAGCGAGCACATCACCACGGATAGCAGTAATCGTTTCTGAAATATCACCTTCTTCCAGCAATTCATTACGTTGAGAGTAAACAACACGACGTTGGTCGTTTGCTACATCATCGTACTCAAGTAGCTGTTTACGCACATCAAAGTTACGTGCTTCTACTTTACGCTGAGCGTTTTCGATTGCGCGGTTAACCCATGGGTGTTCAATCGCTTCGCCACGTTGCATACCTAGTTTACGCATCATGTTGGTCATGCGCTCACCGGCAAAAATACGCATTAACGCATCATCCATCGATAGGTAGAAACGGCTTGAACCAGCATCACCTTGACGGCCAGAACGACCACGTAATTGGTTATCAATACGACGTGATTCATGACGCTCTGTACCAATAATGTGTAAACCGCCGGCATCAATTACTGCGTCATGGCGAATCTTCCATGCGGCTTTAATTTCGGCAATTTGTTCGTCAGTTGGGTTTTCAAGTTTTTCAACTTCACTATTCCAATTACCACCAAGTACAATATCGGTACCACGACCGGCCATGTTGGTGGCAATGGTGACTGTGCCTGGTAAGCCCGCATCAGAAACAATGTCAGCTTCTTGTGCGTGGAATTTAGCATTAAGTACGTTGTGCTTAATTTTTTCTTTGCGTAAAAACTGCGACAAGTACTCAGAGCTTTCAATTGAGATAGTACCTACAAGTACCGGCTGACCACGTTCTTGACAGTCTTTAATATCTGCTAGAATGGCTTCGTACTTCTCTTCTTGTGTTAAGTACACTAAATCAGCACGATCATCACGGATCATTGGTTTATTGGTTGGCATAACCACAGTGTCTAAACCGTAGATAGACTGAAACTCAAATGCTTCTGTGTCGGCTGTGCCTGTCATACCTGCGAGTGTTTCGTACAAGCGGAAGTAATTTTGGAACGTAATAGAGGCTAACGTTTGGTTCTCGTTTTGAATTTTCACACCTTCTTTTGCTTCTACAGCTTGGTGTAAACCTTCTGACCAACGACGTCCTTCCATAGAACGACCCGTGTGCTCGTCGATGATGATAACTTCGTTTTCTTTAATAACGTAGTCAACATCTTTTTGATAAAGCTTGTGCGCACGAAGGGCTGCATAAACGTGACTAAGTAGCGTGATGCTCGCTGCTGAGTACAGTGAATCACCTTCTTCAATTAAGCCGCGCTCTGTAAGTAATTCTTCAACTTTTATTTGCCCACGCTCAGTTAGATGAACTTGCTTAGATTTTTCATCGATAGTGAAATCGCCATCGCCTTCAATCCCTTCCTCATCTTCTTTTTCTTGTAGTTCAAGTAAAGGAACAATGGTATTTATTTCAGTGTAAAGCTCTGAGCTGTCTTCAGCTGGGCCTGAAATAATAAGCGGCGTTCGCGCTTCATCAATTAGGATTGAATCCACTTCATCCACTACTGCATAAAATAATGGGCGTTGAACGCGCTCATCAATGCTAAATGCCATGTTGTCACGTAGGTAGTCAAAACCAAATTCGTTGTTGGTACCGTATGTGATGTCAGCTTCATAAGCTTGTTTTTTCTGTTGTGGCATCATGCCCGGAACATTACAACCAACGGTTAAGCCTAAAAACTCAAATAGTGGACGGTTGGTTTCAGCATCACGCTTGGCTAAGTAGTCATTCACGGTAATGACATGAACGCCTTTGCCTGTTAAGCCATTTAAATAAGCAGGGAGCGTTGCAGTTAGCGTTTTACCTTCACCAGTACGCATTTCTGCAATACGGCCTTGTTGTAAAACCATACCTCCTAATAATTGCACGTCGAAGTGACGCATACCGTTTACACGCTTTGACGCTTCACGTACCACAGCAAATGCTTCTGGTAGAATATCGCCTAAGCTTTGTCCGTTATCGTAACGTTCTCTAAACTCAGCTGTTTTAGCTTTTAAATCTTCATCTGAAAGCGCTTCTAGTTGCGTTTCAAGTGCATTGATCAGTGCGACCGTCTTTCTTAGGTTTTTAATAGTGCGGTCATTGCGACTACCAAAAATCTTGGTAAATAAATTAGATATCATGATAAAACCGTTACAATGTGTTTTTTTGCTAGCCGTGCATCGGCTAACCCATTTTTTACAATTGATAATTAATGTATTCTTTAAATTAACCTTTAGGACACATTAATTAGCAATTTTGTATTAAGCTGCTTAAAAAGCACTGTTTATTACCTGCGCTACTATACCAGACTCTGCTAAACATCAAACTACCTCTATAAAAAGATCTTCATTTAAAACAGAAAAATGAGATCTCGCTCATAAAAATAGCGTTATGTAACGAAACTTGATTAAAACTGCAGATAAACAGACTCTGAAGATATGGTGTTGAATAAATTAAAAACAAGGGTGAAACGCCTAAATTTTACCCTTAAATGCTTTGCTTGCGGTCATCGCTTTTTAACTCTTAAATTGCACAATCTTTTTATTTATTACTCTTCGTAAGTCACTTAAGCCATACGGTTTATCGGCAGGTGCATATACATGGTAGCGGTATCATTAAATAAGCTACTAATCGCAAATGAAGCGTGTGTTAATATCTTATGCAATCAGCGTTTGCTAATATTATTTTTAGTAGTATAAAGTTCATCATATTTTTTGTTGCTATAAAACGCGTTGATTGAGTTTTAATAAAAGGGAAAATAAAGTGCAAACCAACAAAGATAACTTAGTAGTCCTTGGCGCTGGTTGGCTTGGCCAAGCCTTATGTATTGATGCACAAAAACAAGGTTGGCAAGTGCAAGGAACTCATCGTAGTGACACTCATCAATTTGATTTTGAGCGTCAGTTTGTTTTACAAAACGGCGAGCTGCAGCACCAAGTGGATTTACAAAACGCGTACTGGGTGTGTGCTATACCGCCGCGCAGTCGTGACAGCGAAAGTGATTATTCTCAAGTGCTGGAGCAGGGGTTAAAGCTGGCAACTGAACTTAATTGCAAAGGTTTTTTATTGTGCTCATCGACTGGAGTGTATGATCAAGAGCCTGGAGTTTATAGTGAAAGTAGCGATATATCTGGCACTAACGAGCGACAAATAAAGCTCTATGATGCTGAAGAGCAAGTACTTGAGCAGCAAGGTAAAGTTTTAAGGTTAGCCGGATTGTTGGGGCCAAACAGAGAGCCGGGTCGTTTTGTGGCAGGTAAAGAGCTCAACACCTCTAGTCAGCAAGTGGTGAACATGGTGCATCAACGAGATGTGATCAATGCCATTTATGCGGTACTTAACAATTGGTCACAAGGGCAAAGCATTTATAATGTAGTTAACCCTGCGCATCCGAACAAAGCAGATTATTATGCACAAAAATGTGAGCTGTATGGCACACAAATGCCAAGTTTTAGTAGTGATGAAGTCGCTGAGCGCAAAGTTATTGGCTCAGCGATAGAAGCGCTGGGTTTTAGTTATCAGTATGGTATTTAACCTGAACTCTGAATAATAAATCTATCTCAAGCAGCTATTTTCAGTGCTAACTGCGTTGAATTTACTTGCAATAGGCGAGCTTTCGACACGTAATTTCGCCTTGTTTCCACTGGAAATCTCTGGCTAGAGAAAATAAACATAAATATCATATTGATTCAATACGTTAGTAAATCTCTTAACCAGAGTTCAGGCTATTTAATAAGAAGGTAAGGGCGAATTTTTTATAAAGTCGCACAACTTACCTTCACTTAGTAGTGTGTTAGCCGCTTCGATATCGGGAGCAAAGTAGCGGTCTTTATCGTAATAGCTAACATGTTGGCGTAGCAGTGCCTTCGCATTTTCTACCTGCTTACACGCATGTAGTGGCGCTCTAAATTCTAACCCTTGAGAAGCACTTAGCCACTCAACGGCTAACACGCCTTGCGTATTATTAGCCATATCAACTAAGCGCCTAGCGGCAAAGGTTGCCATAGAGACATGGTCTTCTTGGTTAGCTGAGGTCGGTAAGCTATCTACCGAGGCTGGGTGTGCTAGTGACTTGTTCTCAGAGGCGAGCGCAGCTGCGGTCACTTGAGCTATCATAAATCCTGAATTTACCCCACCGTTTTCAACTAAAAATGGCGGCAATTTTGATAAATTAGAGTCAATCAGTAGGGCAATACGTCGCTCAGCTAAGGCGCCAATTTCGGCAATGGCAATCGCAAGATTATCAGCGGCCATAGCAACGGGCTCAGCATGAAAGTTTCCACCTGAAATAATATCCCCCACATCGGCAAAAACGAGTGGGTTATCGGTTACCCCGTTTGATTCACATATTAATACTTCGGCGGCTTGGCGTATTTGGGTTAAGCACGCACCAAGTACTTGCGGTTGGCAACGCAGGCAATAAGGGTCTTGTACTTTTTCACAATTAATATGTGAGTCACTAATTTGTGAGTGGGTACTTAATAGTTCTCTAAATACGTGCGCGGTATCAATTTGCCCTTGTTGACCACGAACCTCATGAATACGTGCATCAAATGGTGCGCGACTGCCCATGGCGGCCTCAATACTGATAGAGCCAATTACACAGCTTTGTGCGTACAAGTCTTCGGCTCTAAATAAGCCCTGCAGTGCAAATGCAGTAGAGGCTTGCGTGCCATTTAATAAGGCTAAGCCCTCTTTGGCGGCTAATGTCAGTGGCTCAAGCCCTGCAATTTTTAACCCCTGTTCTGCGCTTATTAGCTCTCCTTGGTAGCGCATTTTCCCTTCACCCAATAAAGGCAGGCACATATGAGCAAGGGGGGCTAAATCGCCCGAAGCGCCCACTGAGCCCTTTTTAGGCACGCATGGGTACACTTCACTTTTGAGTAGCTGTATAAAAAACTCAATGACTGCTAAACGAATACCAGAATAACCCCGTGATAAAGAATTTACTTTTAGGGTGATCATTAATCTGACCGTGCTGTCATCCATTAATTCGCCAATGCCCGCAGCGTGTGAAAGCACAATACTGCGTTGTAATAGTTCTAGCTCATCATTCGCTATTTTAGTATTGGCTAATAAACCAAAGCCGGTATTAATACCATATACAGTACGCTGCTCGTTTATTACGTCTTGAACGGTTTGCGCGCTGGCTGCTATTTGTGTGACGGACTCAGTTGCCAAAGTTAAATCTACGGCCGATTGATTAATTTTTCTTAAGGTATTTAATTCAAGCTGACCCGGTGTGAGTGTGTATGAAATCATGACTTATCCTTGTTAAGCATAGGTAGGTCTAGGTTTTGTTGTTGTGCACAGTTTTTTGCAATGTCATAACCAGCATCGGCATGGCGCATTACACCGGTAGCGGGATCGTTCCACAGCACTCTAGCAAGGCGTTGCTCTGCTTCATCGGTACCATCGGCAACAATAACTACACCTGAATGCTGGCTAAAGCCCATTCCAACGCCGCCACCATGATGAAGCGATACCCAAGTAGCACCGCCAGCGGTATTGAGCAGGGCATTTAAAAGTGGCCAATCAGAGACAGCATCGGAGCCATCTTGCATGCTCTCTGTTTCACGATTAGGACTAGCTACTGAGCCTGAGTCAAGATGATCGCGGCCAATAACTACTGGTGCTTTAAGTTCACCATTTTTAACCATTTCATTAAAGGCAACCGCTAAACGCGCGCGGTCTTTTAAGCCAACCCAACAAATACGTGCAGGCAAGCCTTGAAATTGAATTCGCTCACGCGCCATATCAAGCCAATTATGCAAATGCTTATCATCAGGAATGAGCTCTTTTACTTTTGCGTCTGTTTTGTAAATATCTTCGGGATCGCCCGATAGTGCTACCCATCTAAATGGGCCAATGCCTTCACAAAATAATGGACGAATATAAGCAGGCACAAATCCAGGGAAATCAAAAGCATTTGCTACGCCTTCTTCGAGCGCCATTTGACGAATATTGTTGCCGTAGTCGGTAGTTGCTGCGCCCGCATCTTGCAGTGCCAGCATCGCTGTTACTTGAACAGCCATTGACTGTTTGGCCGCTTTTACCACTGCTTGTGGATTATCGATTCGCATTTTTGCTGCATGCTCCATACTCCAACCTTGTGGCAGGTAGCCGTTAAGCGGATCATGAGCAGAGGTTTGATCGGTGACTATATCGGGAGTAATATCACTTTTTACTAAGGTACTAAAAACATCAGCCGCGTTACCAAGTAAACCCACAGAAAGCGCTTCACCTTTTACACAGGCATCGGTTATTAATTTTAATGCATGCTCAAGATCTGTCGCTTTTACATCGACGTACCCTGTTTTTATTCGAAAATCGATACGGCTTTCATCACATTCCACCACTAAGGCACTAAAGCCAGCCATGGTTGCAGCTAATGGTTGTGCTCCGCCCATTCCTCCCAGGCCACCTGTTAACACCCACTTACCTTTGGCATCGCCTGAAAAATGTTGTTTTGCCATAGCTACAAAGGTTTCGTAAGTGCCTTGAACAATCCCTTGAGAACCGATATAAATCCAAGAGCCAGCGGTCATTTGGCCGTACATCATCAAGCCTTTTTTATCTAACTCGTTAAAATGTTCCCAGTTAGCCCAATGCGGAACAAGGTTAGAATTTGCAATTAATACCCGCGGTGCGTTGCTATGAGTTTTAAATACCCCCACCGGTTTACCTGATTGCACTAATAGGGTTTCGTCATCGTCAAGGCGCTCAAGCGTCTCAATTATTTTGTCGTAGCTTGGCCAGTCACGGGCAGCACGGCCAATGCCGCCATACACCACCAAAGCTTGCGGGTGCTCGGCAACATCAGGGTCTAAATTATTCATTAGCATGCGTTTAGCTGCTTCGGTTTGCCAGCTTTTAGTAGATATTTGATTACCATGCTGTGCGCGAATTGTGCGTTGTGTGTCCAGTCGATGATCCATTATTCACTCCTGTTAAATTTAAGCGTTATGGGCTTTATTATTGTTTTTAAATGTTAATTGTCCGCCCAAGCGGTACTTACTGCCTGGCGATATAAGTCGTGCAAAACTAACAATTCCGTTTACCGACCAAGTACGGCGTATTACTTGTAAACAGGGCTCTTCGTTATATAAATTAAGCCATTGGCACATTTCACTATTTGGCGTAATAGCCTCTACCGTATGCCTCGCTTGCGTTAAAGGAGCAACTGTTGATAAGTATTCGTGCGGGGTAAGGGCGGTAAAATCTTGTTGTAAATAATCTTTTGCAAGGGGTGGATTTACAAAGCGCTCCTCAACTTGTAAGGGGCTGTCGTTTTCATTATGAATAATGACACTGCGATACACCACGCTATCTACCTCTACACCTAAAGCAATTGCAATTGGCGCGACGGCATTAATCGATTCTAATACTTGCACTGTGCAGCTGTAGTTTCCGTTTCGCTCTTTTACTTCATTGGCGATGTTTTTTATTTCAAGTAATGACGACTGAGACTTGAAGCTTGCTACAAACGTTCCTAGACCTTGGCTACGGGTTAAAATGCCGGCATCAGTGAGTTCGCTAAGTGCCCGACGTGCGGTCATTCTGCTTACTGTAAATTGTTTTGCTAGTTCATTTTCTGAAGGGACACGTTGGTTTTCAAGCCAAAGCCCACTGCGTATTTTGTCCACAATAAATTGTTTTATTTGCGTAAACTTAGGTGCTGGCATAAATATTTTTAGTATATTAAAAATGAACAATACCTAGTAAGATGGCATAATCATCTTGTATATACAAGATGTGTTTTTAAACTCGTTTGAACACTATCGCGGAGAGACTTATGCAAGCTACAGAATCCACAGAACAGTTAAATGATATCGATTTATTACTCACCGATGCCAATATTGCCACCATGGATAACAACATTGATGCACCTTATGGAGCGATAGAAAATGCGGCTTTAGCAATTAAAAATGGCAAAATAATATGGTTGGGTGAGCAAACTGAGTTACCTGATTTTGATGTATTAGCCACTCCGGTAGTAAGTATCAAAGGGCAGTGGTTAACCCCGGGCTTAATTGACTGCCATACTCACTTGGTGTTTGCCGGTTCTCGTGCAAAGGAGTTTGAGCAGCGTTTACAGGGGGTAAGCTATCAGCAAATTGCCGCGCAAGGGGGCGGAATTGCAAGTACCGTGAAAGCAACCCGAGAGGCTGAACACGAACAATTATTTGTAGCAGCAAAAGATCGTTTAAATGCACTGCTAGCTGAAGGTGTCACTACGGTAGAAATTAAGTCAGGGTATGGGCTTGATATAGAAAATGAAAAAAAAATATTAGAAGTCGCTAGGCTTTTAAATCAACATCATCCTATTGAAGTCATTAATACCTTTTTAGGCGCGCATGCACTACCTTTAGAGTTTAAAAATCGCAGTGATGATTATATAAATTTAGTGTGTAATGAAATGCTTAACACACTTGTTGAACATGATTTAGTCGATGCAGTTGACGTATTTTGTGAGGATATTGGTTTTAGTCATGCTCAAACGCAGCGAGTATTTGATGCGGCTAAAAAACTGGGGTTAGCAATTAAGTGCCATGCTGAGCAATTATCCAATCAACAAGGTGCTGCGCTGGTGGCGCAATACAATGGTTTGTCGGCCGATCATTTGGAATATCTTGATGAAGCCGGAGTTAAAGCTATGGCAAATGCAGGTACTGTGGCGGTATTACTGCCCGGTGCTTTTTATTTTTTAAAAGAAACGAAATACCCTCCAATTGAACTGTTAAATAAATACAAGGTTCCCATCGCAATTGCCAGTGACTTTAACCCAGGCACATCACCGTTATGTTCTTTGCAATTAATGATGAATATGGCTTGTACATTATTTAATTTTACTCCAGAACAGGCATTAATGGGAGTCACGGCACACGGAGCTCAGGCTCTTGGTTTTGCTGATAGAGGCGTATTAAAAGTAGGCGCTCGCGCCGACATAGCACATTGGCAAATTGAGCATCCAGCACAATTAAGTTATCAGTTTGGGGTAAATAAACTGTTAAATCTATGGATATTGGGTAAACTTAGCTAATTATAAGACTTAACTCTTAAGCCTATGTTTTATTTAATGTCAGTGAGTACCTCAGCTATGGATGGAACGTTATTGAGCTATAGCAATTTAGCTATTTTTTTAAGTGGTGCACTTTTAATGGCAATGGTTGCAGCGTTGTTAACCGTTAAAAGTAACGTAATAAGGCTCAGCTTTTTATACACTGGGCTGATTGGTTTAGCTATGGTTAGCACTGCCATCCCTTGGTTTGTTTTGTTATTGGCTCTGGGATTTGCTTTTCATTTATATCAGGCGAATTTGCTAAAGCAAAAAGTCCCGTTACTTATCATTGCCTGTGCCTCAGGCGGGCTTGTTTTATTATTTACAGGTTACCTCTTTTTTACATTGCATTTAGCGTGGTTACTTATTCCAATTTTACTACTCAGTAGCAGTGGTTTTTTAATGGCTAATACGCCGCAGACTGCTCCAACTTTAAAGCCAGAAACCGAGCCTGAAGCGTATGTTGAAAACTCACCCTTAGCCAGCTTCCCTGATAAACAGCAGTTACGTCAAAAATATAATGAACTCAATGATAAGGATCCATTTACAGCAGCAATCATCGTACTGAGGCTAGAAGGTTTTGCTCAAGTTAATCAACATATTGGCCGAGATTTTGGCGACTTATTATTATCTCAGTCGGCCAATCGAATAAAAGATTTATTAGATAGCGATGAAGTTTTTTTTCTTGCTGAGCATGCTAAATTAGCGCACTTGGGTGGGTTAAACTTTGCATTTATTTGTGATTTACAAAATCATAATCATTTACATCAACAGCTTATAAAGCAAATTATTGGCGCTACCTTAAAGCCGTTTAATGTAGCTAATTGTACGATTGAAGTAAAAGTAAGAGCCAGTTATGTACATTGTAATAAACAAAGCAGCAGCTTTGATGAGCTAATTAGTCATGCTTACTTGGCGCTTGATAGTCGGCCAGCTAAACAAATTGTGGCTTATCATCAGCAAATGACGACTGATCATTTAGAGCAGCAAGCGCGATTAACTGAGCTGGCGAATATCAGCTTTGCTGATGAGTTCGAATTGTTTTTTCAACCGGTTATTCGAAATGAAGATGGCCAAATTGAATTTTTAGAATTGCTATTACGCTGGCAGCATCCAACCCAAGGGACTTTATCGGCGAGCCAGTTTATCAACGATATTAGAATTGCAGGGCTTGGTTACTCACTTGCGACCTTTGTTATTGAACGAGCTGGAGAGCTTGCCATGGCACTGCGTATGGAAGGAATGAGGGTGCCTTTAAGTGTTAACTTATTTGGCCCAGAAATGCTCAACGAAGAGTTTGTTGATTTTGTTTATGGGGTTATCGGTGAGCACCAACTTAGGCCTGGTGATTTAATTTTAGAATGTCCGCTACACATTTTTACTAGCCTAGATGATAAAGGTAGAGCCATGATAGCAAGACTTAACAGCTTAGGTTTAAAAGTGTGCGTTGATGGTTTAGGTGATAATCCTGTATTACTTTCTAAGTTACCTAGTTTAGCGGTGGCATACATTAAAATATCGCCTGCATTAACTGCTGACTTTAGTAATCAAAATAACATACGTAGTTTAGTAGGTGGTATGGTTGAAATGCATAACCAGCAACAGACGAAAGTTATTTTTGAAGGTGTTGAAACACTCGATCAACTAAAGTTTGTAAAAAGTCTAAAAGCCTACGCTTCACAGGGATACTATTTTGGACACCCATTGAGCAGTTTAGGATTAATGAGTTGGTTTAAGCAATGGTTAGAAGCACAAGAACTTTAAGTGTGTTTTAAAGGCTTAGTTTTGTTTGTAAATAGGTATTAACTAAAGCACTGATCACTTGGCCACACTGTAATTTACCTGCAGTTATAGAATGGGGGTGTTGTGAAGGTGCTGCTTCGCATAAGTGTAAATAAGCACTGCGGGGATCGCTTGCAGCTAAGTAAACATAATGCTCACCATCGCTGACATCAAAACCACAATAATTAAAGGCACTTGCAGGCATATAGGTTAAGCTATCTAAATCAACCTCTACCCCTAGCGGTGCGTTATCAAACTCTTTGAGTGCATGGGCAGTTGCTTCAGTTAAGTTTATTTCGCGCTTCACGTTTATTGTTTGGTAGCTTGTGTAGCTAAAGTTAGCGCTCTGCATAGCATCAAAAATAGGCTGATTGTTTTTTAGCTCATGTAAGCCAATAACATGGTAATTATTGAGCAGCTGCTCTTTATAAGCGTAGCGAAACCCATTACCACTGTGCCTACCTTCACACTCACGAAAGTCGGCATGAGGATCTAAATTAATCGCGTTAATTGCGCTATGGCTATGTTTGGCAAGTGAGCGAATAATACCTAAACAGTTATTATGCCCGCCGCCAATAACAATAGGTTCAAGACCCGCTTTAAAAACCATGTCTAAAATTGCCTCAACTCGCTCATCTATTTCAGCGCACAGCTTACGCAATTGAGCTAAGTCGTTTGGATTATGATTATCAAGCGGTAGTGCTTGTTGCATTAAATCATCGAGGGTGACTTCGCCAAGCAGTAATACTTTTTGCATGGCAATAGCGTCATTGTGAGGTTGGTTTAAAAAGCGTTGTAAAAACGCAGGCCAAGCATGCTGTGCGCCACCATTTCCTAGATTGGCTCTCGGGCCAATGTCTTCACAAATCCCGAGTAAAACAAAGCGCATACCAAATTGTACGGCATCAGCAAGTGCTTGTTGAATATTGTCGCGGGCATCAAGTAATGCCATCGACTGCCATGCTTTTAGCTCTCCAGCACGGTCAGAGCAAATTTCCTTTACCGTGCTTTCGTCGTATAGTTTAAGGTGAACGGTCACGCTACAGTTCTATTATTTCTAGCTCTAATTCCTCAGCTGAAAGCACAATACCGGTACTGTCAGCATATACAAAGTCATCATCAAAAAATGATACGCCAGCGAAATTAACCCCTATACCGCTTTCGCCCGCGCCTTCACTGTCTGCTGCAACAGGAATTGACGCAATAGCTTGAATACCTAAATCAAGTTCTTCAAGCTCATCAACGTGACGTAATGCACCATATACGATAATGCCTTGCCAATTGTTTTCTAGTGCCAGCTCAGCCAGCTCAATGTCGATTAATGCTCTGCGAGTTGAGCCGCCACCATCAATAAGTAAAATCTGATCAGTACCATCTTGAGAAAGTAATTGGCGGATCAGTTCATTGTTTTCAAAACATTTTACCGTTTTAATGCGGCCACCAAAACTGTGTCGACCACCAAAGTTGATGAACATAGGTTCAAGCACATCAACCACATCAGCAAAGTGGTCGCATAAATCAGAAGTGCTGTAATCCATTATTTTATCCTCAAAAGATACATAAGTTAGTGACTCAGTATACCCTCCTTATATGCAATAACAACGACTTAATCGCAGTAAATTTAGCCATAATTAGAACTAAATCAACTATAAGAATAATAATTCTTTCATAAACTTGTCATTTCCCCACAACAAGATTATAAACAGGTGTATTGCATCCATGATGCGGCTGAACCATTTTCACCTTCAGTGGCAAGAGTTGTAAAATTGAGTAATACTGTGGTTAGGCCAATGGTTTTATATTGTCCATTTGTTTAAAAGGAGTTTGTTAATGGTTAGACTTTACCGGCGACCCTTTTTATTTGTTCAAACTTAATGAGTTAAATGAAAGAAAGCATCACTTTATACTGCGCTGGCAAATTTAATATAGGTATTTACAATGAATTTTCTACAAAATCTGACGATAAAACGCCGTTTGCAACTAAACGCCTTAGTTGTAGGTTTAACAATGATTGTCATGCTATGCATCATAATTTATGAAGCACGTGTGATGCTTAAATTAAATGAAACAATTCAATACGCCGAAGAGCTTGATGTGCATGAGCTTTCGATGCGTAAATATGAAAAAGACTTTTTATTTTATAAAGATGAAAAAAGCTTAGATTTATTCACTAATGAATATAAACAGCTGCAGCTCAAACTAGGGAAACTATCTGCTTTATCAAAAGATTTAGATATTGCCATTGATCAGGTTAACCAATTTGAGGTGCTTGCAAAGCAGTATTATGATGACTTTCAAATTGTTGTTAATTTGCAACGGAAGATAGGTTTACATCCTAAAGATGCGCTTTATGGCGAACTGCGTAAGTCAGTACACAACATTGAAACATTATTGAATCAGCAAAATGATTATAAATTACTGACCACCATGTTGCAGCTACGCCGCGCTGAGAAAGATTTTATGTTGCGTTTAGATACCAAATATTTAGACCGATTTAATAAATTAGGTGATGAGTTAAAACAACAAGTAAATACCTCAGAAATACCTAGTAATATACGCAATCAATTAACTTCATTAATGACCAATTACCAAGGCAAATTTACCGCACTAGTTGAAGCACAAATCGCTTTAGGGGTTGATTTAGATTCGGGTGCTCTTGGAAAAATGAGAGTCAGTATTAAGAAAAGTGATGATGTGGTGACTGCCATTACTTCGGCCACTAAAAAACAAGTTGCTGAGACGGCCCAGCAGGCGCAATTATTGGCAATAGCCATATTTATAATTGCCAGTGTGATTGTGATGGTTCTTGTGTACTTAACGAGTCGCTCAATTATTCAGCCTATTGAGAGGGTTTATCAAACTATTGACAAGATAAGAAAAAACAATGATTTAAGCTTATTCATAGAGCACAAAGGAGAAGATGAAGTCACTAGGATGACCATAGATTTTAATAGCTTGATTAGCGACTTTAAAGATCTTATCTATGAAGTAAATACTGCTCTAACAACGCTTAATATAGCAACGGGTAACTTATCTGAAACAACCTCAGCAACTAGTTCTGGCATGCAAGAGCAATTGCATGAAGCGGACATGGTGGCAACGGCAGCCACAGAAATGCAAGCAACGATTCAAGATATTTCACATAATACAGAAGCTGCTGCTAAAAAAGCTGAATCAACCAATTTAAGTGCGCAACAAGGTCAAGTTGAAGTAGAGTCAACCATTAAACATATTAATGCTTTGTCTGATTCGCTTGGTAAAGCCTCCAGCGTGGTGTCACAGCTAGAAAAAGATGGTGAAACCATTGGCTCTGTACTTGATGTAATTCGTGCCATTGCAGAACAAACTAATTTACTTGCCTTAAATGCGGCCATTGAAGCCGCGAGAGCGGGTGAACAAGGTCGTGGTTTTGCGGTTGTTGCAGATGAGGTGCGCTCACTTGCACAACGCACGCAAGAGTCAACTAGCGAAATTGAGGGTATTATTAACACCTTACAACAGCGTACCCAAGAGGTAGTAAGTATCATGCATCAGTGTCGTACTCAAGGTGGTGAGAGTGCAACACAAGCAACAAAAGCGGGTGAATTGCTAGGAGCTATCACTGTTGATGTGCAAACGATTATGGAAATGAGTACACATATTGCTACTGCTATTGATGAACAGAGCCAGGTAGCATCAGAGGTTAATAAAAACGTAGTCCGTATTCGAGATATTGCTGAAGGGGCTGCTGCTCATTCACAAACGAATGCGCAAACAAGTGAAGAGGTATCTGAGCAATCAAGGGTGCTTCATCAAGCAATCTCAAAATATAAAGTTTAATTATCCATAGAAACAAGCGGCTTAATTGCCGCTTGTTTTTTATTAACGAAGCAGAAGCATCATAACTGACGCTAAGGTACAAATTTTATTGGTACGCTATCTTTGTTATTTTCATGTTGTTTAACACGTTCTAAATAAGTGTCCCACAACTTAGTATGTTCGGCTTGTAACTTAGCCAAATATTGCCAGCTAAACAACCCGCTGTTGTGCCCGTCGTCAAACTCTAAACGCAACGCGTAATGCCCTACGGGTGTAATGCTTTTAATGCCCACTGTTTGTTTATTAAGTACTAACTTCATAGGCTCAGAGCCATGGCCTTGCACCTCGGCTGAGGGAGAGTGAACCCGTAAAAATTCAGTACTGAAGGTTGCGTCTGAATGATCATCAAAAAACACATCTAAATTTTTACTTACACTATGATAGTGCACTTTAGTTACTTGTTTCATCGTCATCTCACTTACAAAAAAGCCTCCATGCTGGAGGCTTTTAGTATACATTAAACGGCTGTTAAAGAATAAAGCGGCTTAAGTCTTCATCTTCAACCAGCGCACCTAGGTGCTTTTCAACATAGGCAGCGTCAATAACTAAACTTGAACCCGCTTTTTCAGAAGCATCATATGAAATTTCTTCCATTAATCTTTCCATAACAGTATGCAGACGGCGAGCACCGATGTTTTCGGTTTTCTCATTAACCTGCCAAGCGGCTTTAGCAATTCGCTCAATTGCATCGTCGCTAAATTCAACAGCGACATGCTCTGTTTTGAGTAGCTCGCGTTGTTGCTCCGTAAGTGATGCGTGTGGCTCAGTTAAAATGCGCTTAAAGTCATCGGCTGTGAGTGCTTCAAGTTCAACACGAATAGGTAAACGGCCTTGTAACTCCGGGATCATGTCTGATGGTTTAGACATCTGGAATGCACCTGAGGCAATAAATAGCATATGGTCAGTTTTGACCATGCCATGCTTAGTGTTTACTGTAGAACCTTCAATAAGCGGTAGTAAATCACGTTGTACACCTTCACGGCTTACATCTGGGCCTGAGGCTTCACCGCGCTTACAGATTTTGTCGATTTCGTCAATAAACACAATGCCGTTTTGCTCTACAGCAAAAATTGCCTGCTCTTTTAATTCTTCAGGGTTAACTAATTTTCCGGCTTCTTCTTCGGTAAGTAGTTTAAATGCTTCTTTAATTTTAAGCTTACGTTTAGTGCGTTTATCACCACCCATATTTTGAAACATGCCCTGTAGCTGGTTGGTCATTTCTTCCATACCAGGAGGAGCCATAATTTCAACATTCGGTTGAGCTTGGGCTAAATCAATATCGATTTCTTTGTCATCTAGCTGGCCTTCGCGTAATTTTTTACGAAACGATTGACGTGTCGATGAGCTTTCATCGCGCTGAACTTCCCCATACTGATCTTTCACTGGAGGTAGTAATACATCTAAAATACGCTCTTCAGCGGCTTCTTCTGCACGGTGTTTAAACTTTTTGGTTTGTTGTTCACGGGTCATTTTGATTGAAACGTCGACTAAATCACGGATGATAGTTTCAACTTCTTTACCTACATAACCTACTTCTGTGAATTTAGTGGCTTCCACTTTAATAAAGGGGGCATTAGCCAGTTTTGCTAATCGACGCGCAATTTCCGTTTTACCTACACCAGTAGGGCCAATCATTAAAATATTCTTTGGCGTTACTTCTGCACGTAAATCTTCGTTTAACTGCATACGGCGCCAGCGATTACGAAGGGCAATAGCAACCGCTTTTTTTGCTTTTGCTTGACCAATAATATGTTGGTCTAGCTCATGAACAATTTCTCTTGGGGTCATATCAGACATAGCGGGTTCCTATTACAATTCTTCGATAGTTTGGAAGTTATTCGTAAATACACAGATGTTGCCAGCAATTGTAAGACTTTTCTCTACAATTTCATGGGCACTTAAGTCGGTATTTTCTAATAAGGCGGTTGCAGCTGATTGTGCAAAGTTTCCGCCGCTGCCAATTGCGATCAGGTCGTTTTCAGGTTGTACGACGTCACCATTACCAGTGATGATCAATGAGGCAGTTTCATCAGCGACAGCTAGCAGGGCTTCAAGTTTGCGTAAGGCACGATCGCTACGCCAATCTTTAGCCATTTCTACAGCCGCTTTAGTTAGATTGCCTTGGTGCATTTCTAATTTGCTTTCAAAACGTTCGAAAAGGGTGAAGGCATCAGCAGTACCGCCAGCGAAACCAGCGATTACTTTGCCATTATAAAGACGTCGAACTTTTCGGGCATTGCCCTTCATTACAGTATTACCAAGAGAGACTTGGCCGTCACCACCAATAACAACTTTGTCATCACGGCGTACACTTACGATTGTAGTCATGTTATTCCTCATCATCGCGCTGCAAGGGGGCAGCGCGTAAAAAACGATTATGAAGAGGTTATATGGGTGAATGGTTTAAATTCAAGTCCAGCCCCAAATTCCGCAGCCAACGATATTAATTCGTTTTAGTTTGTTCTTATCACTTTCTGCTTGGCGCTTGGTTTCATAAGGCCCTAAACGCACCTTATACCAAATACCATTAGTACCTGTGGTTTTTTTGATCTCTGAAATTAGCCCAGCAAAGGCTATTTTAGCCTTTAAGGTTTCAGCTTGTTGATGCGTTTTAAATGAACCACACTGCATAACATAAGGGCCTTTTTGTTCAAGTTCTTTCACTTCAACTTGAATTTCATGCTCTTTAATTTCTTTAATAAATTTAGGTGGTCGCGGTTTAGCTATTTCTACTTGTTTTTCGGCTGTTGGGTTTGCTTGTTTTTCAACAAGATCAGGATCGGCATTATTTTTAACAAACCAGAGTCCATATGCAAAGCCACCCACAAGTACTAGTGCAATCAGGGTTAATAACAGCGGAAAAGGTTTTTTAGCCGGTTCTTGTTTGGTATTTTTTCTATTTTTTGGTTTTTTATTAATATAATCGTGCTGTGCCATGGTGTTATGTGTGGCCTTACCTAAATCATGTCTGTAGGGTCTACGTCTAAACTCCAGCGAACTTTTTGAGCTAGTTTACTGGTGCTGAGATAATCAACCATTTGTGCAAGATACGGATGTAAAATGCGTCGATCTTGCGCTTGAATATGTAATTGAAAACGATACATCCCCGCAATCTTTTCTAAAGGCGCAGGGATAGGTCCAAGCAATTGTATACCAGATACCCCATTGACAGGAACCAAATCCGTTAGAAAGTCGACGACTTGCTTAATGTTATGTCCCTGTGCACGAACTATTGCCATACTGGTGATTGGTGGTAACTGCGCGTCACTTCGTTCAGTGAGCGCAAAGCGGGCAAAATCTTGATAGCCGTTATTAACTAAATCTTGTAATAATGGGTGCTCAGGGAAGTGTGTTTGTAATAATACTTCACCGGGCTCACCAGAACGTCCAGCTCTGCCTGCAACCTGAGTCACTAATTGAGCAAGGTGTTCTGTTGCCCTAAAGTCACACGAATATAAACCACTATCTACATCTAAAATGAGTACTAAGCTTACATCCGCAAAGTGGTGGCCTTTGGCCAGCATTTGCGTACCGACTAAAATGCGTGCGCCACCTTGGTTTATTTCATCCAATGCTTTTTCAAGGCTGCCTTTGCGCCTCGTAGAGTCACGGTCTATTCGGCTAATTGGGATGTCTTTAAATTCAGTACTCAAAAATTCTTCTATTTGTTCGGTGCCTTTGCCGTTAGGAAATATCTGCGTGCTTCCACAGTCAGGGCATTGATGCGGTACTTGATATTGGTCACCACAATGGTGGCAAATCATCTGACCGATGGCTTTATGAAAGGTTGCACTCGTGCTGCAGCGATTACATTCACTTAACCAACCACACTCATGACATATTAAAGTGGGCGAAAAACCACGGCGGTTTAAAAATACCATTACCTGCTTACCTTTATTCAGGTGCTGGCGCATTATCGCTAAGCTCGCATGGGCAATACCCGCTTGATCAGGCTGACCTTTCATGTCGAGAAGCTTAAATTGATTATCGGTGGCCGTTTGTGCACGCTCACTTAATGTGAGTAACTGGTATTTGTTATTAATTGCTTTGTGCAGTGTTTCTAATGCGGGAGTCGCACTGCCTAAAATAAGCGGGATATTTTGCTGATATGCGCGATACGCTGCTAAATCGCGTGCATGATAGCGTAGAGTATCTTGTTGTTTAAATGAAGCATCATGCTCCTCATCAACCACAATCATCCCGAGTTTTAAAAAGGGTAGAAAAATACTCGAACGAGTACCTATAACGATAGCACAACTGCCTTTTTCACAAAACCGCCATGTTTGCAGACGCTCGTTATCGGTGAGCGCTGAATGCCATAGCATAATTGGCGTGTCAGGGAAGCGACGTCTAAAACGATTCACTGTTTGTGGTGTTAAACCTATCTCAGGAACAAGTACTAACGCTTGCTCTCCACGCTTTAACACCTCTTCAAGACACTGTAGGTAAACTTCTGTTTTACCGCTACCAGTGACACCTTCAAGTAAAAAACTATTAAAACCAGCACTTTGATTTATAGTAGTGCAAGCAATTGCTTGTTCTTTATTTAAGCGAGGCTTAGTGCCCACAGTAGGAGAGGCATGTTGCCATTGATTGTCATGTTCAATGGTTTGCACTATCAGTTCTTTTGCTAATAGGCTATCAATAGTCTTTTTATTAAACCCGAGGGCTTTTAGTTCCGTTAATGATGATTTACCCGATGCAGATAATTGCTTAAGCAAGTTAAGCTGTGTTTTAGCTTTTAAAGATGGTAAAAGCGCCCCTTTATCAGTTAACGTCAGCATATTTATACTGGTTTTATCAGGGCATTCACCTTGGCGCAGCGCATTGGGGAGTGCAATATGAATAGTTTCACCTAGTGGATAACAATAATAACGCGCAGTAAACTTCAGCAGCTCCAAATGTTGCGCAGATAACACCGGCGAATTATCAATTACTTCAATAATAGATTTGATTTTGCCTTCAGGAACTTCTGTATCGGTTTTTAAACTAAGGATAACCGCTACTTTTCGTTGATTGCCAAAAGGGACGAGTACGCGCATGCCAGGCTGCAATTTAGTCAGCGGTGTTAATTGCTCATCCACTTTATAATCAAAGGTGCGAGGTAAGGGGACTTTTATTGCAACTTCAACAAAACACATAACAACTCAACTAAGAAACCTAATAGCCTAATGTACTAAAAATAGTATTAAAAGCCTACCGACAAATCAGTAATCAATAGGTGTTTGCAGACTTTTTAGTAAAAAGAATAATTAAAGCTTGTGTGCGTGCGGGTTGTTGGATAAAATTCGCGACCAATAAATTTGTTTTAACGACGTATGGTGCCAGACTTCGGGTTTGGAGAGCGATGCGGCCTTAACTAGAGGTTCCTATGAAAGAAGGTATTCACCCTAAGTACGAAGTAATTTCTGCAACTTGTTCATGCGGAAACAAATTCGAAACTCGTTCTACTTTGTGTAAAGACATTCACCTAGACGTATGTTCTGCGTGTCACCCGTTTTACACTGGTAAGCAAAAGATTTTAGACACTGGCGGCCGTGTTGATCGCTTCAACAAGCGCTTCGGTGCACTTAGCAGCAAAAAATAATTTTTTGTTTCTATGTAAAAAAAGCACCTTAGGGTGCTTTTTTTGTGCCTAAAATTCACTTATCCCTCCATTTTATAACAGTTTTGTATTTATTATTTTTGCATAACTATTTCCTGTTCTTATTCCGAATATGCATAAACATTTGCAGACAAAATTGCCAATATTATCTATATTTTTATTTGTTACACTTTAAATATGGTACTTAAATGTAGTTAACGTGAAGTTATTTGTATTTAAAGTTAAACAAAGTTCGGTATTTCACTATTTTAATTTAAGACTGAAAAGAGTATTTCATAAATATTGAATAAGGGTAAAAACGACCTGTAATTTTCATTTTTATGACGAATTTATATTTTAAAAATGTCAGGATAATCTAGGGAAGTTGCTGATAAATCACTTAAAATTAAGAGTTCTAGCATATAACAGGATAGACCTGATATTGCTTGGAATTTAAAAATAATAAAGGTATCGTAGAATAAAACTACCTCTCACTTTAACTTAAATTGCAGGATATAATCGCGTTATGTCAGATTTTCGTGAACAAGCACTACATTACCATGCCCATCCCGTTCCAGGTAAAATCAGTATTGAGCTGACCAAGCCCGCTGAGACGGTTAAAGACCTCGCGCTCGCATATAGCCCAGGTGTTGCAGAACCTGTTCGTGAAATTGCCGCTGATCCAGCAAATGCCTATAAGTATACTGGTAAAGGAAATATGGTTGCGGTTATTACTAACGGCACCGCAATTTTAGGCTTAGGTAATTTAGGCCCACTGGCCTCAAAACCAGTAATGGAAGGCAAGGCATTATTATTTAAACGTTTTGCAGGTCTAGATTCAATTGATATAGAAGTTAAGCACCGCACAACCGAAGACTTTATCAACACGGTTGCGAATATTGCAGACACGTTTGGTGGTATCAACCTAGAAGATATTAAAGCGCCAGAATGTTTTGAGATAGAAAAAGCACTTATAGAACGTTGCAGCATTCCTGTATTTCATGATGACCAACATGGTACGGCAATTGTAACGGCTGCGGGTATGCTAAATGCGCTAGAAGTACAAGGTAAAGCAATTGAAGATGCGATTATCGTGTGTTTAGGTGCCGGCGCTGCAGCTGTTGCCTGTATGGAGCTTTTAATTAAGTGTGGCGCACTGCGTGAACATATTTATATGTTAGACCGTAAAGGCGTTATTCATACACGTCGTGATGACTTAAATGAATATAAGCAATTATTTGCAAACAATACGGATAAACGTACTTTACAGGACGTAATTGAAGATGCCGATGTGTTTGTTGGTGTATCAGGCCCTAATTTATTAGCCGCCGATGATTTGAAGTTAATGGCTGACCGCCCAGTTGTATTTGCATGTTCAAACCCCGATCCTGAAATTGATCCGCAATTAGCACATGCTGCACGCAATGATCTTATTATGGCGACTGGCCGTTCTGATTATCCGAACCAAGTTAACAACGTACTTTGTTTTCCATTTATTTTCCGTGGCGCACTAGATGTACGCGCAAGTGAAATAAACGATGAAATGAAAATAGCTGCTGTAGAGGCAATTCGCAGTATTGCTAAAGAGCCAGTTCCGGCTGAAGTACTGACTGCTGCAGGTATCGATAAACTAGAGTTTGGTGCTAAATATATTATACCAAAACCTATGGATCCGCGCTTATTGCCTCGTATCGCCAAAGCCGTTGCTCAAGCTGCAGTTGATTCGGGTGTGGCACAAATTGATATGCCAGAGAACTACATGGCGTAATTTTAAGTGTGAATTAACGCAAAAAAAACCTCAGCATTTGCTGAGGTTTTTTTATAACACAGATAAAGAAATTTAATCTTCATTTAAAATAGGCACTTCTAGTCCCATTTCTTGCATTATTTTCTTCACCTCTTCAGGTACTTTTTCTGCATTGTCTTTACGTAGATCATCATCATTAGGCAGCGGTTGCCCTGTAAATGCATGCAAAAATGCTTCGCATAAAAGCTCACTATTTGTTGCATGGCGCAAGTTGTTTATTTGACGACGAGTACGTTCGTCAGTTAATACTTTTAATACATTTAGCGGGATCGAAACGGTGATCTTTTTTACTTGTTCGGATTTTTTCCCGTGTTCTGCGTATGGGTGAATATATTCACCATTCCATTTAGCCATAAGATGTATCGTTGCCTCAGATTATAAATTGCTCACACAGCATCAAAGCGTGTAAATATGCGTGAAATTCTATCGGTTTAAAAAAGATAGTCAAATACTAGTTATTTAGCTATCTAGACATTTAAATGTTTTGACATCTTAAACTGCATGCGCTACCTTTTAGACGTCTAAACTTCCAAAATAGTAAAGGTGACGAAAATGAGTAAAAAAAATAAGGCAACAATTGCTGTTCGTAGTGGAATAGAAGCCGACAAACAGCATGGTGCGGTTGTTCCACCGCTTTATTTATCAACAACTTACTCATTTTCTGACTTTGATACCAAACGCCAATATGATTATGGCCGCAGTGGTAATCCTAACCGTGACATTTTGGCTGAGGCGCTCACTGAACTTGAAGGCGGGGCTAAAGGCATTATTACTGCAACGGGTATGGCGGCAGTTCACTTAACAACTCAATTATTAAATAGTAACGATACGTTAATGATTCCTCACGATTGCTATGGGGGCAGTTATCGTTTATTTACTTCACTGGAAAAACGCGGATTGTTAAAGCTAGAAGTGGTCGATTTCACTAAAAGCGAAAGCTTATCGCAAATTCTTGCTATTAAACCTAAGCTGATCTGGATTGAAACACCGAGTAATCCAATTTTACGATTAACTGATATTAAAGCAGTTACCGATATTGCTAAGCAGTGCGGTGCACTCGTTGCTGCCGATAACACATTTTTATCGCCGGCTTTGCAAAATCCGATTAAATTTGGTGCTGATATTGTGGTTCACTCCACTACTAAATATATCAATGGTCATTCAGATGTTGTTGGGGGGGCGGTTATTGCAGCAACCGCTGAGCTTGGTGAAGAACTGGCATGGTGGGCAAATAATATTGGCATTACTGGAGCGCCATTTGATAGCTATTTAACTCTCAGAGGTTTGCGCACGTTAAACGTGCGTTTGAGGCAACACCAAGAAAATGCACTCGCTATTGCACAGTATCTAGAAAACTCCCCGTTTGTTGCTCAGGTTTACTATCCAGGTCTTGAATCACATCCACAACATGCGCTTGCTAAGGCGCAGCAGTTTGGCTTTGGCGCAATGGTTAGTTTTGATATCAAAGGCGATATAAACGATGCTGCAGCGTTTTTAACGCGCTTAAATGAATTTAGTTTGGCGGAATCATTAGGCGGAGTTGAAAGTTTGATTTGTCACCCCGCAACCATGACCCATGCAGGCATGGAGGCGACTGCTCGTGCAGAAGCTGGGGTGGGTGATACGCTTATTCGTATTTCGGTGGGTATTGAAGATGCAAAAGACTTACTTGCTGATTTAGACAGGGTATTTAATTTGGTTCGCCCCGGGCAAGCAGATAATGCTTTAGCTGCAAAAAATGGTGCCAGTGAGTCATTTGGCTCAGCGAAACTAAACGCGGCGCATCCGGCGTTATGGTAGTGCCTACCAATTTTGAAAATATAAAACATGAAGTCGAGTTGGTATTAACATGGTAAATCAGGTTCATAAATTTGGTGGTTCGAGTTTAAGCTCAGCGGATCGCTTTAAAAGTGTCGCAAATATTATTTTAACTCATGCTCAAGCCGGGGATTGTGTGGTGGTATCTGCTGCCGGTAAAACCACCGATACCTTGGTTAAATTGTGGCAAAGCTTCCAACAGCAAGATACCCAAGCGATTGCTGACATTATTTTATTAATAAGTAATCATCAATCTTCGCTAATTGAACAATTGCTTATAGCGGGTGCTAAGCATGAAGCACTCAATATACTTGCCACTGAGCTAAGCATTATTACTCAGCAGGCTAAGCAAAACATATTAACTGAAGCGTGGCTATTAGCTCATGGCGAATTATGGTCTGCAAGGCTATTAAGCGCTTACTTAGGGCAACTTAACGTTAGTGCTTGCGCTCTGGACGCTAGGCAGTTATTCATATTAGACGCAGGGCAGCTACAGCATGCTAATAATCAGCAGCAGTGCTTAAAAGCCATAGATACAAGCAAAATTAATGTCGTTACAGGGTTTATTGCGGCTAATTTACAACATGAAACCGTGACCTTAGGACGTAACGGCAGTGATTACAGTGCTACTTTATTAGCACGATATTGCAATGCTAAAAAAGTGTCTATTTGGACTGACACTCAAGGTGTTTTTAGTACTGATCCGCGTAAGGTAGCTAATGCGATTAAGTATGCGCGGGTGTGCCGCGAACAAGCTAATTTATTGGCTAGATTAGGTAACCCCGTACTACATGCTAAAACATTATCGCCATTAAAAGGGACCGATATAGAGTTAATTGTTCGCAGTAGTTACGATCTTCAAGGCAGCCATACCGAAATAGTTAAATTAGGAATGAGTAAACAAAAGCGCTTTTTAACCACGATTAACAATGTGGATTTACTTACTGTTGATGATTTGAGTGAAGGCGAGGTAGCGCATGTTAGTCAGCTTATTCAGCATAGTTTGCATCACTTTGAACATGCGGGCGAAATTTACTTGGTAGTCCCTGCGTCGGCGACATATCAGGTGGTTAATTATTTTGCTGGCCGCGCCAACATTAGTGAGTCTAACTTAAATGGGGTTGCAATTATTGCATCAGAGCCAGATATAGCGATACTCGGTGAGCAAAGTGCAGCTGTACTTCAAGCGCAATCAATTCACCCTAGGTTTACTCATTTTGGTGACGGTTATACGTTATTATTAACCGATCAAGTGCTTGAGAGTGATGTGCTGAGCTTGTTGCACGATAAATTGATTAATAAAGCGCAAGAAATAGCTTTAATTATTGCAGGGCTTGGTAATGTTGGTGCTGAATTTATGCGCCAACTACCTGCACAAATAGCCCGTTTATCATCAGGTTTTAACATTAAGTTAGTAGCATTACTACGCTCAGAGCAGATGCTGGTTAATGCCAATGGGTTAGACTGTGAGAGCTGGCAACAGCAATGGGAAAACCATGCAAGCCCCTATCAGCAAGCTGATTTGCTGTCATACATTGATACGCTTGAGTATGAACATAAGGTAGTGATTGATATTACCGCCAGTGAATATTTTAGCCAGCTTTATAGCAAATTTGTGGAATTAAATTGTCACTTAATTAGTGCTAATAAATACGCAGGCACAGCTCCGCTGAGCTGGTATCAAGCATTACGTGAAGATTTGGCACAGCGCGGCTTACATTGGCGTTATAATGCCAGTGTGGGAGCCGGATTACCGATTAACTTTGCACTGGCCGATTTGCAAAACAGTGGCGATAAAATAACGCGTATAGAAGGCGTGTTTTCTGGCACGCTGTCATGGTTATGCAGTATGTATGATGGCAGCAAGGCATTTTCAGATTTAGTGCTTGAAGCACAAGCTTTGGGGTTCACCGAACCTGATCCGCGAGAAGATTTATCTGGCCGAGATATGCAACGCAAGTTGCTTATTTTGGCGCGTGAATTAGGTATTGAATTGGAACTTGATGACATTTCTTTATCCGCATTGATGCCCGATGAGCTAAGTGCGGGCAGTTGGGATGACTTTGTTGATAACAAGGCCAGTTTAGATGCGTTTATCAAGCAGCACTTCGAAGCGGCTTTGCAACAAAGTGCTGCACTGTGTTATACCGGATTGCTGGAGTTTAAAAACAGCAAGCTAAACGCTAAGGTAGGAATTGCCTATGTACCAAAAAGCGAAGCGGTTGCTAATTTAACACCTGGCGATAATATTTTTGTGATTAATACTCAGTGGTATAATCAAAACGCATTAGTGATACAAGGCCCCGGTGCGGGTAAAGAAGTGACCGCAGCTGGCGTGCACTCTGACTTATATTGGTTGGTACAAAATATTACCTAGACCATCAAAAAGGCCGCTATTCAGCGGCCTTTTATATATTAGCATTGTTTAAAAGAGCTCTTCTTCGGTTTTAGTGCTTTCTTCAAATACATCATTTGGCTGTGCTAACACATATTTTGTAGGTGCGGTCCCTTTCTCAAAGTACTCAAAACGGCTGGTATAATCGTTTTTATGACTTAACAGCCCCGTTTCTAAGTCAATACGAATAGAAACTAAGCCTTCAGGTGGTTCGATAGGTGCCGCAGGTTTACCATCCAGTGCAACTCTCATAAAATCAACCCATGCAGGCTGAGCTGTTTTAGCACCTGACTCTGCGCCTGATATTTGGCCACTTCCTAAGTTATTGTTATAGGTTGAGCGCCCCAGAGTATTTCCAGGGTTGTCAAAACCAACCCAAACAGAGGTCATCACATCGCGATTAAAGCCGCTAAACCAAGTATCTACAGAATCATTGGTAGTGCCTGTTTTACCTGACAGATCGCGACGTTTTAGCGCTTGTGCACGCCATCCTGTACCACTCCAACCTGTTTTATGAGACCAGCTACCACCCCCCCAAATTGCGCTGTTCATAGCACTGGCAATTAAAAATGCATTTTGTTTAGATATGATCTGCGGCGCGCAGTTTGGTGCTACTTGCTCACTTAGCATTAGCGAGCTAGGCGTTGTTGCTTCATCATCACAAATTACAGTCGGGTTAGTTTTAAATAAGGTGTTGCCCATGGCATCTTGAATTTCAGAGATAAAGTAAGGTTCGATTAAGTGGCCGCCATTGGCAAAAGTACTCATACCACGAGCTAACTCTAGTGGAGTAATAGATGCGCTACCTAAAGCCAGCGATTCACTGCGATTTATATCTTCATCTGCAAAGCCAAATTTAAGTAAATGATCGGCTGTACGTTGCAAGCCAACACCACGTAATAAACGTACCGAAATCACATTTTTTGATTGTGCTAAAGCACGGCGAATGCGAATAGGGCCATTATAAATGGCAGGGCTATTTTTAGGTCGCCATGCGACACCTTGGCTTTTATCCCATTGATTTATAGGAGCATCATTTAAAATTGACGCTAAGGTGTAGCCTTTTTCAAGTGCAGCAGAGTATATAAATGGCTTAATATTAGAGCCAACTTGGCGTTTAGCTTGCACTGCACGGTTATATTGGCTTTGTTCAAAGCTGTAACCGCCTACAATGGCTTTTATACGCCCGTCTTGTGGGTCTAAAGACACAATGGCGCTTGCAGCTTCAGGGATTTGACTCAAAATATAGCTGTTGTCATCATTTTTACGCAGCCATATTTGCATGCCAGGCGTTAATATATCGCTTGCTGTTTCAGGAGCAAAGCTTTGGCGATAACGGGTGATAAACTTACGCGCCCACTTCAGATTATCCCAAGTCAATGTTGTGCGTTCGCCGCTTTTAAGTATTACTTCCGCGCTTCTGTCGGATACATTTAAAACTGCAGCGGCTTTTAGAGGGCCTAGTTCATTGGCCTCTTTCAAAATGTTTAATAACTTAGAATCAGAAGGTGTGGGCTCTGTTTGTGGATCCCATAAAATGGCTTCAGGGCCTCTAAATCCATGGCGCATATCATAGGCATGTAAATTGTTAACCAAAGCCGTTTGTGCCGCCTGTTGAATATTTGACTCAACAGAAGTATACACTTTAAATCCTGAGTTATAGGCTTTATCTATACCGTAGCGCGACACCATTTCAGCACGTACCATTTCTGAAATATATGGTGCATATAAGTCAATTTCAGCCCCATGAAAATAAGCGGTAATTGGTTGGTTCGTGGCTTCATTATACTGCGCTCTAGAAATATACTTTTCATCTAGCATTCGTCCTAACACTACATTTCTTCTGGCTTTGGCTCGCTTTGGGTTACGAATAGGGTTAAGTGCTGAAGGCGCCTTGGGTAAACCGGCAATCATTGCCATTTGCGCAAGAGTAAGCTCTTTTAGCTCTTTACCATAATAAACCTGAGCGGCTGCACCAATACCAAAGGCGCGGTTTCCTAGCTCTATTTTATTTAGATAAAGTTCAAAGATTTCATCTTTTGAAAGTAAATTTTCGATATGGATGGCAATAAATATTTCTTTTACTTTACGAATATAGGCTTTTTCTCGCGTTAAAAAGAAGTTACGAGCCAACTGCATGGTGATTGTACTGGCACCCTGCTTTTTTTCACCGGTAGAAATAAGTACTAGTGCTGAGCGAACAATACCAATTGGGTCGATACCGATATGGTCATAAAAACGGTTATCTTCTGTTGCTAAAAAAGCCTGTAATAAAGGTTCAGGAATTTGATCTATAGTTACAGGGATACGTCTTTTTTCACCAAATTGGTTGATTAAAAGCCCATCTTTGGTAAATACTTGCATAGGCGTTTGTAATTGAACGTTTTTTAAAACTTGCACGCTTGGGATATCGGATTTAACGTAGTAATAAAGGCTGAGCAATGTAATTAGTGCAAGTAATGCACAAATGATCAAAAATTGTAAAGTTCTTTTTAATAAAATCACTGATATTTCCCTAAACGGACTCCCAATTACAGGTTGAGACTGCTAGTATATATTGATTAAAAATTGAATAATATTTTTTAAGATATAAATTATAACTTGTTTATTATTAAAACAAAGGCAAAGTTGCAAACATGCTAAGTCAATTGATAAAAAAACCATCACCTATGATGGTGGGTATTGATATAGGATCGCACTCTATCAAGGCCGTGCTTTTAAGTGAAACAGAAACCGGGCTTCGATTAGAAGCTCTTGCAATTGAACCTATGCCTAAAGGCGCTATGAGCGAGCGCAACATTCAAGACATTGAAGCAATTGGCAATGTGATAACCAAGTTAAAACGAAAGCTTCCAAAGTCACTAAAATTTGCAGCTGTTGCTGTTTCAGGGCAAACAGTGATTACCAAAGTCATTTTCATGGATGTTTCCTTAAGCGACGCTGAATTAGAATCACAGATTGAAATTGAAGCCGATAGCTTGATCCCCTATCCATTAGATGAAGTCAGTTTAGATTTTGAAAAACTCTCTACTAACAGTGCCGACCCGAGCAAAATTAATGTTCTACTTTCTGCAGCGAGAACGGAAAGTGTGGAAGCGAGAGTAGGCGCACTTAGTGCTGCCAACTTAACTGCAAAAGTTGTGGATGTTGAAAGCTATGCATTAAGCCGGGCTATGGATGTTTACTACCAACAGCTACCATCAGACGCGTTTGATAAAACCGTTGCAGTAGTTGATATAGGTGCGGTGCTTACCTTGGTCAGTGTAGTGCAATTTGGTGAAACTATTTACACCCGCGACCAAGTATTTGGTGGTGACCAATATACAAATAGTATTGTTGCTTACTACAACAAAGGCTTTGATGAGGCTGAAATTGGTAAAACAACGGGTGATTTACCGCCTAATTATACATTTGAAGTGTTAGCGCCTTTTCAAACCTCATTATTGCAGCAAGTTCGTCGTGCTGTGCAAATGTTTTTAACAACAACAGGCAAAGAGCAGTTGGACTACATCGTACTGACGGGCGGATCAGCGATGATTAAAGGTGTTGATAGGTTATTAATCGAAGAATTAGGAATACACACGGTTGTTGTTGAACCATTTGATAAAATGGAAATATCACCTAGAGTAGATCGTAATATAATACAGCGCCACCGCACTCAGTTTGCGATTGCAACTGGTTTGGCGTTGAGGAGTTTTTCATCATGCCACATATAAATTTACTACCTTGGCGTGAACTTCAGCGTGAGCAGTCTAAAAAGAAATTTATAACATTGCTGATGGCAGTGGTTATTGTTTGTTTCGTAACCATGTATGCGCTGAGTGCATTTTATAGCGCTCTAAAAGAAGGGCAAATGCTTAAAAATAACTATCTCAGCTCAGAAATTACAATGCTCGATCAGAAAATTCGCGATATACGCGACTTAGACATGAAAAAAGAAAATCTACAACAACGGATGCGTTTAATTGAAGAGCTACAAAGTAGCCGTAATTTAGGTACGCAAATAATGGATGAAGTGGCAAAAATAGTGCCTGCTGGAGTTTATTTAACTAAGCTTGAGCGTAAAGGTAGCCAAATTCATGTGTTAGGTAAAAGTGAGTCTAATAATCGTTTGTCTACTATGCTTCGACAGGTGCAAAGTTCTTATCTTTTAGAGCGCCCGACTATGCAAGGCATTGTTGCAGGCGATCAATCCTCTCGTTTACTCAGCGATTTTAATATGGAGTTCTACGTAAAACCATTTGGTAAAATAGGCGAGGTACCTAATGAACCTTGATTTTAAGTCGCTTACAGAAATAGATTGGAATGAAATAGAGCTCGATAACATAGGTGAGTGGCCTGTTATTGTAAAAACAATATGCGGCGCATTTGTTGCCTGTCTCGTATTGTTTTTTAGCTATAGCTTATTAGTGTCGGATGAAATTGAAAGCTACCATAACGCAGTGGCCAAAGAGATAGAATTACGCACAACCTACCGAACTAAATATGCAGTTGCCAGCAAGCTCGATATTTATCGTGAACAAATGGTTGAGATGGAAGATGAGTTTTCTCAGCTATTAAAACGCCTACCTACCTCAAATGAGACGCCAGGATTATTAGATGACCTTTCCTATGTGGGTACAACCAGCGGCCTAACATTTTTAAAAATTGGTTGGCTACCAGAAGTTGAAAAAGAGTTCTATACCGAGCTACCCATTAAAATTGAAGTAGTAGGCACTTATCATGAGTTCGGTGAATTTGTAGGAAAAGTGGCTCAATTGCCGAGAATAGTAAGTTTGCACGACTTTTCTATTTTATCATCTGGCGAAAAGCAGCTAACATTCAGTGTAGTAGCAAAAACTTATCGTTATGAAGAGGGGGTAAGATGATGAAGCAACTTCCCTTTTTAACTGTCGTAATATTGTTGCTCAGTGGTTGTAATGAAGATACATCTGAGCAAAAAGAGTTTATTGACCAGGTTAAGGCAAACACTACAGCACGTGTTGAAAAAATACCTGAGTTAGTTAAGTTTGAACACTTTGAATATAACGCCAAAGATATACGTAGCCCTTTTGTAGCACCAGAACCAGAAATTATACAAAATAAGCTAACACAAGTTAAAAACTGTCTTCACCCAGATCCAGAGCGTGTCCGTCAGCCTCTGGAGAAGTACCCATTAGATAATTTAGCAATGAAGGGAACGATAGGGTCGAACAGTAATACATGGGCGCTCATTACAGCTGCTGATAACACCTTACACCGAGTATCTATAGGAAGCTATTTAGGCACCTATGATGGAAAAGTAAGCAGTGTTAATAGTGACTATATTGAATTAGTAGAATTAATCCCTGATGGGTCAGGTTGTTGGAAAGAACGTTTGACCAAATTAGAAATGTTAGAGGCGGCAACTAATGGCGCAAATTAATAAGAAAAATGGTACTCCCTATATGCATAAAGATGAGTGTTCGCACCACCGTATTTTAACGACGTTGCTATTTGTATTTTTATTACTAATGATGAAAACGGTCAGTGCAGCTCCTTTACTCTACGACGTTCGATATAACCCATTACTTAAAGGTGAAACCGAATTACAGCTGGTATTTGATGAAGAATTACAGCAACAACCTGATGTACAAGTTTTTAATAATCCGGCACGGATAGAGTTATTATTTAATGCAGTTGAACTAGATGAAGGGTTGGCAAATATTGTTATTAACCAAGCAGGGATAAGTAACATTAGTAGCATGATGACTAGTGCAGGTTTAAAAGTAACCATTAACTTGGAGCGATTAAAAATTTATGAGGCAGAAGTTAATAACAACCTATTTTCAATAAGAATATCTGATAACCCTCTAGCAAAACAAATCGTAACAACCAGTGAAGATGCACCTGCTCGTGCCTCTAATTATATCAATGGCATTCAAGCAATTGATTTTCGCCGCGGTGAAAAAGGTGAAGCAAAAGTACTTGTTTATCTGCAAGATACACAGGCTGCTATCGAGGTTCATGAAAGTGGCGGGAAAATCATTGCAGAGTTTCACCATACCGATATTTTAGATGACTTATTGTATGAATTAGACGTACTCGATTTTGGTACTGTGGTGAGCAGTATAGAAACGTTTAAGGAAGATAATCTGACACGCATTGTAATTGAACCTAATAAAGCTTTTGCTTACACGTATCAGCAAATAGAAAATATTTTTACCTTAACGGTTGAAAAAGACGAGACTCAAAATGGATTCTTAGATGGAGGCAAAGAGTACTTAGGCCGTCCTATGACGCTTAACTTTCAGGATATCTCTGTGCGTGCTGTATTACAGATTATTGCGGGCTACAATGACTTTAACTTGGTAACTAGTGACTCAGTGACTGGCAACATTACCCTTCGCTTAGATGGTGTTCCTTGGGATCAGGCGTTAGACGTAGTACTAAGAATAAAAGGTTTAGACAAACGTATGGATGGCTCTATTTTAATGGTAGCGCCATCTGAAGAGCTTGCTGCCCGTGAAGCAAAAGAGTTAAAAGCAAAGCAACAAGTGGAGGATTTAGAGCCACTATATAGCGAATACATCCGTTTAAATTACGCCAAAGCAGAAGATTTTGCCGACTTACTAAAAACAGATACCAATAGTATTATTACAGCGAGAGGCAGCGTGTCTGTTGATCAGCGAACCAATACGCTACTAATGAAAGACACCGCGAAAAGTATTGAAAGTGTTCGCCGCATGGTCGAAACCTTAGACATCCCCGTCAAACAAGTGGTTATAGAGGCGCGCATGGTAACCGTTCGTGATAATGTAACCGAAGACTTAGGCGTTCGTTGGGGGTTCAGCGATCAGCAAGGTTCTGATGGTGTTTCTGGTACATTAGAAGGTGCTGAAACAATTTCTAATGGGAATATTCCGAGTCTTACAGATCGACTCAATGTTAATTTACCTGTAGCGAATCCATCGGCAAGTATTGGTATGCATATAGCTAAACTAGCCAATGGAACATTAATTGATTTAGAATTAACCGCGCTCGAAGAAGAGAATAAGGGTGAAATTATAGCGAGTCCGCGTATCACTGCTGCTAACCAGCAAAAAGCACGCATTGAGCAAGGTACTGAGATCCCCTATGTTGAATCTGCTTCGAGTGGCGCAACAACCGTAAGCTTTAAAAAAGCAGTGTTGAGTTTAGAGGTGACACCTCATATCACACCAGACAACAAAGTTATTTTAAACTTAATAATTACTCAAGACACCCGTGGTGATACCGTTCAAACAGGAACTGGCCCAGCTGTTGCCATTGATACGCAACAAATTGAGACTCAAGTTCTCGTTGAGAATGGACAAACGGTAGTGTTGGGTGGTATTTTTCAACAGCAAATTATTAATTCGACCAAAAAAGTACCTTTATTGGGCGACCTTCCTTACGTAGGAAGACTATTTAAAAGCACAAGCGAGTTTAATGAAAAGCGCGAACTGCTGATTTTTGTCACACCTAAAATTCAAATAGACTAATTACCTAACCTGAATTCTGCTGAGATAGATTAACTCTTCAGGGCTCAGGTTATTCAAACTATCTAGGCTGAACAAAAAACTAGACGGTTTTGGCATTATTTAGTTATCTTGGTGTGAACACTCCCTGTAAATGTACAATTAGGCAGTATATAATTTTTATTGTGTACTGTACTGCGGATGCATTTTAAGACTGCGTTAATGTTGCTTGTAACTGAGTTTTTTGTGAAATTACTATGCAAAAGCGTTTACCAAGTAACACGTAGTAGCCTTTAATTGCATAAATTTTAACCCTAGAAGATAAATTTGCCTATAATAAGGTGCTTTTTTGTTAACCAATGGGTAATTATTTAGTTTAATTGCTCGTTATATGGCTTTTTATCCTAATTGACTTGAAATACCCGACCGATTACTGAGATAATCCCTTTCTTAATTTTGGGGCCAGGTCGTTAGGCGGGGTTTTATTTCAAATTTTAGAGTTCGTTTGTACTAAAAGATATGGCTGAGAAACGTAATATATTTCTAGTTGGCCCCATGGGGGCTGGCAAAAGCACGATTGGTCGTCACATCGCTGACCAATTACACCTTGAATTTGTTGATTCTGATCAAGAAATCGAACGTCGTACGGGCGCAGATATTGCCTGGGTATTCGATCTTGAAGGTGAAGAAGGCTTTAGACTTCGTGAAGAATCTGTTATTGGCGATTTAACCGAGATGCAAGGTATTGTCCTTGCTACTGGTGGTGGCTCAGTAATGAGTAAAGAAGTTCGAAACAAGCTTTCGGCTCGCGGTATTGTAGTATACCTAGAGACACCGATTGAAAAGCAAGTTGCACGTACGCAACGCGACAAGCGTCGCCCATTACTGCAAACAGAAGAAGCACCTCGTGATGTACTTGAGCGCTTAGCAGAAGAGCGTGAACCATTATATAAAGAAGTAGCTGATTTTGTTGTACGCACTGATGAGCAGAGCGCGAAAGTTGTTGCTAACCAAATAATCGAGAAATTGGATTTTTAAAAGCCAGTATTAAAAAGGACTAACCCAGCATGCTTGAATTAACTGTTAATTTAGACGAGCGAAGTTATCCTATTTATATTGGTCAATCTGCACTTCAAGATACAGGCCGTCTAATCCATCATATTGGTGATTGTCGGCCTATAATCATTACTAATGACACTATTGCACCGCTCTATCTTCAGCAGTTGCTTGACTCATTAGCACAGCTAAACCCACTTCATTTTATTATTCCAGATGGCGAGCAATATAAATCGCTTACCTGGTTTGAAAAAATATCAGCATTCTTACTTGAAAATAATTGCGGTCGTGACACCTGCTTAATTGCATTAGGTGGTGGCGTAGTTGGTGACTTAACTGGTTTTGTTGCTGCCTGTTATCAGCGCGGTGTGCCTTTTATCCAAATTCCTACCACGTTATTATCTCAAGTCGATTCTTCAGTTGGTGGCAAAACAGCAGTAAATCACCCGTTAGGTAAAAATATGATAGGGGCTTTTTATCAACCCCAGGCTGTGTTTATAGATACGCGTTCTTTACATACTTTACCTACCCGAGAGTTTGCTGCAGGCATGGCTGAAGTTATTAAATATGGCCTAATTTACGACACTGAGTTGTTTGCTTTTTTAGAGCGAAATATCGCTCAATTACAACAGTTAGATGAAGCCTGTTTACAGCATATTATTTTTAGATGCTGTGAAATTAAAGCGCTTATCGTTGCACAAGATGAGAAAGAGCAAGGCTTGCGTGCACTATTAAATTTAGGACACACGTTTGCCCATGCAATAGAAGCACAAATGGGGTACGGCGTGTGGTTACATGGTGAAGCTGTAGCGACAGGTATGGTGCTTGCTGCCAAGCTTGCTCATACTCGTAACGATTTAACACAGCAAGACCTAGAGCGTATTGCTACATTAATAGCTGCGTATAATTTACCAATCGATATCCCTAACGATATGACCAGTGAGCAATTTTTACTGCATATGCGCAAAGATAAAAAGAATAAAAAAGGGACTATCCGATTTATTTTACCCACCGAATTTGGTCAATGTGCATTAGTTGATGATGTATCAGATGATCAAGTTAGAGCATTGATCGAGCAATAAATGCAGTCACAAATTTTACCAAGCCGTGCGGCTTTGGTGGATAGAATCGCATTACAATTTGAATATGGTCAAAACTTAATTGTTTTATTAGGCACCTCTGGTCTAGGTAAAAGCTATTTGCTTGAAACCTTCATTACTGATAAATATAACGATTTTAATAAAGCATTTGTGCAAGTCGGTGCCCAGATGACTGATGTGCAGTTAATGACTCAGTTATTAGAGCAAAGTTTTAACGCCCCTTTAATTGATCATAATCTAAGCTTATCGCAAAACTATTATCAATTAGCGAAACAACAACAATGTGGGGCGTGCTTGTGGGTTATTGATGGCGGCAGGCACCTATCCGAAGAGTTAATCGCAGAGCTTGAGCTACTATCAAAAAATGCACCTAATGTGCTTTATATTATGATTGCATCACAGTCTAAACTACCCTTTAAAGATGCAGTAAATATTCATTTAGAACCATTAAATATAGCTGAAAGTAAGCAACTTATGGGGTGGTACTTTACGAACCTACCCTATGACGAAGATCCTGTCTTTCAAACTTTTTTAGTTGAAGCTCATGGTAACCCAAGCCTGTTATTAGCCTGGCAGCCAAGCGAGCAGGTTGCAGATATTGTCGTTAAAGATAAGGTATCTTGGCGATTACAGCTGCTCACATTGTTATTAATAATTATGCTGTTGATTATTGGCCTTGTGTACAAAGCCGATATGACCCAGTGGTGGGAAAATGCTAATCGCCAAATTGATGAGCAAGTGCTATCAACCGCCATTACAACTGAGCAAGCTATTGAAAATAAAGCACAGAAGCGAGTGCCTTTAAGTAGTGAGCCGCCAGCAGCTGTCCTTCAAAAGCCCACCCAAAAAACCAATAACAATGTTCCAGCGATTGTTGGGAGCTTAACGGAATCAACGAATGTTGTTGAACAGGAAAAGCCGGCATCAAAACCCGTTGAAGAAAAGCCGGTTACTAAACCTGCCCAGACAAAGCCGCAAAACCCAATAGTAAAAATACCCAGTAATTGGTACTTACAACAACCTGAGGATAATTTTGTTATTCAGCTCTTAGCTGTAACTCAGCAGCAGGTAGGGAACGAGTTTATTGTTGAACATAAGCTAGAAAATATCACTAATACCTACCAAACTAAACGAAATGGTAAAATGTGGTGGGTAGTAACTACAGGCAGCTTTGTTAGCTTAAATGAGGCAAAACAAGCACTGCAAGTACTTCCTGCTGAGGTTAGAAAAAATAAACCTTTCTATAAAAAAATTAGTAAAATAAAACAAGAAATTGCACGAGTTGATCAGTAAACTCAGTAACTTTAGTGTAAAATCGCGCAACACCGAATTGAAGTAAAGAGCCAATGCAGCAAAAGAGTAGAGCCTTCCTTAAATGGGCTGGCGGAAAATACAGCCTCGTTGAAGATATTAACGCGCGACTAAATCAAGCAAGTAAGCATGCTGATACCTTGGTTGAACCTTTTGTTGGTGCGGGCTCAGTGTTTTTAAATAGCAATTTTAAACACTATGTACTCAACGATATTAATGCTGATTTAATCAATTTATATAAAGAGCTCAAGCGTTCGCCTGATGAGTTAATTAGTGATGCTAAAAAGCTTTTTGTTGATTTAAACAACCACTCAGATGCGTATTATGATTATCGTGTGCAGTTTAATCAAAGCAGTGATGTGTATGAGCGAGCCATCTTATTTTTATATATGAACCGCCATGGTTATAACGGATTATGCCGCTATAATTTAAAGGGCATTTTTAATGTACCTTTTGGTAAATATAAAAAGCCTTATTTTCCTGAAAAAGAAATGTACTTTTTTGCTAGCAAAGCGCAACAAGCTACATTTACTTGCCTAGGATATGATGATGTATTCAAGCTGGTGCCTAAAAATGCAGTGATTTACTGCGATCCGCCGTATGTGCCATTAAGTAAAACTGCATCTTTTACCTCGTATGCAAAAGGCGGGTTTAATTTGGATGATCAGGCTAATTTAGCGAACTTAGCTGAGCAAGCAGCTTTTGAGAATAATACGCCAGTCCTTATTTCAAATCACGATACGGTATGGACACGCAAAATTTACAGCCAAGCTTCTTTGGATAAAATTCAGGTTAAACGCACGATTAGCCCAAAAGGCGGTTCACGAAATAAAGTAGATGAGCTAATGGCTATGTACTTAGCACCGTAGTCACGGTTGCGTAAATAGCCAGTACAAATAAAACAAAAAGTATCACGGCAATAGCTATTAATGTAATAGGGGAGTGGTGTTTAAAGTCTGTTTGACGCTTATCTTCAGATTGCACACCAAAAAATGCCGCTAGCACACTTTGTAACGCGCTTAAGAAATGCTGCATTAATTAAAATAATGGTTTGATTGAAGATGGCTTGTGGTTGTCGTCAGTACCTGTTAATAACTCTAGGAAATCTAGGTAATGAAACTGGGCACTGCGGCTATTGCCGGTTAGCCAAGAAGCCCAAGAAGAGTCTTCTTGAATTTGAATGCAGCGATTTGCGCTATGATTAATAGCGTTAGTTTGATCTTTATGAAGACAAGTGTTGGCTGAACTTAATTCTTGCTCAGTATTTGAAGAAAGCGACGCAGCTCCAATAATGACACTTACCGACGTGATTAATAATCCAATTTTAAAAACACGCATAATATAAACCTAGTAATTTAGTTCTCCACCAAGCATAACAAACTTGCTTAAATAATACACTTTATTTTTAGCTATACTCAAAGCTAGTCATGCCGCAAAATTTGTTTATAAGCGTGATTTATCCTTTTAGCTCACGCGCTTTGTCGTTGTTATAGTTAATAACAGTTAGTCGCTAGCGTTGCTAATTTAGCGTTATTTTTAAAGGTGTTACTTGGGTAACATCGTTAATTAAGTTACATTAACGCCATAAATTATTCATTAATGGATTAGCAATGCTCAATTGTGAACAAAAATACTTAATAGCGCCCTCAATTTTATCCGCAGACTTTGCACGCCTTGGCGAAGATGTTGACAGAGTCTTAGCTGCAGGGGCTGATGTTGTCCATTTTGATGTAATGGATAACCATTACGTACCTAACTTAACAATAGGCCCAATGGTGTGTAAAGCACTTCGCGATTACGGTATTAAAGCTCCTATTGATGTTCATTTAATGGTGAAACCGGTAGATAGTTTAATTCCACAATTTGCCGAGGCGGGGGCGTCAATTATTACCTTTCATCCAGAAGCCAGTGAGCATATTGACCGCACTTTACAATTGATAAAAGATCAAGGTTGCCAAGCAGGTCTAGTTTTTAATCCTGCAACGAGTTTAAGCTACCTTGATCATGTAATGGATAAAATAGATGTTATTTTATTAATGTCGGTGAACCCCGGATTTGGTGGGCAAAGTTTTATTCCACAAACACTTGAGAAACTGCGAGAGGCAAAGCAACGCATTATTGATTCTGGGCGTGATATTCGCCTAGAAGTTGATGGCGGTATTAAAGTAGATAATATTGCAGCGGCAGCTGAAGCGGGTGCTGACATGTTTGTTGCAGGCTCTGCTATTTTTAATCAGCCTGACTATAAAAACGTAATTGATGAAATGCGCCAACAATTAGAAAGTATTAAGTAATGAAATATGATGCGGCACTATTTGACTTAGACGGCACGCTAGTTGACAGCGTGTATGACTTATATATGGCCTTAAATCTTACGCTAAGTGATTTAGCGTTTCCCATTGTCAGTCAGCGATTAGTTGAAAGCTGGGTAGGTAATGGCATTGAGGTGTTAGTAAAGCGAGCTCTTTGCGGTGATATACAAATTAGTGAACACCTTGATGAGACTCTGAGCGAGCGAGCCATTAAGCTTTTTTATCAACATTACAGTGAGCTGGTTGGTGAATACAGCGTATTATATCAGCATGTTGAAACGGGCCTTGCTGCTCTCAGTGGTATGCCCAAAGCACTTATTACCAATAAAGCACGCTGTTTTACTGAACTACTTTTAGATAAACTGGCTATTCGCAGTCATTTTGAGGTGATTGTTTGCGGTGACGACATGGCAAAAAAACCGTCACCTGAGCCACTCTTATTTGCTTGTAATGCATTGAATATTTCGCCAGATAAAGCCATTATGATTGGTGATTCAAAGAGTGACATACTGGCAGCACAAGCCGCCAATATTGATGTGATAGCTCTTACTTATGGGTATCATCAAGGAGAGCAGCTCGGGGATTATAATCCACAGTACCTATGCGATAACTTCTTAGCTATAATACCCACACTTACACAGCGTTAAAATTTTTAATCAATTAAACACTAAAGGAAAATCATGAGTAAACCAGTAGTTTTAAGTGGCATTCAGCCAACCGGTGGTATGACAATAGGCAACTATGTTGGCGCTATTAACCAGTGGCTAAAGCTACAGGAAGACCACGAAAGTTTCTTTATGCTTGTTGATTTGCACGCAATTACTGTTCGCCAAGAGCCTGAGCTTCTTCGATCTCGTGTGTTAGACGGTATAGCCTTATATGCAGCGTGCGGTATTGACCCTGAAAAGTCTGCGCTTTTTGTGCAATCACAAGTGCCTGAACACGCACAGTTAGCGTGGGTATTAAATTGTTACGCACAAATGGGTGAGCTTAACCGCATGACTCAGTTTAAAGATAAGTCATCTAAGCATGCTAACAATGTAAACGTAGGTTTATTTTCGTATCCAGTATTACAAGCAGCAGATATTTTATTGTATCAAGCTGACCAAGTGCCAGTAGGGGACGATCAAAAGCAGCATCTAGAGCTAACGCGTGATATAGCTACTCGCTTTAATAACTTGTACGGCGACGTATTTAAATTACCTGAGCCATATATTCCAGAATTTGGCGCACGCGTAATGAGCCTTCAAGATCCGCTTAAAAAGATGTCTAAGTCTGATGAAAACCCAAATGGTTACATCATGCTATTAGATGAGCCTAAAAAGATTGAGAAAAAGCTTAAAAAAGCAGTAACCGATTCAGACGAGCAAGCACGTATTTACTTTGATCGTACAGAAAAGCCTGGTGTTTCTAACTTACTTACTTTATTAAGCGTAGCGACTAAGCGCTCAATTGAAGATTTAGTGCCAGAGTACGAAGATAAAATGTACGGCCACCTGAAAAAAGACACTGCAGATGCGGTAGTGAATATGATTGAGCCAATCCAAGCACGTTTTAAAGAGATCAGAGAAGATCAAAACCTACTTGATAGCATCATGAAATCAGGTGCAGAAAAGGCCAGTGTACGTGCAGAAAAAACACTTAAATCGGTATACGATGCACTAGGATTTATTCCTCGTACATAATTTGATTTATTAGAATAAGTGTAAAAAAATGCCGCTAATTTAGCGGCATTTTTGTGTAACTTTTAATAAGTACTTTTTTATAATTTATATTAAAGTAATGGTTTTAAGTAGTGCCCAGTATGTGAGCGCTGACATTCCGCCACTTCTTCTGGTGTACCTGCAATCAGTATTTCACCGCCGCCAGCACCACCTTCAGGGCCTAAATCAACGATCCAATCGGCAGTTTTTATTACATCTAAATTATGCTCAATTACTACAATGGTATTGCCATGATCGCGTAGACGATGAAGCACCACTAATAACTGTTCAATATCAGCAAAATGAAGTCCCGTTGTTGGCTCATCAAGAATGTACAATGTTTTTCCAGTATCACGCTTAGAGAGCTCACGTGCTAACTTAATTCGCTGTGCTTCACCACCAGAAAGTGTTGTAGCGGCTTGGCCTAAACGAATATAAGAAAGTCCAACATCCATTAGGGTTTTAAGTTTACGTGCTATAGCCGGTATTTTATCAAAGTAGTCATGGGCATCTTCAACGGTCATGTCGAGCACTTGGTTGATGTTTTTGCCTTTATATTGTACTTCTAAGGTTTCGCGATTATAACGTTTACCCTTACATACATCACACGGTACATATACGTCTGGTAAGAAGTGCATTTCTACTTTAATAACACCATCACCTTGGCACGCTTCACAACGGCCACCTTTAACATTAAAGCTAAAGCGACCCACTTTGTAACCACGTGAACGGGCTTCTTGAGTACCCGCAAACAGCTCACGAATACCGGTGAAAATACCAGTATAAGTGGCAGGGTTTGAACGCGGTGTGCGGCCAATAGGACTTTGGTCAATATCAATTACTTTATCAAAGTGCTCAAGTCCTGCAATTGACCCATAAGGAGCTGCTTCAGCAGTAGTTGCGCCGTTGAGTTCTGTGTGGGCAAGTTTAAATAAGGTGTCGTTAATGAGTGTAGATTTACCCGAGCCAGATACGCCGGTAATACAGGTCATTAAGCCAAAAGGTATTTTTAAATCAACATTTTTTAAGTTATTACCAGTAGCACCAAACAGCTCTAGCCATTTATCGTTAGTAGCATGGCGCTCTTTAGGCACTTCTATTTTACGCACGCCCGATAAAAACTGGCCGGTAACCGAGTCTTTGCTTGCTAAAATATCATCGCGTGTACCTTGAGCAATAACATGGCCGCCATGTACGCCAGCACCTGGGCCAATATCAATAATATGATCAGCGGCACGAATGGCGTCTTCATCGTGTTCTACAACAATAACGGTATTACCCAAATCGCGTAAATGAACCAAGGTTTTCAATAAACGGTCGTTATCACGTTGGTGCAAACCAATTGAAGGTTCATCCAGTACATACATAACACCCACTAACCCAGCACCAATTTGACTCGCTAAGCGAATACGCTGTGCCTCACCGCCTGAAAGTGTGTCGGCACTACGCTCAAGTGATAAGTAATTTAGGCCTACATTAATTAAGAACGATAGACGATCGCGAATTTCTTTTAAAATTTTCTCGGCAATTTGGCCTTTTTGCCCAGTTAGGTGCAAGCCTTCAAAAAAGCCCATCGCCTCACCAATACTCATATGCGTAATGGTTGGCAAGTTAGTTTGACCAATAAATACATTGCGTGCTTCTTGGCGCAAACGTGAGCCTTTACAACTAGGGCAGGCTTGGCTGGTTTGATACTTGGCTAGCTCTTCGCGTACTGAGTTTGATTCAGTTTCGCGGTAGCGGCGGTTCATATTGTTTAACACGCCCTCAAATACATGATTACGTGTAATTAAATCACCGCGGTCATTACGATAATTAAATGCAATTTTAGTATCACCAGAGCCATCTAAAATAATTTTTTTATGTTCTTTTGCAAGCTCTTGATAAGGTACATCTAAATCAAACTCGTAATGCTGCGCAACCGCTTGCAACATTTGATAATAGTAAAAACTGCGTTTATCCCAGCCTTTAATTGCCCCGCCGGCTAAGCTTATTTCAGGGTTGTGAACCACGCGATTCGGGTCAAAGTATTGTCTTACGCCTAAACCGTCACAGCTTTGACAAGCTCCTGCAGGGTTATTGAACGAAAATAAACGCGGTTCAAGTTCGGTCATCGCATAGCCACAGGTTGGGCAGGCAAAATTTGCTGAAAACAGCATTTCTTCAGCACTGCTATCATCCATAAACGCAATGTTGGCAACGCCGCCTGACATTTCAAGTGCCGTTTCAAAAGACTCTGCAAGACGTTGCTGTTGACCCTCTTTTACTTTAAAGCGATCCACAACGACTTCAATAGTATGCTTTTTATGTAAATCTAGCGGTGGTGGATCGGATAAGTCGCATACTTCACCATCTATACGAGCACGAATGTAACCTTGACTGGCAAGTTGTTCTAATAGTTTTACATGCTCACCTTTACGGTCTTTAACAACAGGAGCAAGTAGCATTAACTTAGTGCCTTCAGGCAGCGCTAATGCGGTATCGACCATTTGACTAATTGTTTGCGCTGCGAGTGGTAAATCATGAGTTGGACAGCGAGGTTCGCCAACCCGTGCAAACATTAAACGCAGGTAATCGTAGATTTCAGTAATGGTTCCCACGGTTGAACGGGGATTATGCGAGGTTGATTTTTGTTCAATGGAAATAGCAGGGGAAAGGCCTTCAATATGATCTACGTCAGGTTTTTCCATTAATGACAAAAACTGCCTTGCATAAGCAGAGAGTGATTCAACATACCGGCGTTGCCCTTCTGCATAAAGCGTATCAAATGCAAGTGATGACTTTCCTGAACCAGATAAGCCAGTGATAACAATTAGTTTATCACGTGGGATGGTTAGGCTGATGTCTTTTAAATTGTGCGTGCGGGCGCCTCGGACTTCAATGTTTTCCATGCTATCTCGTTTATTGCCAAAATTATTTGTTCAGTATCGCATAATACGCTGCAATATTAATCCTTGATCATTGAAAAAATCCTTAGTTATAGACGATTAATTATTGCCAAGCTTGTGATAGAATCCTTGCCTAATTTTTTCACACAGTAAGATCACGCAAATAATGACCGCATCTTCACTTAATTCACGAGAGAAACGCGCCGCCGTATCGTTAGCGAGTGTGTTTGCATTTAGAATGCTCGGCTTGTTTATGCTGATGCCTGTTTTAGCTATTTATGGTCAATCGCTTGAAGGCTTTTCACCTATATGGATAGGTTTTGCAATTGGTGCGTATGGTTTAACGCAGGCCGTATTACAAATACCTATGGGGCGACTGTCTGATAAAATTGGCCGTAAAAAAGTGATTGTAGGTGGTTTGCTTGTATTTGCCTTGGGTTCAGTAGTTGCGGCTTTAGCTGAGTCCATACAAATGGTAACGGTAGGGCGTGCCTTGCAAGGTATGGGCGCTATCGCCAGCGCATTGTTAGCGTTTGCATCAGATTTAAGTCGTGACGAACAGCGACCAAAAGTAATGGCAGTTATTGGCATGAGCATAGGTATGAGCTTTGCCTTCGCTATGCTACTTGGACCTATAGTGGCAGCTTCATGGGGTATAGCCGGAGTGTTTTGGTTAACTGCTATACTGGCTTTATTAGGTATTTTTATTGTCACTATGCTGGTACCCAGTGCAATAAATAAAGCCCCTAAAGGCGATACACTTGCCAGCTTTAGTGACATTAAAAAGCTAATTAAACATCCGCAGCTTGCGCGTCTAAATGCAGGTGTATTATTGCTGCATTTAACATTGACGACTATTTTTGTAGTATTGCCAAGTCAACTAATTAAAGATGGACTTGTGGCTGAAAACCATTGGCAGCTTTATATCCCGGTTTTATTTTTAGCGTTTTTCTTGATGGTGCCAGTAATGATAGTGGCAATTAAAAAAGAGAAAGAAAAACAGGCGTTTATTGGTTCAGTGATGGTCTTAATAATAAGTATGTTTAGCATGTCAATATGGGCCAATAGTGTTGTTGGTATTGCGGTTTGTATGCTGTTATATTTTGTTGCTTTTAACTTTTTAGAAGCCACTATGCCAGCTCTTGTGTCGCGTATTGCTCCAGCAAGCCAAAAAGGCTCCGCCATGGGTGGGTATTCATCTAGCCAGTTCTTAGGGGCTTTTTTAGGCGGTATGTTAGGCGGGTATGTAGCACAAACCACTAGTACGCAAGCTGTGTTTGCGGCGGCGGCACTTGTTGGGGTAATATGGCTTATTATTGCGTGGAAAATGCAAGTCCCACCGAAAAGCAAAGTTATTAGTTTAATGACCCAATTAGATTCTGAAGAGCAGGCACAAACACTAGCTTCTCAGTTAGTTGCTTTACCCGGCGTAATAGAAGCAACCGTAGTTCGCGATGAAAGTCGAAGCTACTTAAAGATTAATGATAAAGAATTTGACCTAGACCAAGCCCGAAGAGTGGCTGGTTTAATCTAACGTTTATAGGAGATGGTTCCATGGCACGCGGTGTGAACAAAGTAATTTTGGTTGGTAATTTAGGGCAAGATCCTGAAGTTCGTTACATGCCTAATGGTAATGGCGTAGCAAATATTACCTTAGCAACTTCAGACAGCTATAAAGATAAAAACACTGGCCAAATGGTTGATAAAACTGAGTGGCACCGTGTGGTATTTTTTGGCAAATTAGCTGAAATTGTAGGCGAATACTGTCGCAAGGGTTCACAAATTTACGTAGAAGGTAAACTTCAAACTCGTAAATGGACTGACCAACAAGGCCAAGAAAAGTACACTACAGAAATTGTTGTTGATGGCTTTACTGGTCAAATGCAAATGTTAGGTGCACGTGGTGGCGACCAACAAAGTGGTGGCTATCAAGGTAACCAAGGTGGTCAACAAAGTGGCGGTTATCAAGGTAACCAAGGCGGACAGCAAAGCGGTAGCTATGGTCAAAATAACCAAGGCCAAAATAGTCAGCAAGGCAGTTATGCTCCACAGCAACAATCTGCACCTGCCCAGCAGCCAGCGCCGCAACAAAACAACCAGTATCAACCACAGCAGCAAGGTGGTTTTGCACCTCAGCAAAATAATGCACCACAACAGCAAGGCGGGTTTGCTCCTAAGCCGCAAAATGCACCGCAAGGTGGCGCATCAAATCCAATGGAACCAACAATCGACTTTGATGACGATATTCCTTTCTAATTTCCAACTTTTTAGTTTAAAAAGTATTAAAAAAGAGCCCTGAGTAATCAGGGCTTTTTTTATTGATAATAATTACTATCCCTCTCGTTTATCCTCAGCTGAGTGAGTAAATACTCCTCATTAAAAAGCTGTAAATAGCTTTAAGGTTTTCAAAGCAGGGCGGCACTCCCATTTATGCGCACAAAGATGAAGCCATTACTAATTTTGTTGACCACTAAATATAATGTTTATAAACATTAAGTATTAACAATAAAACAGCTACTAAACTTTTATTATTGGCTTGTGCAATTGCAAATAGTAGACAACACTTTAATAACTTATTTAATGAGCGGGTAAGTTATGAAAGCCAGTCAGTTTCAGTTTTCCAATTACGTTAGTGCCTTATTTTACGCTCTGTGTTTTATGCTATTTATTATTTTTAATAGTGGTTTAAATTTAGTTTTACAACATCAAAATAAGCAAACAGGTATAGAGCTCGCTAAGCAACTGCAGCAGCCGTTAGCCAATGAGCAGCAACTTTTAGCTAATACACCTTTTACCCTGGCTCCAGATAAAGTTTCTGTTTATATAAAGCAGAAAAAGCACTATTTCAGCTCTAATTCAAAAGGGATTCTGTTATATTCATGGCCTACCTGGTATGCCTATAACTACCTATTTATAATAATGAATATGTTTATTTTGGCCATTATTTTTGCTGCTAGGCGCTTTATATTGTTTAAAGCGACCAAAAATAGTTCAGTGACGTTGAAGCGCAAGCAAAACGATGGTTATAAAAAGGTATGCCATACGCCTAGAATAAAGCCTACACAACCGGTATTAGAAAACGTAGTCAAGGAGCAGAAAATAATTGGCTATAATATATTTGCGCTCATTCAATGCGAATGCCATTTTGATACAAACACGGACTTACCAGCGACTCTTAAAGTATTGCTAGCAAAAGACTTTACCAATACTGCTGTAATATCCGTTAAGCAATTAACAGCGGGTAAGTTTGCTTTTACTTTCACAGGGGTTAGTGCAATTGATAAAAAAAGTTGCGCTAAATACTTACATCAATACATGCTTAATGCAGCCCATATTTTAGCCCCTAGAGTGGCTGACGAGAGTATAAAGTTAGGTTTGTGTACTTACTACTCGAATGCTGATCAGGTGATGGTGTATCAGCTTGCCAGATCGTCACTCACACTATCAATGCAAAGTAGAGTGCAGCATTATCATCAATTGGCAATCAATTGCAGCCATCTTCAAATGCTTAATAAAAACCCTGTTACGCAGCGAGTTGAAAAACAAAAATTAGCGATTTTATTTCAACCTGTATACGAGTTGGATAGCGGCGCTATTATCAAACATCATGTTTTAATTAAAAGTAGCGATAAGGCAAATAAACAATTATTTAATCAAGATTATATAAGCCAGTTTTACAATGAGGATGAGGCGTTACTACTTGACCAAGCGGTTGTTATACAAGTTAAAAAGTTGCTGCTAGTAGAAAAGTCATCGTCTGTTATTAGTATTAAATTGCATCCTAAAAACTGGTTTAATAGTGAGTTTTGGTGTTGGCTAAGTAAACATATGAGTGAGTTGAAAAGCCTTCATACGTTACAGTTTTTGATAAATGAGGCTGATTTCTTAAATAGCCAAGATCGATTGCAGGCTGCTTTTTCGACCATAACAGCGCTCAACTTTAATATCGTTATTGATGAGGTTAGAAGTAGTAAGAGCATATTTAACTTCACCCATAACAAGCAAATAGCGGGGCTTAATTTGGCCCATGAACTTGTTCATGGCATAGATCATAATTATTTACAGCAGAAATCTGTCAGGGGAATTGTGCATATTGGTAAATTATTAAGTTTGCCAGTGGTGGCCTCGAGTGTAGAAACGTATCAAGAATTGCAATTTTTAAAAGTGATAGGTGTTAGTACTGCACAAGGAGGGTATTTCTCTGGATTACTACCCGACTTCACTCAAGTTGCATTTCATTAGCTAGTTAAACAAGTCCACGATATTTTAGCCCGTCCAAACCTTGCAGCCCTCCTGTATGAACAGCAATAATTTTGCTGCCAGGGGGAAAGTAGTCGTTGTTAATGAGCTGCCAAAGTGCATACATCATTTTTCCGCTGTAAATAGGTTCCAGTGGTAACTGATATTGCTGCTGCATGTACTGGCAAAACTGCCATAGCTCAGTAGTAAAGCGACCATATCCGCCATCATGGAACTGTGTAAGTAACTGCCAATTACTTTGTGATTTTGCTTTAGGACTAAGAGCCCGTATTTCATCTCGCAGGTAGTCGGCTTGCTTTAAAACTGCAACACCTAATACAGTGCTTTTACTTGAGCTGCCCTCTATTAAGCCCGCCAAGGTTCCACCACTGCCAGTAGGACAGATTAAGTAGTCATGCTCAGGTAAACTTTGGGCAAGTTCTTTACATCCTTCTATAGCAAACTCGTTTGTGCCTCCTTCAGGTAGGATATATGCATTGGGGAATCGTGCCTGTAATGCTGTTAAATATGCTTTCTCATTTCGTTGTCGGTACTCTAATCGATTCACTACATGTAATCGCATGCCACATTGCTTTGCAAATTTTAACGTTGGATTATTGAGATCAAGTTCAGGGCCTCTAACAATTGCGTGGGTTACTAGGTTAAATTCTTTCCCCGCGGCTGCGCACGCGTGAATATGATTTGAAAAAGCCCCACCAAAAGTCAGTAATTCTGTTTTACCTTGTTGTTGCATGCGAGCTAAATTGTATTTGAGCTTACGCCATTTATTACCACTAATAACAGGGTGTAATAAATCATCACGCTTGATGTTTAACGTAATGTTTTTTTCTGCTAGCAATTTGTTATTAATTGGTTGTAAATAACTATGTTCATTAATACTGAATTGTATTGGCATTATCACTCTTTTTTATTAGTTACATGGTGAATGTGCTGTTTAATAGCGTTATTTTGACTCAAATTTTATTACTTAAGCAAATTAAAAAATATGTATGCGCCGCTAAATTGGTATCTTTTGGGCGTAAAAGGCAGATAAATCTCGGTGTTGTTAAATAAATTAGCTATTTAGTACAAATGAAACGGTTATTTACTGGCATGAAACGGGATAATAGTTGTAAACTGAGATAATAAATGAACAAAGCTTGTGTTTTGTGCTTCAAGTACATAGCATAAGGTTTTATTATAAAAAATAATAATAACCAAATAATTGCCGCTTTTTTGGGACTGGAATATATGCGAATTGCTCCTTTATCTCTATTAATTTCTGCTAGCTTTTTTGCCAGCACAGTATTTGCACAAGATACAACTACTGTAAATAGAATTGAATCAGAGATTAATACGAAACAAACAGAATACACTCGTTCAACAACGATGCTCGATAAATATTTACAAGAAGAGAATCAGCTTCAAACCCAGCTTGAACTGCTTAGAGCGCGTTCAACACAACTTGATAAAGAAAAAAATCAAGCATTGGATGCGATGAATGACATGTATCGACGCTTAATTAATAATCCATCGCTTGATATTACGCAGGCGCAATCTCGTTATCAAAAAGCCGTTGTTGACCAAGAACAAAACAAAAATGATATCTCTATGCAATTGGCGGCAATTGCATCCCATCTAAAAGATATTGAGCAAATTCGCGCTGATAAACATGCTCTTCAGAACACTATTGAAAGTTTAAAAGTGCAATACACCACTGCGCGTGTAGAGCGATTGCGCAACGAATTTACCCGTGAAGGGACACTTGAAGTCGACCACACCCTTAATTGTAAGCGTACTGAAACACTAGCGGCATGTGAGCAACGCGGACAGCAGATGGGGCTGAAAAAGGCGACTAAGCGCTTTTTAGATCAAATATTTGAAAACCTTACCGAAAAACGTCTTGTCGAACCTAAGCGAGATATGGCAGGAGCGCAAGTACAGATTTTAAGTAGCCATGTGATTAAGAGCGCTTTTAGCGGGCAAGGTGATTACAACGTCAATTTAAGCGTTACTATGCGTGGAGATGTAAACAGTAGCCGTTTGTGTCACTTATTAAGTGTAAATAACAGTTTTTGTTCAGAGTATGGTACCCCGCTGACAAATACTTATCAGCCTGCTTATAGCACTACTTTTTCAGATAGTCAGTTAACATTCAGCGATAATGCGGATAATAAGGCGGTCGCTGTTGTTGCAAAAACAGCTAACAAAAAGCCAAAAGTGGTCGCTGAGCAAAAGAAAGATCAGTTAATCCAGTTAACTTTGCGCTCAAACGTGCATGGCGATGAAGTTTTTATTAACGACATTCGTGTTGGCTCAACTCGCTTAGTAACAAGGTTACCGCGTGGTTTACACAAATTAGAAATACGCAAAGACGGTTATGTTCCTTACAAAGCACGTATTGATTTAAAGAAGACACGTACACTTTTCGCTAAGTTAGAAAAAAAGTCAGAGTCGATTGCTGCACCGACTAAAAAGCGAGAGCAAATAATACAAGCAGATTGCCCTAAAGGAATGGAAGTTGATACGCAGCCACCAACAGTGGATTCGTCAGCGGTAGTAATCCCTGTTGGCACATTTAAAATGGGCGATATTAACGGCAATGGACTGGAAAATGAGCGTCCCGTTGTTGAAAAAACGATTAGTGAAGCGTTTGTTATGCAAAGTAAAGAAGTCACTGTCGGCGCATTTGAGAAGTTTGTAAACGAAACGCAATATAAGACTGAAGCTGAAAAAGGCAAAGGGTGTGCTTATTATCTAAATGGCGAACCCGTTTGGGAAGCAAGCTTAAACTGGCGAGCTCCTGGGTTTGAGCAAACTAGTGATTTTCCAGCTGTGTGTTTGACAAAAAATGATGCTGTAGCTTATGCAGAATGGTTTTCTGATAAAACAGCGCAAACGTATCGCCTACCTACAGAGGTTGAGTGGGAATATGCAGCGCGTGCAGGTACAGATACTGAATACCCTTGGGGTAACGAAATTGGTAAAAACTTAGCAAACTGTGGTTGGTGTGGTAGCGAATGGTCAAACAAACGCACTGCACCGGTAGGGTCTTTTTCTGCAAATGCATTTGGTTTATACGACACCGTGGGCAATGTATGGGAATGGACTGGTAGCACAGAGAACAAAAAAAATGCAGTGGTTCGTGGCGGCGCATGGAATTTTGCACCTAGCCTTGCTCGTGCCTCAACGCGTTTAATCCTAGCGCCAGACTTTAGAGCTAATTACATTGGCTTTCGCTTAATGAGCGAACAATAATATTTAATGAGGAAGCAAACGCTTCCTCTTTTTAATGATTACAAAGACGGCTGCGCTTTATATTGCTCATTACATTGAGAATGTTAAAGTAAGCGCAACTAAAATAAGAACGAATTTCAAAGGTCATCCAGCCTCATGTTTAAAAAACTCCGTGGTATTTTTTCAAACGATCTATCGATCGATCTAGGTACAGCCAACACACTAATTTATGTAAAAGAAGAAGGGATCGTATTAAACGAACCTTCAGTAGTTGCTATTCGTCAAGAACGTGCTGGTGGACCTAAAAGTGTTGCATCTGTAGGTACAGAAGCTAAGCAAATGTTAGGACGTACGCCTGGTAATATTAAAGCTATTCGTCCGATGAAAGATGGTGTGATTGCTGATTTTTATGTGACCGAAAAAATGCTCCAGCATTTTATTAAGCAAGTGCACAACAATAACTTTATGCGACCAAGCCCACGTGTACTTATTTGTGTACCTTGTGGCGCTACACAGGTTGAAAAGCGTGCAATTCGCGAATCAGCGATGGGTGCAGGCGCTCGTGAAGTTTACTTAATTGAAGAGCCTATGGCTGCTGCAATTGGTGCTGGCTTACCGGTATCAGAAGCAACGGGTTCTATGGTTGTTGATATTGGTGGCGGTACAACCGAAGTGGCTATTATCTCACTCAATGGTGTTGTCTACTCGTCATCTGTACGTATTGGTGGCGACAAGTTTGATGAAGCCATTATTAATTATGTTCGTCGTAACTTTGGTAGCTTAATTGGTGAAGCCACGGCTGAGAATATTAAACATCAAATTGGCTCTGCATTTAAAACAGACGAACCAGTAGAAATCGAAGTGCGTGGTCGTAACCTTGCAGAAGGTGTTCCTCGTTCGTTTACACTTAATTCGCATGAAATTTTAGAAGCATTACAAGAGCCGCTAATGGGGATTGTAAGTGCAGTAATGGTTGCACTTGAACAGTCACCACCGGAGCTGGCATCTGATATTTCAGCGCACGGTATGGTATTAACTGGCGGCGGCGCGTTACTAAAAGATTTAGATCGCCTACTCATGGAAGAAACTGGTATTCCAGTGGTTGTTGCTGATGATCCACTTACCTGTGTTGCTCGTGGCGGCGGTAAAGCGCTTGAGATGATTGATGTGCACGGTGGTGACGTTTTTAGTTACGACTAATGAAATCAATGTTTGAAAAAACAATCTCTTTGCAACTGCGACTTTTTGTCGCAGTGCTTTTGAGTATCGTATTGATCCTTGGAGATAAATACACAAAGGGTGGTGAAAATATTCGCACCAGTTTGAATACCTTAGTCACCCCTCTCATTTATGTTGCCAACCTGCCTTACGAAGTATTTAGCTTTAGCGCCAAGAGTTTGCATACCCGCGAGCAGTTGCTCACTGAGAATGAAGCCCTGAAAAAAAAGCAAGTATTGCAGAGCGAACAAATCCAGCAATATGAATTCTTAGCAAAAGAAAATCAAAAACTAAGAGCATTAATGGGCTCGTCTTCAAAACATACCAATCGTAAAATTATTGCTCAAGTACTTTCTGTTCACTCAAATCCTTATAGTCATCAAGTGGTGATAAATCGAGGAACTACCGATGGTTTAAGTGAAAGCCAAGCAGTAATTGATGATATGGGACTAGTGGGGCAGTTGACTAAAGTGGGCTCAACCACGTCACGAGTGTTATTAATTACCGATACCACCCACGCCACTCCTGTGCGTATTTTGCGTAATGATGTGCGAACAGTGGTTGAAGGTATTGGTAAAATCAACGTACTGAAGCTGTCGCATGTGCCGCATAGTTTAGATGTACGTATAGGCGATGTACTGGTTACATCTGGCCTTGGTGGCACATTTCCTGAAGGCTACCCGGTTGCGGTGATCACAGAAATAACCCGTGATGAAGGTCAACCTTTTGCGCAAGTATTTGCTGAGCCGATAGCTCAATTAGACAGAATTCGACTATTAGTCGTGTTATGGCTAAATCAGCAGGAGTTGATGGGAGATGATTAACCGCCAAACGCTATTAATTGCGTTAAGTATTTTCTTTGCATTGGTAGTGGCATTGATGCCATTACCTTTTTCACTTGAACCATTTCGTCCTGACTGGGTGTTGTTGGTGCTTATGTATTGGTCTTTGGCTTTACCGCACCGCTTAAATATAGGCACAGCTTGGGTTGTTGGGTTATTGATTGATTTAGCGACTGGCTCTTCTTTAGGTGTAAACTCATTAACCTACTCGGTATGTATTTTTGTTACGGCAAGTAACTTTCAAAAAATTCGCAATTTTTCATTGTGGCAACAAAGCCTTTTAATTGGCTTATTTTTAACGCTTTATCATTTAATGCAGTTTTGGTTAAATCACTTTTTACTTGGCGTTTATTTTAGCCCACATTACTTATGGCCTGTATTAACAGGCATGTTGAGTTGGATATGGGTATTTTTATTACTTAGAAAATACCGTAGACACTTTAGGATCAGATAATGACTTGCGCAGTATATTTAGCTTCCGCGTCTCCCCGTCGTAAAGAGCTTTTAACCCAATTGGGTGTCGAATTTTCACAATTTAGTGTTGATGCTGATGAAAGCCAGCTTGTTAACGAACTCCCATATGATTATGTCGAACGCTTAGCGCGTTTAAAGGCGCAAATGGGGGTAGAGCAAGGGTATACCGACCGCCCCGTTTTAGGCAGCGATACTGTAGTCGTGATTGACAATCAATCTTTAGGTAAACCCATAGATAAACAAGACTTTACTCACACCTTAAAGCGTTTATCAGGAAATACTCATCAAGTGTTAACTGCTATCGCTTTTGCCACACCAGAAAAAGTACTTAGCTGTGTTGTCAGTACTGATGTTACTTTTAAAATACTCAATGATGCAGAAATAGACGCTTATTGGCAAACGGGCGAGCCTCAAGATAAAGCCGGTGGTTACGGTATCCAAGGGTTAGGTGGACGCTTTGTAACGCATATTTCGGGTAGCTATTTTGCCGTTGTAGGCTTACCTTTGTATGAGACAGAACAATTATTAAATACATTCTTAAGAGGGTAGCATGAGTACAGAACTACTGATCAATGTCACGCCAAGTGAAAGTCGCGTTGCCCTAATCGAAAACGGTGTATTACAAGAAATTCAGCTAGAGCGTATTGGTAATTTAGGCATAGTAGGCAATATTTACTTAGGTAAAATAAGTCGCGTGCTACCGGGAATGCAAGCTGCTTTTGTTGATATAGGCTTAGAGAAAGCCGCCTTTTTACACGCCTCAGATATCGTCAATAGTGCTTCTATTGTGGAAGGTGTTGACGACGAGCCAATTAAAAAAGTCCAAGATATTCGTGAGCTTGTTCGTCAAGGGCAGTACATTATGGTGCAAGTGGTTAAAGATCCACTGGGCAGTAAAGGTGCTCGCTTAACCACTGATATTACTATACCGTCACGCTATTTAGTATTTATGCCAGATGCGACGCATGTTGGTGTGAGTCAGCGTATAGAAACGGAAGAGGAACGCGCTAGACTTAAAAAAATTGTTGCTGAATATGGCGACGAAAACGGCAGCTTTATTGTTAGAACTGCCGCTGAAGGTGCAAGTGAAGCTGAGCTTCGTCACGATGCTGCGTTTTTAAAAAAACTGTGGGATAAAATAGTTTCTAAACGCCGTAAAACCAGCAAAGCGAGTATTTTGCATGAAGATCTTACGCTAGCTTTTAGAACGTTACGTGATTACGTGGGCGAAGATATGGAGCGCATTCGTGTTGACTCTAAGCTGACCTATCAAGAGCTTAAGCTGTTTACTGAAGAGTTTGTGCCGTTATTATCGCAAGTGCTTGAGTATTATCCGGGTGAGCGCCCCATTTTCGACTTATTTGATGTAGAAAGTGAAATTCAAAAGGCATTGCATCGTAAGGTGACTTTAAAGTCTGGTGGGTACCTGATCATAGATCAAACCGAAGCAATGACCACGGTTGATGTTAATACCGGTGCATTTGTTGGTCACCGTAACCTTGAAGAAACTATTTTTAATACTAATGTTGAAGCAACCTCAGCTATTGCCCGTCAACTAAGGCTGCGTAATTTAGGCGGTATTATTATTATCGACTTTATTGATATGGTCAGCGATGAGCACAAACGCCGAGTAATGCATTCATTAGAATCTGCGCTTTCTAAAGATCGTGCCAAAGCTAATATTAATGGTTTGTCGGCATTGGGACTAGTTGAAATGACCCGCAAGCGAACTCGCGAAAGTTTAGAGCATATACTGTGTGATGTATGTCCTGCATGTTCAGGGCGTGGTTCACAAAAAACGGTAGAAACTGTGTGCTATGAAATCCTTCGTGAAATAGTGCGTGTTAATCGCGCTTATGCTGCTGATAAATTTGTAGTTTATGCATCCCCAGCAGTATGTGAAGCGCTATTAAATGACGAATATCATAACCTTGCAGAGTTAGAGTTATTTATTGGTAAGCAAGTTAATATTCAAACAGAGAGCTTATACAGCCAAGAGCAGTTTGATGTGGTAATGATGTAATGAAGTTTAAAGCGGCCTGTTTCTTTTGTGTACGCAAATTATGGCAAATAAGTGCTGTAATTTTGGTGCTACTGGCCGTTATTGTTTCTATTTTAAAATACACCTTACCTTACGCAAATGATTATAAAGGCGACATAGAAAATTACCTTGATAGCAAGTTTGATATCAGCTTATCGATAGGCGCTATATCGGCAAGTTGGCAAGGTAATGGCCCAGCCCTAGTGCTCGAAGAATTATCATTTAAAGACAACCAAACCGCCCCTATTTCTTTAACTATTGCGAAAACCAGTTTAGAGCTAAATCTTTGGGAAAGCTTAAAGTCTCTTCAACTTAAGTCGAATTACTTTGTCATTAATGGTTTTCATACCAAGGTTAATGTCGCGAATTTATTTGTCGGCAACCAAGATGATGTGTCATTTGAACAAAAAGAATTAATAGAAGGGCTATTTTTAGGTGAAACCGGTCATTTTGCAATAGAAAACTCCAGTATCAACTTTGTATTAGAAGATAACAAAGAACGCAAGCTGTTATTAGAAAACATTGTATGGCAAAACCAAGATAAACAACATCTTGGTAGTGGCAGTCTAGCATTACCGGGTATTTCGGTGGGGAATTTTGATGCACGCATTGCCCTTAAGGGTGAAACCTTAGAGCAAATGGTGGGTGATTTGTATGTGCAGGCTAATCAGGTTGATGTGTCAAATTGGTTAGCGCAATATATTAATACTCAAAAGCAGCAACTGCATAGCGATTTAAATTTACAAGCTTGGCTTAGATTAGAGCAAGGCCTAGTGAGTGACGTAAAAGTTCAGTGGTTACCGAGCGCGGTAAATTGGCAGCTCAATGAACAAACACAAAATGTAAGCCTAAGTGAAGGGGGATTTCATTTATACCCTGAGCAAAATAGCTGGCGATTAAAAAGCACAGGCTTAGCATTTAGCACCGGTGAAACCACTTGGCCAAGCCTTGAATTTGAAGCCTTATTGGGTAAGCAAAATAAAGTATGGCTACAGCAACTTGATTTAGCGCTATTGAGTGATTTAGCTGAGTTGACTAATTTTACCGATTTAGCTCCCTTTTTAGCACGCCAACCTAGCGGACAAATAAAGACTGCGTACCTTGAGTTTGCCGATGCAAGGCAATGGCAACTATGGTTTGATGCTGACGAAATTAGCTGGCAAGAAAAAAACGCTGTACCCGCCGCTCAATCTTTAAGAGTTAATGGGCTGGTTAATCAGCAGTATGGTCGCATTGCGATTTTTAGTGAGAACAGCCATTTAATTACAGGTGCTAGTTTTAGTAATAATATTGATTATAACCAATTAAATATTGAGCTTGATTTAGCTAAGCGCTCAGGCGATTGGCATATTAGCAGTGATAACCTGTGGCTTGATAACAATGAGGTGACTTTAAGCGCACAAATGCAGCTGAGTTTGGGTGATACGCCACGCTTAGATTTATATGCTGAAGCGTTTGCACCAGATGCCAGTATTGCAGGTCACTATTTTCCTTTAACGTTAATGAGCCCTGACTTAGTTAGTTATTTAAATGGTGCAATAAAAGCAGGCGAAGTATCAAATACTCAGGTGTTATTTTCTGGTCCACTATCAGGCTTTCCATTTGACGATGGTTCAGGGCAGTTTGATGTAATAGCACAAATAGACAATGCCACCTATCAATTCGATCCCGATTGGCCAGCAGTAACTAATGCCAATGCAAAGCTGCATTTTGCTAATGAGCGAATGGACATATATAGTCAGCAAGGCCAACTGGTAAACCTTGATATTGGCAGTAGTGTCCATGTAAGTATTGATGACTTAATGGGCGATGCGCCGTTGGTAGTTAGTATTGATAAGCAAGCAGAGCTTGAAAAAATGCACGATTTTTTTGCCGCTACGCCTTTAGCAAATCCATTAGCTGATATTTTTAATGTTGTGCAAGGACAGGGTCTTGCAAGTGCAAATATTGAATTGCTAATAGGTTCACAATTTGAGGGGGGAGCCAGTGTCAGTGGTAAGGTTAATTTACTCGACTCACCTCTCTACATTTCTGCGCCTGGTATTTCTCTTGAGCATTTAAAGGGTGAACTTAGCTTTAATAATCAACAAATAAACCTTACAAATGCAACGGCTACATGGCTTGGTATGCCACTAACTATTAACTACAATAGTGACGCAAATGAAGAGGATTATCGCGCTAATATAAGTATAAATGCTCAGCTTGATGCACAAACACTCATAAACCATGGTCAAGGCATTTTAGATGGTTACTTAAGTGGGCAAAGTGATGTTGATATTGCTTTGGAGCTTAATTTTACCGAGCAAGGGTTTAACTATCGTGCCCAAGTTGAATCGCCACTTATTGGCTTAAGTAGTTCTTTACCTGGAGCATATACAAAAAACAGTGAGCAAGCTTGGCCACTGAGTGCGGTTATTCAAGGTGATGATATATCTAATTTGATCACCGCAAACGTTGATCAGCTAGTTTATTTTAATGCCATTCTAGACAATACTAAATCACAGTTTAATAACGCCCACTTTATAATTGGCAACAAAGATTTAGGGCTTAACGCGCAAGATTTAGCGGTAAGTATTAACTTAGCGCAAAGTGAGTTATTACCTTGGATTGATTTAATTGATCAAATTATTAATGCAGCTAAAGCGCAGCCAGAGAGTGAATCGCCAGGTATTATGCCGCCTTTGTATGAGGTTGTTGCGAATATTAACTCTTTTAATGTGAGTGACATGCAGTTTAATGATTTTGATATGCGTTTGTCGCCCTTAAATAATAACTTGCAATTAAAGCTCAATGCTAAAGAATTACGAGCAGAAGTGTTCATTCCCAGCGAGCAATCAAGTCAGCCGATTCGAATAAACAGTGACTATTTAAGGCTTAATTTTTTAGAGGCTGAAACAGAGCAACCGAGCGAAAAATCATCTCCTGAACAACTTGCATGGCTTACAAATTTGCCTGCTATTGAGTTTGAGTGTGCCGACTGTAAGATTAGCCATTATCAGCTAGATAAAGTCAGCGCCTCATTGTTAGGCGATGGTAAAAAACTGCTTATTTCTGAGCTAGTGGTGGATAAAGGCGATCATATATTGCGCACTAAAGGGCAATGGCAAAATGGTTTAACGGCAATGAGCGGCGAACTTAAAAGTGATGATATTGGCGCCTTATTTAATGAATTTGATATTACCACCACTATTAAAGACTCAAACGCCAATCTAAATTATCAATTAAATTGGCAAGCGGCACCTTATAACTTAGATATTGCTAGTTTAGACGGTGAAATTAGTTGGGATCTAGGCGAAGGCCACTTAACTGAGGTGAGTGATGGGGGCGCACGGGTATTTTCATTACTAAGCCTTGATTCATTAGTGCGTAAGTTAAAGCTTGATTTTAGAGATGTATTTTCTAAAGGTTTTTTCTATAACAGCATGAAAGGTACGATGCAGATAGATAAGGGCATTGCCTATACCCAAGATACTAAAATGGATGGGGTGCCTGCCGATCTCTCGATTAAAGGGTATGCAAATTTAAATACTCTCGAAATTGACTACGACTTAGCAGTAGCACCGCAAGTAACGTCGAGTATTCCAGTAATTGTGGCTTGGATGGTTAACCCAGTAACGGGGCTTGCAGCTTTAGCAATTGATAAAGTAATTCATTCTGCGCGAGTGATCTCAGAGATCAACTTTAAAGTGACGGGTAAAATGAACGATCCTCAGGTACAAGAGTTAGATCGTAAGAGCCGAGAGGTGACCTTGCCACAAGCAGCACAAAATCAGCCGCGAGCATCCTCAGAGTTAAAACTCAAAGATGCTGAGGTTAGCGCCGCGCAATGAATAAACAACGCATAAACTCATCTCCTGCGATTATCGCATTGCAAATGTGCTCAGGCTTTAACCCTGATGATAACATTGCAGCTTTAAAGCAAGCGTTAGCTGAATTACCAAGCACGCGGCCTTTGTTAGTATGTTTACCAGAAGCGTTTTTAGTGTTTAGTAAACACGCTGGTGATACGTTGTTAGTGTCACAGCGTATTGAGCAATATAAACAGCAAATTAGTGAATTGTGTCGTAAACACAATATTTGGTTAAATGCTGGCACCATGCCAGAGCCCTATGACCAACATAAGTATTACGCTGCCTCACACTTGTTTAATAACCAAGGCGATATTGTTGCAAGCTATAACAAAATACATTTATTTGATGTTGAGGTAGATGACCAGACCGGCAGCTACCGAGAGTCCGACTTTACTCAAGCGGGCGATGAGATTGTGGTTGTTGATTCTCCCTTTGGTAAAATTGGTTTAACAGTATGTTATGATTTGCGCTTTGCTGGTTTATTTAATGCCTTAGCTCGTAAAGGCGCAGAAATTATATTAGTACCCAGTGCGTTTACTGTTCCAACAGGTAAAGCGCATTGGCAGCCGCTACTTGCAGCACGAGCCATAGAAACTCAGTGTTATGTTATTGCTGCAGCGCAATATGGAACACATGAAAACGGTAGACAAACTTATGGTCACAGCCTGGTGTTATCGCCCTGGGGTGAAACATTAAGTGAAAAACCAACAGGGCTTGGTTTTATTAGTTGTACCGTAGATTTGAACCAGTTACACAAAATTAGACGAGATATGCCGCTGCAATCTCACCAACGATTTAGAGAGCCATTATTATGAATTCGGTTGAACAGCATTTATTACACGACAGCCAGCTAAATCGAGAAGAACTCGAAAAAACATTAGCTTATATTCACCAGCACAAAGTTGATTATGCCGACCTTTATTTTCAATCGAGTCATCATGAGTCTTGGGTATTAGAAGACGGCCTTGTTAAAGAAGGGTCTTATAATGTTGAGCGTGGTGTTGGCGTACGGGCTGTTAGTGGTGAAAAAACCGGTTTTTCGTATTCAGATGCAATCAATCTTGAAGCGTTAAACAAAGCAGCCACGGCTGCACGTAGTATTGCCGATGCCGGTGAAGATAAAGCGGTTAAAGTATTTAGTGATGTGGCTGCAAAACAGCAGTTTTCACCGCATCAACCAATTTCTAGCATGAGCGATACCGATAAAGTTAATTTGTTACGTGAGCTTGAAAATTATATCCGCGAATTAGCCCCTGATGCTGAGCAAGTTATTAGCTCAATGTCTGCGGTATACGAAGAAGTATTAATTGCAGCCAGTGATGGCACCTTTGCTACCGATATTCGCCCACTGATCCGTTTAAACTGCTCTGTATTGCTAGAGAAGAATGGTCGCCGTGAACGTGGCGGTGCTGGTGGCGGCGCACGCCTAGACTATGGTTACTTTAAAGAGCTTGTTGATGGCAAGCCGCGTTGGATGGGCTTTGCAGAAGAAGCCGTTCGTCAAGCTAAGGTAAACTTAGAAGCTATTGATGCCCCAGCGGGTACTATGGAAGTAGTATTAGGTAATGGCTGGCCAGGCGTGTTGTTACACGAAGCAGTCGGTCATGGTCTAGAAGGTGACTTTAACCGTAAAGGCGCGTCTGCGTTTAGCGGTAAAGTAGGGCAAAAAGTCGCTTCAGAGCTATGTACTGTGGTTGATGATGGTACTATGGCTGATCGTCGTGGTTCACTTAATGTGGATGACGAAGGCACGCCTGCAGCCTATAACGTACTTATCGAAAACGGTATTTTAAAAGGCTATATGCAAGATAAAATGAACGCGCGTTTGATGGGGGTAAACCCAACAGGTAACGCACGTCGTGAGTCATACGCGCATTTACCAATGCCACGTATGACCAACACTTATATGTTAGGTGGCGAGCATAGCCAAGCTGATATTATCAGCACGGTTAAAAAAGGCGTGTTTGCCCCTAATTTTGGTGGTGGCCAAGTGGATATCACCTCAGGTAAGTTTGTGTTTAGTGCCTCAGAAGCTTACTTAATTGAAAATGGTAAAATTACTCAGCCAATTAAAGGGGCAACATTAATTGGTAATGGCCCTGAGGTTATGCAACAAATCTCTATGGTAGGTAATGATTTAGCGCTTGATAAAGGCGTCGGTGTTTGTGGTAAAGACGGTCAAAGTGTCCCAGTAGGTGTTGGCCAGCCAAGTTTGAAAATTGATCAGTTAACAGTGGGTGGCACGGCTTAATTTTATTACTGCCAAATACTACAAATAAAACCTTGGAAGTGCATGCTTTCAAGGTTTTATTTTGTCGGCTGTTTATTTAAATTTGCTGCTGAAAAAAATCCATAAATGCGACAACTTGTCGTGGCTGAAATTGCCTTGATGGGTAAAGAAACTGTAAGCCAATCTGTTGTTTATCTTTATTACTAAAACCGAGAATATAGTCATCAAGTAGTGTCACTAAATGACCCTTTGTCAGATCATCGCTAATATCTACCATTGATTTTAGAGCAATCCCGGCACCATCAATTGCCCATTGTCTGATCACCGCACCATCACTGCTACTCATAGCCACAGGGACGCGAATTATTTGATCTTTAAAATGCCAATCATTCATCGATTGACCAAATCGCTCCATTACTAGGCAGCGATGATTTAATAAATCGCTTGGCTGCAAAGGTTGGCCATGTATTTTTAAATATTCAGCTGAAGCACATAACACACGTTGATTGGCCTTGATCATTCGGCTAATCAAATTGCTATCGGGTAAGTTTCCAAAGCGAATAGCAATATCAATACCTTCTTCAACTAAATTGACTAAGCCATCGGTTAAATGCAGGTGTGGTTTAACTTGTGGGTTTTGTGCTACAAATTTAGCTATTGCAGGGGCAACAAACTGTTTACCAAAGTCAGAGGGTGCGGTTATTTTGAGACTACCCGAAAGGGTGTTTTTACTAAGCTGAATACTTTGCTCTGTGGCATCAATTTCAGCAATTACTCTTAAACAGCCTTGATAAAATTGCTCTCCAGCCTCGGTCAATTTAATACTGCGAGTATTACGTATTAACAGTCGGGTTTGATAGTGATTTTCAAGCTGGTTGATACGTGCCGTCATACTCGCAGGCGATAAACCAATTTTTCGCCCAGCTGCAGCAAGCCCGCCAGAGCGCACCACATGAACAAAAAGCTGCATATCATCAATCTTAGCCATCGTTCCTCACTCTTTATAATTCAGTATTAATGAATAGTGTTTTTGATATTAACTCAATTATCAAATTTAAGTAAATAGTTAAACTGGTTGTACTCATTATCAACAGAGAAAGTTTATGCGTTTAGATCATGTATTAATTTCTAGTTGTGATTACCAGGTGATGCGACGGTTCTTTATTAATTCAGTTGGGCTAAGTGAAGGGTATCGTCCGCCTTTTCCTTTCGAGGGAGCGTGGTTATACGGCAGCGATAACGTTGCTTTGATTCATCTGGTTAATGCCGCTAGTAATAAAGCGCAACAGGGTTACTTATCAGCATTAAACAGCAAAACCCAAGGCCGAGGAGTGGTAGATCACATTGCCATTCGTAGCATAGGTTATCAAGGATTGAAAAGTCGCTTAGCGCAAACAGGTATAAGTTATTTCGAGCGAACCGTGCCAGAGCTCCTAGAGCATCAAGTATTTATACCTGGGCCTGAAGAGATGAAAGTCGAAATGCTATTTAGCAGTGATGAAATTTAATTTAAATCCAGATAAACATTATTTATAAGAGAGTTAGTTATGTGTATAGAATCCTTATTTGAAGCTAAAACCCTCGGTGGCATGGTTACGCAAAATAGAATTGTGATGGCACCTATGACCCGTTCGCGAACTGCGCAACCGGGCGATATTCCTACTGAACTGATGGCCACTTATTATGCGCAGCGTGCTACTGCAGGACTGATTATTTCTGAAGCAACACAAATTTCTGCTCAGGGCAAAGGTTACTCATTTACGCCAGGTATTTACACGCAAGAACAAATCGAAGGTTGGAAGCAAGTAACACAAGCTGTGCATAAAGAAGGCGGTAAAATATTTTTACAACTTTGGCACGTTGGTAGAATGTCGCACTCTTCATTTCATCATGATGGAACGCCAGTTGCCCCATCTGCACTTGCTCCAGATGCACAAGTTTGGGTGGTAGGCGATGATGGAGAAGGGCGGATGCTTGACTGCCCAACCCCACGAGCACTAAGTGTTAAAGAAATTAAAGAAATAGTAAATGATTATAAGCAAGCGGCAATTAACGCGATTGAAGCTGGTTTTGATGGCGTTGAAATACATGGAGGTAACGGGTATTTGATTGATCAGTTTTTAAGACGCTCAGCAAATAAACGCACAGATGAATATGGCGGTAGCCAAGAAAATCGTATTCGTTTTGCCTGTGAAATTATTAGCGCAATTAGTAATGCCATTGGCGCTCATAAAGTGGGTGTTAGATTAGCGCCTTTTATCACTCAGCGTGGTATGGATGATAGTGAAGCAATTGACACTATTTTATTAGCAGCAAAGCAATTTGAGCAAATTGGTATTGCGTATATTCATCTTGCTGAAGCGGACTGGGACGATGCACCTAGTGTAACACCAGAGTTTAGAGCCGCACTTCGTCAGTATTTTAGTGGCGCGATTATTGTTGCCGGTAATTATACCGAGTATTCAGGTGCGCAGCTTATTGAACAAGGTCTTGCTGATTATATTGCATTTGGTCGCCGTTTTATTGCTAACCCAGACTTACCGTATCGTATTCAAGAGCAACTGCCACTAAACACCATTACCGATGGGAGAACATTGTTTGGAGGTACAGCCAAAGGTTATACCGATTACCCAGCGTATCAAAAGTAACTTTCGTTTTAACTGAAAATATAAGGACTGAAAATGGTTAACTTTTCAAACTCAGCAGTTACTTTACTGATCAGCGGGCTGTTTAGTAGCGCCAGTTTTGCGGCTGAATTTAGTTTATCGAGCCCTGACTTACAGCCAGGGCAGGCAATAAAGAGTGAGCAATATTGGAATAGCTTTGGTTGTCAGGGGGGTAATGTTAGACCACAACTTAAATGGCAAAATGCGCCTAAAAAAGCCAAAAGCTTTGCCGTGACAGTGTATGACAATGACGCACCAACTGGCAGTGGTTTTTGGCACTGGGTAGTACATGATATTCCTTTTACTAGTAACTCATTATCTTCAACGACTTTGCCCAAAGGAGCCATTGAAGGTAATACAGATATGGGTAAGCCGGGATACTTTGGACCATGTCCACCAGAAGGACGCAAGCATAGCTATACCTATAAAGTGTATGCACTGGATGTAGAAAAATTAGCTGTTCCACAAGGAGCAACAAGTGCACTTACAGGGTTTTTCTTACATCAGCACTCTTTGCAAACAGCCGAGATCACAGTAACGGCAGGACCGCGTTAATTAGCTTAGGAGATAAAAAATGAAGGCTTTACCTTTACTCACTGTTTTAATAGCACTGTGTAGCAGTAGGCTGTTAAGTGCGGCCCCATTATCTGATGAATCAGGCTATTGGCCTGATGATGCACAATTAGTGATTTCTATTTCAATGCAATTTGAGGCAACAGCACAAGATAGCTCTGACGAAGATGAAAGCAATAAGAGTACGGTGAAGTCGACTTGTCATCCAGTGAAAACGCAGTCTGAACTTGAACGAGATATAAGAACGGGTGGTTGATAGAACAAAATAAAAACCCACTTTGAAAAGTGGGTTTTTATTTTAAGAATTAAAGCTCAAAGGGAGCAACACCGACAGCTTGCATTTGATAACCCACTTGAGCTATTTCGCCAGACCAAGTTTGCGTTTTAATAACGCCCGTTACAACAATTGCATCATATAAGCTATCGATAGGCACACCGCCTTTAATAGTTACATGAACCAGCTGATTTGGCGGTGGAGGTGGCACATGAATACAAGCACCAAAGTAAGGGACTAATAAAAACTCGGTAATAAGTTCGCTGTCACCTTCAAGTGGCACAACAAACCCAGGTAAGCTAACAGACTGCCCATCAAGTGCTTTAACAACCGGCGCGTCCAAATCAGGTTGCACCCAGTTTTGCTCACTGCCTTCGTGATTAGCTTGTGCTTGGGTATCTATTTGCACATGCCCTTGTGGGATCAAGTCTTCCCAAAAAATTTCCTTCGGGGGATTTGCAATGCTAGCAAAGCTAATTAGCACTGCACTTAATAGCATTAAAGAGTGTGTAGTTACTTTAAACAACGTCATGATCATCCTAAAGTTTATATTTTTATACTCATACCATCACTAAGAGAATAAAAGTAAGCGCGTGTAGCAGGGATCAAGCCAATAATGAATCCCGCAGCCATAATAACGCCAATCAAAGTGAGTTCATAGTCAGAGAGCATACTGATACTAATGCTCACTCCTGCTTGGCTTTGTAAGTAACCCGCGGTTGTGCCCATAAGCGCATAAAATAGAGTGCAGCCTACTAAGCAACCTAAAAAGGTAGTGAGCAGTGATTCTATACTGATCAGTGAAAATAATTGCCAAGGGCGGGCGCCCACAGAACGCAATATTGCCAGTTCTCTGCGGCGTTGATTAAGGTTAGCCAGCAGTGTGGTTAACATACCGAGCAAGCTAATAATGACCACCACAAATGAAAATAGCAATAGGATCTTTTCTATTATTGCCAGCATTTCCCAAAGCTCTTTTAGTGTGACTGTGGGCATAATCGCTAATAGAGGCTCTTGCTTATATTGATTTATGTTGCGCCTAATTTGTAGCGTATAAAGCGGTGAATCGAAGCCCATTAAAAAGGCGGTAATTTGTTTTGGATGGCCAACTAGTGCGTGATTCGAGTGGTCATGATGATCGTCATGATCATGATGGCCGCCACCATGAATCAATTCAATTGCCGCCAGCGGCACATGCAATGTTTTATCAACAGGGGTGCCAGTAGGCTTTAAAATACCAACAACTTTGAAGGGGTTATCGTCATGATGATGAAAGCTAGTATTGCCCATACCATGAGAAATCACGATTTCATCACCAATTTTATAGGCCAGTTTACTTGCAACCTCACTCCCTATAACAACTTCATTGATGCTAGAAAAAGCCTGTCCTTGTCTAAATGCTAAGGACTGTTTTTTAGCAAATCGATAGTGCTTAAAATAATCAAGTGTGGTGCCTAAAACTGCTTGTCCTTTATGGCTATCACCAAGGCTGATAGGAATGCTCCATTTAACCCCGCGTTGTTTTATTATGTATTGATAACTTTGCCAGCTCACCCCATTATTAGTGTGGCCAATTCTAAACACCGAGGACAGTAGTAATTGAATATCGCCAGTACGTGCGCCAACAATTAAATCGGTACCCGAAATGGTATTACTAAAACTACTTTTAGCATCTACGCGAACGCGCTCAATACTGAGTAATAACATGACGCTAATCGCAATAGTGAGCAATGTCAGTAATACACTGGCACGTCTATTTAGCAAACTTTTATAGGCAAGTTTAAATAAAATCATACATCACCTTGTAAATTTACTAAGTCGATTGTGCGGCTAAAGAGTGGCTTTAATGTTTCATCGTGACTGACAAAAACAAGCGTGCTGTTACTTTTTTTTGCTTGTTCAAATAGCAGCTTAATAAAGCTTTCACGATTTTGCGTATCAAGTGCTGAAGTTGGCTCATCGGCAATGATAAGTTCGGGACTGCCTATAAATGCGCGTGCTGCGGCAACTCGCTGTTGTTGCCCAATACTTAAAGTGGCAACATTTTGATTATGAAAGTGCGGCTCCAACCCAAGTGCGTTGAGAAGTCGGGCGGCTTCTTTAGTTAAACTATCAGTTTGGTTGAGTACGTGCTGCTGACGCTTTTTCGAAAATTGGCATCCTAAACATACATTTTCTAATGGGGTTAAATAAGGTAGTAAATTAAAGTTTTGGAAAATATAGCCAATATGATCAGCTCTAAATGCATCGCGCTGTGCATTGGTAAGCGCACTTAGGTTTTGGTTCAAAACACAAAGTTGGCCGCTAGTGGTTACATTAATGCCTGCCAGTAGTGCCAGTAAGGTAGATTTACCACTACCGCTTGGCCCATGTAAAAAAACATGTTCACCTTCATCAATGGCGAGTTGCTCAATAGTGAGAGTGGGGCTGGCTGCTTTTTTATGCCATTTAAAAGATACATTCTCAAGGTTGATCATAACGGCTTACCAACTCCAATAGTTAAGTCTTTTGCGCATTTTAAATTGTCTAAGAAGATTAAGCGGTTTAGCTTTGAGCTTTTCATCACTATGCAACAGTTCATTGGTTGCGCAAAGTACTCGTTGGCTTGACTTACCATCTGCGTATGGGTGTAATTCTTGGCAAAAGGCTTCAATATTATCCACCAGTTCTTTTGGATAAGTTAGTGCATAGTCTATTGCGGCTTCAACGTTATTTTTATCTGTAATATCAAGTAAGTGTTTTTCAGGTGCTTTATTACAAAACGTTACAACCGGTTTTCGTTGTACCAAAAACATCAGTAATATGGATGAAGTATCGCACAGCATTACATCAGCAGATTGCAGTAATGGAATAACATTATCTGTTTCAACAAAGGTTAGATTGTCATTACTCAACGCTTGGTATTTATCAACCCACTCTTGCGGCATTTTCGGATGAAACTGAACTAATAGTCGCCATTTACCGCTTTCACTAAAGTGTTTTATTTGTTCATAAAGTTTAGGTGCAAGAGATAAGCGTTTTGAAAATGTAGAGCAGATCAATACCGTTGGGCGAGAGTCTGTTTCATCGATATGGCTAGGCTTTGAGTTACCGTTAAAGAATTGATCTAGGGGAGGCCAACCTGTTTCTACTACCTTAAAATAGCCCAGTTTTTTTTGTAACGCCGTAAACGGAGCCGTCGTATTTGGGCCTTGCGTACAATATAAATCAAAACATCCCCGAACTTTAAAGTGATCGTTTTGGCCTTTTTTGTTTAGCTTTCCTGCATCAAAGCCGTGAAAAACAGCTACTTTCTTTCCTGGGAAAAATGTAGGGATAGAGTTCGCTGGTGCAAAGGTTGCGTCAGGCGCCCATTGGTTTATCTCATGAATAGAATTTAGTGTTTTTTCATCACTTTTCAAAAAGTCAGGGTTAACATTATCACCCTCTAAGAACCATTTAACTTCCCCTCCTTGAGCTAATATTTCTGCTTGCAATGGCCTTAAAATAGCATAGGAATAATTTTGAGAAATATACATTAGATATTTCTTATTCTTAGTGGCAGTTAAATAGTTCAAGCTAGCTCCTTAGGGCAAGTAATTATGCAAGTTTACCCCAATGCGTCAGCTAGATAAATATTCTGAGATGATTTGTTTTTAGCCTAAGATTGAGCTTTGTGGTTGCCTAGATTATTATAGAGCGCCTAACCCCAATTCCATACTTTGCTCTTTGAGCATGCCAAACCCCGGAGATAGCATGACTAGCTATAAAGTTTTAGACGTAAACGATGACTTACCCATTCGTACTAAAGGTAAAGTACACAGTGGCAAAGTGCGTTCAGTTTATTGGTTAACCGATGCAGATAGCAAACGCTTAATAAATGAAAAAGGCTATAATGTTCCTGCCGATACTGAATTAGCCATTATGGTTATTTCAGACAGAATTTCTGCTTTTGATTGCATATGGCAAGGTGAAAATGGCCTAAATGGCGTTCCTGGTAAAGGGATTGCATTAAACTCAGTGGCTGCTCATTGGTTTAACATGTTTAATGAAGCCGGTTTGGCGGGTAATCATATTGTTGATATTCCTCATCCATACGTATGGATTGTTCGTAAAGCCAGTACAGTTAAAGTTGAAGCAATTGCTCGTCAATATATTACCGGCAGTATGTGGCGCGACTACGCCAAAGGCGAAAGACACTTTTGTGGTTTGCAACTTCCAGAAGGCTTAAAAGCGAATCAAAAGCTTGAGCAAGTACTTATAACTCCTTCTACTAAAGGTATTATAGAAGGGGTTGCTGATATTCCTGCCGTAGATGATGTAAACATCACTCGTGAAAATATTACGAACAACTTAGATGTTTTCAATTTTAAATCGGCTGACGATGTCACCAAATATGAAAAATTATTGGTAGAAGGGTTCGAGCTAATTAGTAATGAGTTAGCTAAGCTTGGCCAGATTTTCGTTGATACCAAATTTGAATTTGGTTACGTAGAAGATTTAAATGGTGCGCAGCAGCTTATTTATATTGATGAAGTAGGGACACCAGATTCATCGCGTATTTGGGATGAAGCATCTTATAAGAATGGCAAAATTGTTGAAAACTCAAAGGAAGGCTTCCGTCAGCTGTTAATTAATAACGTGCCAGAGAGTGATGTATTATTAAATAAAGACCGTATGGCTGAGCGTGAGCAGCTAGCAAAAGATTATATTTTACCTGAGTCAGTAATGCTTGAAGTGTCTGACACTTATGTGGGTATTGCTAGCAAAATTGTCGGTAAAGAGATCGTTATACCCAATGATCCGCGCAAAGAAGTGATTGCAATTTTAGATACTGACTACGGTTTAATTAATCACTAACGAGCAAGTTAATCTTAATGATAAAGCTTGTTTCAACTAGTGAAAAAGTATTTATTTTTAGTAACTGAGCTATAATTCTTGCAATTAGTGCTCGTCTCTAATTAACTTAACCTATGGTGAATATTTAGGTGTGATTATGTTAGAGCGAGCAATGCAAGTTATTGCAAAACGTCGTTATTTATTAGTACTGGGTGCATTGTTTAGTGTATCGGCGTTTGGCAATACCATTAATTTGGTTATTAAAGATCAGCATGGCCAAGTATTGCCTAATGCTGTAGTAGAAATAAATCATTTACCTTCCTCAAAAGCTACGGGCAATTTACCCACGGTGGTAATGGATCAAGTTGATAAACAGTTTTCACCGCAGCTGCTTATTGTACGTCAAGGTCAGTACGTAAACTTTCCAAATAGCGATAATATTCGCCACCATGTATATTCTTTTTCAAAAGCAAAGCCTTTTCAATTAAAGCTCTATTCTGGCCAGCCAGAAGAACCCATTAAGTTTGATAATCAAGGGGTTGTTGTTCTTGGCTGCAACATCCACGACTCTATGGTGGGCTATATTTATGTTGCTAACAGTAATCATGTGTATACCAGCAACGAGCAAGGCCAGATAAAACTACAAGTTGACTCTTTTCCTGTGCAAGCCAGTATCTGGCATTCGCTGCAAACAGCTCCTTTGGATAATAAAAAGCTGTTTGATATAGAATCAACTAACCCAGTATTAATCGCTATTAATACATCTATGCCTGCACCACGTAACACCTTTGGCAGTCAATTTAGGGAAGGTAATGGGCAATAATTTACGTAGCCGTATAACAACGCTATGCGTTGGCTTGGTGTTACTTACAACTTTACTCAGCTTAGTGAGTTTTTGGTGGTCTACGAGTAAGTTTCAGGCAGAAAAAGTCCAGCAAAATATAACGGTTGCGCAAAGCGTTTATAAGCAATATTTAAAATCAAAAGAGAGCTTGCTATTAACTGCTGCAAAGGTTTTAACCGCTGATTTTGGTTTTAAGCAAGCAGTTGCTACTCGCGATGCAGCCACCATTAGTAGTGTGCTATACAATCATAGCCAACGGATCAATGCCGATTTAATGCTGTTGCTCGATTTATCGGGGCGGTTAGTGTCTGCTAATGTGAATGCACAAAATTTTGCAGATAACCTACAGCCCTTGATGGATGAGTTATTAAATAATTCTGAACAATCGAGCTTTGTGGTGTTAAATAACCAGCTCTATCAAGTGATATTATTGCCCGTTAAAACTCCAAGAACTATCGCTTACAGCTTGGTCGGCTTTAAAATCACGTCGGCTGTTGCTACTGAGCTGAAAAGCTTAACCGGTATGGAGGTTAGCTTTGTTGCGCAGTTAGATGATTTTGCAGCAAGCTCGTTTGCACCTCAATCTGAAAAATTTCAACCTATAGAATACTTTGAAGATAAAACTACAGCTCGTTTTTTTGCTGAGTACTTGGCCTATGAAAATCAACAAATAGCTTTACCGTCTTTGCAATCACATCCGGTCACCTTACTACTAAGTGCTGATTTAACTTCAAGTTATCGAGATATTGAGCAGCTATTACTAACGCTAGTTACATTGGCCGTATTAACCATGTTATTTGGTGTGATCACCAGTAGTTTGCTGGCCAATAACTTAACCAGCGGACTTACACAGTTAGCGGTTATCGCAAGGCAATTTGCCAAAGGTGACTACCGTTTTAAATTTGAAGGTAAAAAACAAAGCAGCGAAATAGCAACGCTAGTCAGCGCCTTTAATAACATGGGTAATGATATTAATAAGCGTGAGCAGCAAATCAGTTTTCAAGCACATCACGATACCTTAACAGGGTTTTATAACCGTTCAGCTATGTTAGATTTATTAGCAAAGCAGCTCACTAAAGATAGATGCTACACGCTTGTTGCTATTGATATAAAAGGCTTAAGACACATAAACGACAAGCTTGGTCCGCAAGTAGGAGATGAGTGTTTAATTGCGGTGGCAAACCGTATTCGTCAATTCTCTGATGAGCTTGGTGGATTTCATGCACGAATTGGCGGCGATGAGTTTTTAACGGTTTACCCCAGTGTGGAGGCTGACCAAGTAAAATGTGCTGTAGCCGATTTGATTGAGCAATTACAGGCACCTTACCAGATTAAAAGCTTAAAAATAAGTTTGCGTTTTAACGCTGGGATTGTGCAGTACCCTGGACAAGGCGTTAAAGCGGACGATTTAATGCGGCGTGTACTCATTGCTGTTGATGCGGCTACAACAAGCCAACAAAGCTTACATTACTACCAAGATGGTGAAGATGAGGCGCACTTAGACCGTTTAATCATGCTGGATGAGCTCAAACAAGCGATTGATGATGATAACGGGCAACTGTTTATGACTTATCAGCCTAAGTTGAATATTAAAAGTCAGAAAATTGATAAGGTTGAGTCACTTATTCGTTGGCAACGTGATGATGGGAGTTGGGTTTCGCCTGAAGTGTTCATTGATTTAGCTGAGCAGTCAGGATTAATTGTGGAACTAACTGCCTGGGTTGTCGATACAGTTATTGCGCAAATAGCCGATTGGTATAAAAAAGGGATTCACTTACAGGCAGCCATTAATGTGTCAGCCCAAGATATTGCGCATGCGGGATTTCATAATTTATTGGTCGCGACCTTAAAGAAATATCATGTAAGCCCAAGTTCCGTCACTATTGAGTTGACGGAGCGCGATATGATCGAAAATGAAGCTCAAGGTATCAAAGCGTTAGAGAACTTAAAAACTATCGGTGTTAAAATATCATTAGACGATTACGGTGTCGGGCAAACATCATTGGGGCGATTAAAAATGTTACCTATTGATGAGCTTAAGCTAGATAAATGCTTTATTTTAACTTTGCATGAGTCACAAAAAGATCAATACATAGTGCGCTCGTCAATTACACTTGGGCACCAACTTGGGTTTTCAGTGGTGGCCGAGGGCGTAGAAACGGCAGCGTCTTTATCATTGCTTCACGAAATGCAATGCGATCATGCACAAGGTTACTACTTGAGTCGTCCTTTAAAAGCACAGCAACTAGAACAATGGTTAGAGGAATATCAGGGTGTACATTAAATTTTTACTGAGCATGACACTCTTATTTTGCAGTACGCTAACTGTAGCTGCAACGGGAAAACTATTAGCAACACCGGGTGTCTCTCAAGTTGAAGGCAGTGCAGGAGGAGGGTTAGTTCCTTGGGCGCAGCTAGCAGGTTATGCTAGTGAGGACGAATGGGCTGTTAATGGCTTTTGTAGTCGTGCTGATGTAACAGATTACCGCCTAGATGCCTGTGGTGTGCAGCTTAACCTATTTAATCGTGTTGAACTGAGTTATGCCGTGCAGCAGTTTGATGTGCCTGCGCTCAATACAGAAATAGAGCAGTCAATTTCTGGGGCAAAAATTCGTTTATATGGTGATATAGTATACAGTAAGTGGCCCCAGCTAAGCATGGGTGTACAGCATAAATCACTGGATGATGGCGCAGTTGCAAAGTTGGTTGGCGCAAAAAATACCAGTGGGACAGATGTGTACCTAGCAGCCAGTAAATTACATTTGGGCGCACTTGCTGGGTACAACTGGTTTTGGAATGTGACCACCCGTTACAGTAAAGCCAATCAGTTAGGGCTTTTAGGATATGGAGGGGCTAATGAAGGTAGCCATATTTTACTAGAAGCAAGTAGTGCGGTGTTTGTAAGTCGTGAACTTGCTATTGGCATTGAGTATCGACAAAAAGCCAATAACCTAGGTTTAGGCGAACAAGATTGGCGCGATTTATTTATAGCGTGGATGCCTAATAAACATGTCAGTGTAACGGCGGCCTATTTAGACTTAGGGCGGATTGCTGGTGTTGATAAACAAACCGGCTGGTATTTATCGGTTACGGGGTATTGGTAATGAAACTGAGTGTATTTATTTTTTGTTGTTTAAGCTTACTTTCAGGGTGTACAACACAACCTAACACTTCTCTGTATCACCAACTTGGCGAGCGAGCTGGGCTTGAAAAGTTAACTGACAGTTTTATTGCCCAAATAGGCAATGATAAACAAGTGTTTCATTACTTTGAACACAGTAATATTAGCCATTTTCGACAAGGGTTTATTAGTCATTTATGTTCGCTGGTTGAGGGTCCTTGTGAATACAAAGGCGACTCGATGGTTGCGATTCATACAGGTATGAATATAAATGAAAAAGACTTCAATCACGTTGTCGATTTATTAATAAATGCAATGAACGAGCAAAATATCCCACATACAGTGCAAAATGAAATTTTAGCTAAAATGGCGCCATTGCGTGGCGAAATTATTAAGATTTAATTTTTATAATCAAATGCATACATGTAAAAATATGCTGGGTATTACTCACTTGTAATTTTGGCAAGATCTGCCGTTTTATATCGTCTTTGCATATGAATACTCGCTCTATGAATTAAATTTCTGATAAATGTACTGCGGTTGGAATGAGAGCCTGCATTAGCGCTTGTTATTTCACTAATAAAGCTTCGATCTTCGGCAACAGGATAGGGTTTTATGCCTATCATATTTAGGCCTACTTCAGTATGAAACTGCATATCGACATCCACCGGTCTAAAAAACGGTTTTCTTTGCAGTAGTTTTTTAGCGCCGCTTAGTGAAATGATGTAGCCTTGAGTGCCGTTTGGTGCTTTTTTATAGTTGCCAACTGTTAGGTTATTTTCTAATAGCGTACTGTCAATAAATGGAAAGTTTCGATTATCAGATAACTTGATTAAATCCCAGTTTTTTAATTTAAGCGCCGCATCAACAACATCTTTTAGTGAAGCTTCAATGAAAAGGTCATCCTCTAATACAACACAATAAGCGATATTTTCATCGACCATTTTTTGCCAAAGGCGCATATGGCTTACATAGCAACCAATTTCACCTGCAGATAGGTTGCGATTGTAACGTTTTTTATTTTTTTTCGGGCAATACCACTTGAGGATTTCTTGTTCACTAAGGTTTTTGCCAATGGTCGCTTCAAAACGTTCAGCATTTAAGTGTAGACTGGTAAGTCGCTTTAGGGTTGTTTCCCAACGGTCTTCGCAGCCTTGCATATTGATAATGTAAAAAGGGATTGGCATAATTTTATTTTATTTAGAAACCTCAAAGCAGCTATTTTAGCATTATTATAATTTGTAACCAGTCTAAATTCTGTTTATAAACAGGCTGTAATAATATATAGCTATTTCATTTCCTTAAATTTGGCAAGACGATGAAAAACATAGTCAGTGCAAAATGGTTACATGCGCGTTTAGAGCAAACTAACTTAGTTATTTTTGATGCAGGTATGCTACGCCCCTCTGCTGCAGGGGAGTACTCGCCCGTTGCTATGCTACCCAAGGCACAACGGTTTGATATCAAAAAAGAACTCGCAGATACTTCAAACCCATTACCCAATACCTTGTGTAGTGCAGAGCAATTTACTCAGGTGATGCAAAAAGCAGGCGTTAATCACGACTCATTGGTGGTGATTTATGAGGATGCGGGGTTATTCAGTGCAGCTAGAGCCTGGTGGATGTTTAAAGCCATGGGGTTTAATAACGTAAAAGTCCTCAGTGGCGGTTTAGCCAAGTGGCTTGAACTTGGGCTTGTGGTTGAGTCAAATTATACACAAGCATCACTAAAAGGCGACTTTATTGCTCATTACCAACCTGGTTACTTTATTGATAAAAAGCAGGTACTAAGTGCTACTGAGGATGCCAATACGGTCATTTTAGATGCGCGTGCTTATGAGCGCTTTACGGGTAAAAATAAAGAGCCAAGAGCGGGTATGCGCAGCGGCCATATTATTAATAGCTACTCGCTACCTTTAAGTAGTTTATTAGAAAATGGCGAGGCAAAATCACTCGACTTTATACAAACACAGTTTAGTGAATTAGTCGGTAATGCAACCCAGATACAGTTTAGCTGCGGTTCGGGTGTTACTGCCTGTGCGCTTGCATTGTTCGCTGATGAATGCGGATATAATAATTTAAGTGTTTACGACGGATCGTGGAGTGAGTGGGGCGCTGATAGCTCACTGCCTATTGCTGTGGGTGGTTAATTTAACTATAGGGACAATTTTTACACCCGTTTTTGCAGCAAGTACCACGTTTTAAAAAATACCACTTACTAAACACCATGTAATTATTCTGCATGGTGTAATCTAACCCTTCAATTAAATTATCATGGCTTCTAAATTGTTTAGCAAAAGCGATTTGAGCTTTTATTGGTTGAGTGTATATAGTCTCTAAATAGCTATTTATTTTAGCAAGAGTACATAAGCGGCATAAGCAGCTGGTTGCTGTATCATCGAGTGGTAAAATAGCGGGTAACTGATAACACCAACATGCGGTAATATCATTAACATTACAGTTAAGCGTTGTATTACATTGGCTGCAGTTTATCTGGGTCATTTTAGGTCTTATTAACAGTAGAGCAGCAAGAATAACAAACATTATGAATATACAAAAAGCATTGGCTGAATTTATTACTTTTGGGGAGCAAAGAGATAACGCCATTAGTGTGATTGTTTCAACCGCAGCAAACAATCAAACCTACCTGTACACACTCACAAAGCCTGTACTAATTAATGTACTTACGCGTTGTTTCAATAAAGAAATTGATATTGACGATTTACAGCTGTGGGCAAATGTTATTGAGTCGCGAGATGACATAAATTGCGCTGAGCATGAAGGCGTTATTTACGCGCTAAGTAATAGCGAGCAAATGGGCGAGTTGACTCATCAAAAGCTCGCACAGTTGTTAAAGCTGCTACAGCAGTAGCAGGTGGTTATCAGAAAATATGAAAGGTTTTAAGCAATAGGTTTCAGATGTTAGTAACCACTACAGGGCTTATCTCTAGCTGACAACTGAAACCTAAAACCTGTTCTTAAAGTTTACTTATGATAGCTCAAGCAAGTTTCCACTTCGTCTTTAGAGCCTAAAATAACCGCAACTCGCTGATGGATAGCATCAGGCTGAATATCCATAATACGCTCAGTGCCTGTTGAAGCAATACCACCTGCTTGCTCTACTAGCATTGCCATTGGATTTGCTTCATATAGTAAACGTAGTTTATTAGGTTTATTAGGATCTTTAGTGTCAGTTGGGTAAGTAAATAAACCACCACGGCTAAGTACACGATGAACATCGCCAACCATTGCAGCAATCCAACGCATATTGAAGTTTTGAGCGCGAGGGCCTGCATCTCCGGCAAGTAAGTCATTAATGTAGTTTTGCATCGCTGGTTCCCAGTGGCGCTGGTTAGAGGCATTAATTGCAAATTCATTAGTTTTAGCAGGAATAGCGGCAAAATCTTGAGTAAGTAAAAAGCTACCTTGGGTTTTATCTAAGGTAAACATGCGTGTACCTTTACCCGTTGTTAGCGCAAGCATAGTTGATGGGCCATACAGTACGTAACCTGCAGCCACTTGTTGATGCCCAGGTTGCATAAAAATCTTTTCATCAGCAGCATCTGAGCCCACAGGTGCTTTCATAATCGAAAAAATAGTACCTACAAGTGAGTTAATATCGGTATTTGACGAGCCATCAAGTGGATCAAATGCAACAATGTACTCGGCATCTGAGTTACCGGCAACAGTATAATCTTCTTCTTCAGAGGCAATCGCTTTAACTGTGCCTGACTCCAGCAATATATCTTTTAATAACTGATTAGACAGTACATCGAGTTTCTTTTGTGTTTCGCCTTGAATATTTTCATCGAGGGTTGAGCCTAATACGCCCGATAATTCACCTTGACCGACGCGAAATGAAATTTCTTTACATGCCGCTAAAATTGTACGAATTAACGACAAAAGTTCTCTTGAACAGCCATCTTCTAGTAATACTGGTGGGAGTCTACGCATTCTTTTTTCCTGATAACGTGTTAAAACTAATCATAATGTGAGAGAGATTAGTTTAGAGCGCTGAAATTCGTCTTAAATAACTGTATTGTATAAATACCCCCCTATAATGGGGTACCTACATCGCATTTAAAACGCTAATAACAAAGATAAGATTATGCAAAAAATATCACGATTAAGTTACATACTCTTTACTGTGCTGCTCTGTATGATAACTCAAGCGCACGCAGCAATTAAGTCTATTGACGAATTTACTGAAAAAATGAACCATTTCCCTGGTTATTTTTCTTTCTTTTATGATACCCAAAACGGCAATGTGTATTTAAAAGTTGATAAACTTGAGCAACAATTTTTACTACAGCATAGCTTGCCTTATGGTGTTGGCTCTAACGACATAGGTTTAGATAGAGGCCAATTAGGCGGTACCTATTTGGTACAGTTTGAGCGCTTTGGCAACAAGGTGATGTTACGTGCCGTAAATACTTACTACCGTGCAAACACGAGTAATATAGCAGAGCAGCAAAGCGTTAAAGAAGCGTTTGCATCCAGCATTTTGGCGGGTTTTAAAGTTGTCGCTCAAGATGACAATGCTGCATTAATAGATTACACCCCTTATTTACTGAGTGACGTACATGGCGTAAGCCGTACTTTAGCTGCGCGCAAGCAAGGGCAGTTTAGCCTTGATGAGTCACGCAGTGCGGTATTTATGAATCGCTCAAAAGCATTTTTGAAAAATACTGAACTTGAAGCCATTCTCACCTTTAAAGGGTCTAAACCAGGTAAATACGTTCGCCAAGTGAGTGCTGATCCTTACGCTTTGAGTGTGCACATGCACCATTCACTTATTCAACTGCCTGATGATAATTACACGCCACGAAAATTTAGCCCGCAATCCGGTTATTGGAGTGTGGAGCACAAAAATTATGCAGCAGGGCTCGATGAGTCTATGTACGTGCGTTACATTCCGCGTCATCGTTTAGCAAAAAAAGATCCAAGCCTAGCAGTTAGTGAGCCAGTAGAGCCTATTGTTTATTACTTAGATCCAGGGGTACCTGAACCAGTAAAAACGGCTTTATTAGATGGCGGGCAATGGTGGAATGACGCTTTTAATGCTGCAGGCTATAAAAATGCCTTTAAAGTTAAAGTGCTACCAAGTAATGCAGATCCTATGGATGTGCGCTACAACGTTATTCAATGGGTGCATCGAGCAACTCGAGGTTGGTCGTATGGCAGTTCAATTATAGACCCACGTACAGGCGAAATTATTAAAGGCCATGTGACACTAGGGTCGCTGCGAGTGCGTCAAGATATCCTTATTGCTGAATCACTCGCTGCGCCTTATTTAAAAGGCAATGAAGTGGCAGGTACTTTACATGCTATGGCACTTGATCGTATTCGTCAGCTCAGCGCTCATGAAATTGGTCATACACTGGGTATTGCGCACAACTTTGCTGCGTCAGTAAATAATCGAGCTTCGGTGATGGATTATCCGCATCCGTTATTGAGCTTTGCAGATAATGGTCAGTTAGACGTATCTCATGGTTATGCTAAAGGTATGGGCGCATGGGATACGCAAGTGATCAAATATGGCTACAGTGATTTTACCGGCCAAGATGAAAGCGAAGCACTCGCTGCTATTTTACAACAAAATAAATCGCTAGGTTTGGCGTTTATTTCTGACAGTGATGCCCGTGCAAAAGGTGGAGCGCACCCTACAGCGCATCTTTGGGATAATGGCAGTAATCCAAGTGAAGAATTACTTAGAGTGCTTGATGTGCGAAAGCAGGCGCTTGGGCAGTTTGGTATTAACAATATAAAAACTGGGGTTGCACTGTCGCAGTTAGAAGAAAAGCTAGTGCCACTTTACTTGTTCCACCGTTATCAAGTTGAAGCGGTTGCAAAGCTTATTGCGGGCGTTGATTATGACTATGAAATTCGTAGTGATGCACCCGTTAAAGGCGCCCAAGTTGTAGCTAAAGAGGCTCAGCAACAAGCCGTTAATGCTATTTTAGCCACCCTAAAAGCAACTAATCTAACGCTGCCAGAGTCGATACTTTCCTTAATCGTACCTAAAGCGTATGGCGAGTCTAAATCACGAGAAAGTATAGTGGGTCGTACCGGCTTAACTATGGATGCACTTGCATTGCCTGAAGTGGCCGCGCAGCATAGCTTATCGCTATTACTTAATGCTCAACGATTAAATCGATTAGCACAGCAGCAAGCACGTGATAACCGCTTTTATAACCTAGATGAGCTACTTAAACAGTTAAATAAGCAAGTGTTTAATGTATCAGCACCTGCCACCATGACAGGAAAAGTAACACAACGAGTACAGTACCTAACGGCAAAAGCCATGGCTGATCTTGTGGCTAACGACGGTTTAAGCCCTGAAGTGCAAGCGCAACTGCATTTCTATTTAAGCAAACTTGCTGATGAGTTTAATCAGCACTCTTTGCTAGGCCACCCTGAAGTGGGTGACAGCGCATTTAAAAACTATTTATCGTCGCAAATTAATCAGTTTTTAACAACAGGCCAGTGGCCTGATAATTTTAAAGCCCTGCCAATACCACCAGGCTCACCTATTTAATAGTACAAGCCAGAGGATAAAGGCGCTGTGTAAACGTTACGTTTCATGGTGCCTTGTTTTTAGGGTGTTACTTTTGCTTGCATAAAGTTGGTTTTTTGTTAATCTAGCAACCCCCTATTTTAGTCTTTTTGAGGTGTTTATGGCGTTTTTATCTCGTTCGATATTGGCGTTATCAATGGCACTTTTAAGCTCCAATGCAATCGCACAAAAACAATGTGATGTTGAACTTCGTCATGGTTTAATTATTACCGATGATGTGATCCGTATTGTTGATAAAGGCCAAACAAGGGTGCAAATTAACAATAATAATCAATTGTTTATTCGAGGCTACTGGGTCGATTTAAGCACCGACGAAAGCAAAGTGCTAGAACAATTTAGCAATGGTATTCGTCAAACAGTTCCTGAGTTGGTCGATTTAGCGACCGATGGCGTTAACCTAGGACTCAGTGCTATTGAGCATGTTGTTGAGGGCATGTCAGATAAAGAACCCGAAGTGCTAAAAACGCAATTACAATATGTAGAGCGCGCACTTATGGATAAGTTTAAACGTGGCGACGATTTCTTTTTTATAGCTCCTCAATCGCTTTCCCAAATTGATGATTTTTTTACTAAAGAAATTAGTCAAAAAATACACTCAGCTGTACATGGCTCTTTGGGTGCTATTTTAATGTCGCTTGGGGATGCGTTTAAATCTCGAGAAGGCAATATAGAAGACCGCATGAACGACATGGGGCAACGCATGGATATCATCACCAAAGAAATCGATAAGTCGTTACAGAAAAAAGCCCATCAATTAGAACTTAAAGCCTCTGAATATTGTGAATGTTTAAACTCTCTAGATATTACTGAGTCTCGGCTGCAAGCGATTGTACCTGGGATGACAGACTTTGATTTAGTACAGATTAAATCGTAAGAACAGAGATTAGGCAAGATTATAGAAGGCAACGAGCATCGAGCCTAGAGCGGCAGGTGAACAGCCCGAACCTCGTGAACCATTTCCTATCACCTAAACAACCTCACAGTTTTATCTCTGCGGCAGTTAATGGGCGGTATTCACCTGCAGCCAAATCTTCACCTAACTTTATACCCGCAATTTGTTCACGATGTAGTTCAACCACTTTGTTATCTACCGCTGCTAGCATGCGTTTCACTTGATGGTACTTCCCCTCAGAAATCGACAAACGTAAACCGTAACTCCCTTCGCGTTCAGCAATAGCAGGGCGAGTTAAATCTTTTTCATTGTGTAACTGTACACCATCGCGTAGTTGCTGCAGTGCATCGTCGGTAATCGGCTCTTGGGTTTCGACTAGGTAGGTTTTAAACTTATTCTTTTTCGGCGAGGTAATTTTATGTGACCACTCGCCATCATTAGTAATAAGCACTAGGCCTGTGGTGTCTATATCTAAACGCCCGGCAATGTGAAAGTCGGCCATGTTTGGCTCATCAAGCAAATCAAATACGGTTTTGTGTAACTCATCTGAATTAGCGCATACATAACCTACCGGCTTATTGAGCATAAAGTAGCGTTTACCTAAAAACACTAATGGCTGATCATGAAATAACACGTCATCTTGTTGAGTAACTTGAAAGTCGAATGCCGTGATCACCTCGCCATTAACGCAAGCCACTTGGCTTTTTATTGCTGCGCGGGCTTTTGAGCGTGGTAACTCTGCTAAATGGCTAATAAATTTATCTAAACGGCAAGGAAATTTCATGTTGTTCACATTTTTAGTCGGCTACAATGGCCGCGAGTATAGCGGATAGTGAAATACCATGACAGAGCCCAGCACAGAAATTTTAAGCCTATACCATAGCAAGGTTTCATCAGGAGAGCTTGATTTCGATGCGGCGCAGCACCAAGCCGTGAGTGCGTTACAGTCTTTAAGTGAGCAATTAAATCAGCCTGCAAGCTGGTGGCAAAAAGCACCTTCAATAAGGGGAATATATTTATATGGCCCGGTTGGCCGAGGTAAATCTATGTTGATGGACTTATTTTATGAAAACTTACCCACAGAGAAAAAGCAGCGCCTGCACTTTCATCATTTTATCGAAAAAGTTCATGCTCAATTGGCCAAGTTACAAGGGGATAAAAATCCGCTGCAAATAATTGCTAAACAGTGGGCCAAAAAGATAAAAGTGCTGTGCTTTGATGAGTTTTTTGTTAGTGATATTGGTGACGCCATGATCATGGCTCGGTTATTTAACGCTTTATTTGAACAAGGCGTGGTGCTAGTAGCAACCTCTAACGCAAAACCGGAGCAACTTTATTACAACGGTCTGCAACGCGCGCGATTTTTACCAACTATCGATTTAATAAATGAACATTGTCGTGTAATTAACGTAGCGGGGGAGGAAGATCATCGCTTTAGATACGGCAGAAGTAGTCGTCATTATTTTATTAACTTGCCCGATGCTGAATTTGAGGCTGGGTTTTTATCCGCACATTCTCAAGCAATGCGTAATAATACAATAACTGTGCATGGCCGAGTGCTTCCTTATTTATTAAAAACTGACGATGCTTTACTGATTGATTTTATGGCATTGTGCTCAGGCCCTCGTAGCGCCAATGACTATATGTTTTTAGCAGAACAGTTTTCGGTAGTATACATCGCGAATGTGCCAATAATGGGAAAAGAGGCAACTGGTAAAGTTATTGTACATGGTATAGAAGACAGTTATCAGCGCGAAAAGCAGCAGTTAGATGAGCATACTTTCGATGATGAAGCTCGGCGCTTTATTGCCTTAGTCGATGAGTTTTACGATTGCCACAAATTACTGGTAATTAATGCTCAGGCCGACATAAACGAGTTATACCAAGGTAAAAAGTTAAGTTTTGAATATGCGCGAACCCAGTCACGGATTGTAGAAATGCAAAATTGGTAAGTACAACATTAAAACACCGCATTTAATTTAAATGCGGTGTTTTAATTTTAAGCTGATAACTTAAAGAAGCCTTTATGACTTATATCCATTTGGATTATTTGATTGCCAGCGCCAAGTATCTTGCATCATCACATCAATACCACGCTCAGCTTGCCAACCTAGTTCACTAAGGGCTTTTTCTGGCGCAGCATAACAGGCTGCAATATCACCTGGGCGACGAGGTGACACCGCATAAGGGATTGCTTGGTCGCTAGCCTTAATAAACGCATTGACCATTTGTAATACTGAATAGCCGTTACCGGTACCAAGGTTATAAACAAGCGCACCGGTTTCTGCGGCTATTTTATCAAGTGCTTTTAAATGCCCTAGGGCTAAATCTACAACGTGAATGTAATCGCGAACACCAGTACCATCTACCGTGTCGTAATCATCGCCAAATATAGCGAGCTGCTTTAATTTACCAACCGCAACTTGTGAAATGAAAGGCAGTAAATTATTAGGAATGCCATTAGGATCTTCACCAATTAAACCTGACTCATGTGCACCAACAGGATTAAAGTAGCGCAAAATAGCAAACGCAAAGCGCTCATCTGATTTAGCGATATCTTGCAGCATCATTTCAACCATTAGTTTAGACGTACCATATGGGTTGGTTGTACCGCCAACGGGGAAGTCTTCGCGTATTGGTAAGCTTGCAGGGTCACCATAAACTGTTGCAGATGAGCTAAATACCAGTTTAAACACACCCGCGTCACGCATAGCATCAACTAGTGTTAATGTGCCTTGTACGTTATTTTGATAATACGCGATTGGTTTGGCTACCGACTCACCAACCGCTTTTAAACCTGCAAAATGAATTACACTATCAATGTTATGTTTTGCAAATACTGAGTCTAAAAAGGATTTATCTAAAATATCACCTTGATAAAAAGTAATTGCTTTACCGGTTATTTTTTTCACTCTCTCAAGTGATTCTTCAGAGGAGTTACTTAAGTTATCGATAACGATAACGTCGCTGCCTTGCTGTAAAAGTTCTAAAACGGTGTGTGAGCCAATATAGCCTGCGCCACCGGTTACTAAAATTGCCATGAATGCTCCTTGGAAACCTCTGTTCAATTACCCTAATTTCACCATAAATAATGAGTTTTTACATGTATTATTTTATTTGCTTTGTAATAGTATGATCGTAAACCGTACTTTCGATTACATTTTGTGCAATTTTAATAACACCTCAGTGTAAAGATTAAGTTATAGTTCATATGTAATTGCTAAAGTGATGTATAGCGATTTGTAAAATATTCAATTGATCACAATGATCAAAATACTCGTTGGAGAAACGTATGAACTTAGTTAAAAAAATAGCAATGTTGATGTGTATTGCACTACCGAGTGTTGTTTGCGCGGGTGAGGCTCAAGTGAAATGGCATGACTTTAATGATTATCGCGATGTACGCCCATCCAACCAAACTAAAGGCTCATACCATAAGCAAATAGCCAAAAGTATTGATGAACACTTTGCAAAGCTCAGCGAGCAACTTCCTAAAAACTACAGTTTAAACATTGAAGTAACCGATTTAGATTTAGCCGGAGACGTACGCTATGGCGGTGTTAACGAAATCCGAGTGGTTAAACCTATTCACTTTCCACGCATTGAATTTAATTATGTGCTTAGTGATGAAAGTGGCGTTGTCGCACAAGAAGATAACGTAAGCTTAAAAGATATGGGTTTTATGGATAAAATCAAAATGGGTCGAGATGAAGCATTTTACTACGAAAAACGCTTATTAACAGAGTGGTTTGGTGAACAAATTTTACCGCGTATCAAGTAAGCTAAAGCTAATAATGCAAAGCATCTACTTTGGTAGACGCTTTGCAAAGCAGTTGCTCATTTTTATTTAAAGGTCGCTAACAAGGTTAGTAAGTTTTGTAGTTTAATAACTGCTTGTTTTAGCTTTTCTTCGTCTAAACCGTCGCTTGATAAGCTTTCTACATCAGCGGCAACGTCTAAAACGTACGGCTTAAAGCGTTTAGCTTCAAAGCTAAATCCAGCGTCCTCGGCAAATAAGGCTTTAAATTTTCCGTGGCCTTGCTGTTGTAACTCATCGAGTTTTTTATCAGCATCAAGCGCCTGACGGTAAACAATTTTTAAGTTGGCGTTGAGTTGTTCAATTATAGAATCCATGGTTTTCCTAAAGCTTAGTGCAATGTTGCCGATAAATACTTAAGTGGGTTGGTAAAGTAATTTACCAATTCAGCGACTATAATACGTGTATTACATTTAAATGTCAGGTGTGAGTTATGAATATATCAGGTGGAAATCTACCTACAATCCCTGGTGCAGGCCAAGGCGCAGAGGTTTTAACTGCTGCTTTATCTAAAAAGCAACAGCAAGCTGATGGCGCCGCTGCACTTGCGCTTATTGAAGGTGCTACACAAACCTCAAGTGCACAAACACCGGCTAAGTCGGTTACTGCAACACTTGGGAATAATGTAAACGTTTATGTTTAAACCAATTTGAGGTCGATAGGGGTTTTACTTTTTTGGCCTCCTATTTCTCTAACTAGTTTAGGCACTAAAAATCCTGGCAGGGTCTCTAAAAGCTCTGCCATTATTTTTATGGCTTGTGCCTCATCTATATCAAAATGACTTGCGCCTTCTACTTTATCTAGTAAGTGTAAGTAATAAGGCAATACATTTGCATCAAACAACGCTTCACTTAAGTTTATTTGCGCATCAACTGTATCGTTCACGTCTTTTAAAATAACCGCCTGATTTAATAGCAGTACATTGGCTTGTTTTAGCATGTTCATGGCGTTTTTAAAGTCACTATCTATTTCGTTAGCATGGTTAATATGATTCACGAATATAATTTTTAGTGGTGACTTTGCTAATCTTTCACATAATTGTTCAGTAATGCGTGCAGGGATCACAACAGGTAAGCGGCTGTGTATGCGCATCCGTTTTATTTGTGGTATTTGCTCAAGCTCATCTAAAAACCAACTAATAGCATCATCTTTGGCCATTAGTGGATCGCCACCACTTAAAATCACTTCGTTAATATTTTTATCAGCTTGTATATAGCTCAATGCATCAATAAGGCTGCGTTTATTTAACTGGTTTTCTTGATAAGGAAAATGGCGTCTAAAGCAGTAGCGGCAATTTACCGCACAACCAGTTTTAAACATGACTAAAACACGCGACTTATATTTATGTAACAGACCTGGTTGATTGTTATCTTGCTCAAGTAGCGGATCTTTATTAAACCCTGATTTAGTTAAAAACTCTTGATGGCGAGGCATAACTTGCAGCAATAAAGGATCATTTGCATCGCCGTGACGAATTTTTTTTATAAAAGGCAATGGCACACGAACAGGAAACAAGCTACGAGCTTTTATGTCGTTTTCATGGACTTGGCTCGATAAACCAACCATTTCTAACAACACTTTTGGGCAGGTAACTACATTTGCTAATTCTTTTTGCCAGTTTTTATGCAAATTTGCTTCATTTCTTTGTATCATTGGCACGTAGATTACTCGAAAAATATAAATAGAGGAAACGATGGCGAATTATAGCACCAACGAGTTCAAGGGCGGCCTAAAAATTATGATGGACGGCGAACCTTGCAGTATCTTAGAAAATGAAATGGTAAAACCGGGTAAAGGCCAAGCGTTTAACCGTGTTCGTATCCGTAAGCTTATCTCTGGCAAGGTACTTGAAAAAACCTTTAAATCGGGTGAATCGGTTGAAGGTGCTGATGTAATGGATACCGATTTAGCGTACCTATACACAGACGGTGAATTTTGGCATTTCATGAACAATGAAACATTTGAACAAATCGCTGCTGACGAAAAAGCACTGGGCGATGCTGGCAAATGGTTAGTTGAAAACGATGTATGTACTATTACATTATGGAACGGCAGCCCAATTGCTGTAACTCCACCAAACTTTGTTGAGCTTGAGATCACTGAAACTGATCCGGGCCTTAAAGGTGATACAGCAGGCACGGGTGGTAAACCAGCAACGCTTAGCACAGGTGCTGTAGTGCGTGTTCCATTATTCGTACAAATTGGCGAAGTAATTAAAGTAGACACTCGTAATGGTGAATACGTGAGCCGTGTTAAGTAAGCAGTAACGCGTCTTATTAATTAAATCCCAGCTTAAGCTGGGATTTTTTTTGGAGAAAATATGTCAGCAGATCTTTGGAAGCCGAGTGCCAGCATAGAAATACTTAAGCAACGCGCAGCAATTATGCGCAGCATTCGGGAATTCTTTTATGAGCGTAATGTAATGGAAGTCGAAACACCGAGTTTAAGCGCTGCCAGTGTAACCGATGTACATTTAGCCAGCTTTAATACTACATTTGTAGGCCCAGGCCATGCTGCTGGGCTACCCCTGTTTTTGCAAACATCTCCAGAGTTTGCGATGAAACGCTTGTTAGCGGCCGGCTCAGGCGCTATTTTTCAGCTTTGTAAGGCATTTAGAAATGAAGAAGCGGGTAGTCATCATAATCCTGAATTTACTATGCTTGAATGGTATCGGCCTGGGTTTGACGAATTTGCTTTAATGGACGAAATAGATCAGCTGATGCAGCTCATTCTTGGGGTTGATCCTGCAGAGCGGATTACTTACCAACAGGCGTTTGAGCGCGCGCTAGGGCTCGATCCATTAACTGCCTCTATCACGCAGTTACAACAACTCGCATGCGATCATGGCTTTGCTGATATTGCTAAAAACGAGACTCATAAAGATACCTTGCTGCAATTATTATTTTGTATGAAAGTAGAGCCAACAATAGGACAAGATAAGCCATGCTTTGTGTATCACTTTCCGGCATCACAAGCGGCACTGGCACAAATTTGTGAACACGATGAGCGAGTAGCAGGGCGCTTTGAGTTGTATTATAAAAATATGGAACTGGCTAACGGCTTTAATGAGCTCACTAATGCTAAAGAACAAGCAAAAAGGTTTAACGAAGACAACACCTATCGTGCTGCTAACAGCTTAAAGCAAGTTCCTATGGATACGCGTTTAATTGCGGCATTGGAACATGGTTTAGAGCAATGCGCGGGGGTTGCATTAGGGATTGATAGACTCGTGATGCTAGCAACCAATAAACAAAAAATAAAAGAAGTGATTGCGTTTGATGTGGCAAGAGCTTAAAGCAGCTAATAGCTTTTAGCGGTCAGCTATCAGATAAAAAAACACCGCGTTTGCATTAAACGCGGTGTTTTCTATTCTCGAACTGACAACTGGTTCGCTGTATTACAGATTAAGTGTAAACGTAACGCCGGCTACACGTGGCTCACCTAGTTGAATATAAGTTTGGCTTGTATAGCCATCTAACGGATTGTTACCAAATTCAAAACCGCGAGTTGGAACGGTTTCATCAAACACATTACGTGCCCATGCACGAACTGCCCAGCTTTCAGCCTCGTAACCAAGGCTTGCATTCACTAAGTTTGTATTTGGAGCCTGTGCATTATGGCTGTCTGAGAAGTAATAATCATCTTTACCTTCAACACCTAACATAGCATATAGCTCATCAGTAACATTGTAGCGTGCACTAAATGCGTATTGATATTTAGGCGCTTGTGCTTGTTCGCGGCCATCTTGGTTTAAGCCCGATTTAGTCACAAAGTCGTTTATTTTCGTATCTAAATAGCCAGCACTACCACTAATGAGTAAATTATCAGTAAGTAAGTAGCTACCTTCAATTTCAAGGCCGTAGTTGCTGCCAGAGCTGGCATTGGCGACATAACCGGTAAATTGTTGATCTGATACTTGCCACGACTTTAATTGAATATTATCGCGGTGCATATAAAAAGCAGCTAAACGCAGAGTAAACTTGTCATCTAGCGATGAGCCTTTAACACCAAACTCACCACTCCATAAGTACTCTGGATCAAAGCTGGTATGCTGTTTGAAAAAATCAGCATCTAAGTTTAAACCTTCATCTTTTGCTTTTGCTAGCGCTTCTGAATTAATACCACCGGCTTTGTAACCGCGGGTGATACTGGTATAAATCATAGTGCGGTCAATAACTTGGTATTCAAGTGCAATTTTACCACCGAGCATAATATCATCAGTTTCTTCAATAAAGCCGTTACTATCGGTGTAATCACCTTGATATTGCTCAACTCGTAAACCAGTAATAAGCGTAGTTTTTGGGCCTATTGATGTGGCTAATTGGCCATAAGCTGCAATGTTATTAGTTTCATAGGTTGAAGCAAACGGATTGGCTAACCACGTATATTGACGCTCTAAATCCACATCACGGTTTTGATAGTAAATACCCGCAACCCAGTTACCTGCTTTACCAGTAAATTTCAGGTCGAGCGCTTGATCATCACGATCGCGGCTATAAATATCTGTTGAACTATAACCATAAGGATGTAAACCGGCGGCACATAATTGCGGCTTATTAGTATCGTTACACACCCAGTCTTCATCAAAGCTATAAAAAAGTTCTGTATCAATAGCTGAAAGGTTTAAGCTCACATCAAAGGCATCAAAACCAGTGTAAGTATTATTCAGGCCAATAGCATAACTTTGTTGATTATCTTCGCCTGGTTGATCAGCAAGGCTGTTGCGAGAATTATCAAGAGTAAATGCATCGTAACCGTTATTAATATCAATATAATGCAGGTTAAGTTCTGAATTTAAATGAGCTGTAAGCTGGCTGTTTAATTTAAAGCGTGCAACTTGCTCATCTTGATCTTGAGTGGGTTTATCTAAATAAATATTATCGACGTAGCCGTCAGACTTTCTGCGAAAGTAGCTAACGCGGGCACTGGTGTCATCTGTTAAACCTGTACTAGCAGCAAGGCCTGCTTCGTGGCTGTTATAAGTGCCGGCACCTAAATGTAACTTTAAGCTAGGGTCGCTGGTTGCACTAGCTGATTGCATTTGGATCATGCCCGCCATACCATCTGCACCAAAACGTGTACCTTGAGGACCGCGGTAAATTTCTACTTGGTCAATATCAAACAATAATGAACTACCACCTAAGCCTGAATAATTAATACCGTCAATTACTAAGCCCACAGATGGATTTATCGGGTCAACAAACTGCGAGCGTAAACCAACACCGCGAATTTGAATATAACGACCGCGAGACGCACCAGCAGCAAAGTTTACATTGGCTGCACTGGCTAACATTTCGTCTAAATACGTTGCACCACGTTGATTCATTTCATTTTCAGAAAATAAGCTGGCACTGGCGCTTAATGTTTGAATGCTTTCTTGCTGAAAGTCACCGGTAACAATGATTTTCTCTAGTTCGGTGTCATCTGCGTTAGCATATATAGGTGCTGCGAGCAGGGGTAATAACGTGGCTGTAATTAAAGACAAACGTAAGTTCATTAGGTTACTTAACTCCATTTTAGGGACTTGTATGGTAGCAATTATTTCAACACTTGTGCTATAAACGCGACAATTATACGTTAAATAATTGGGATTACTAATATGGCCTTTAAAGTAGACTTTAAGGTGCGCGACTACGAATGTGACTTACAAGGTATTGTAAATAACAGTGTTTATTTTAATTATCTTGAGCACGCTCGCCACGAGTTTTTATACGCACACGGCGTTGATTTTGCACAGCTTGCAAAAGATAAAATTAACTTAGTGGTGATGCGCAGTGAAATGGATTACAAACATTCCCTATTGCCTGGAGATGAGTTTTATGTGGCGGTAGAGCCTGTGCGTATTAGTCGTCTTAAGTTTGCATTTAAACAAACGGTAGTGCGCAAACAAGATGAAAAAGTGATGCTCAATGCCTTAGTTATTGGTACATCAGTTAATGAAAGAGGTCGTCCATTTTTACCACCACAGATAGATGACTTATTCCAAGCCGTTGCATAGTTTTAAATAGCATGAATTTTAAACAAAAATTTACATTTAAAATATGCATTTTTAACGGATAAACCTGACAAATATTGATACTATTACATTAATTAGACACTAAGTTTGTAATAACATGAAATTAGCAGCAATACCGATGCTTATAATCGGTTTATGTGTTGGTTGCGCATCAACAGGGACAGTTACCACTGAGCAGCTAAAATATACACAATGGCAATTATCAAAGGTTGATGATTTGGCCATTCCCGCGTCCTTTAAAGCATCAATGAGCTTTATCGATGCGCTACAAATAAACGGCTTTACCGGATGTAATAAGTTCTTTGGTGAAGGCTCACTTGAAGACAGTAGCCTGAGCGTAAGCAAATTAGGTATGACACGTAAATCATGTGGCCCTGAACTGGATGAGTTTGAACAACAGTTTTTACAGGCTCTGCAGCAAGGTGCAGTGCTTAACATGCAAGACCAAACATTGGTAATGCAAGCTGAACAAAAATTTGTGTTTATCCCAAAATAATTTTTGAGTTTTGAAAAACAGCCCCTTGCAGGGAATTTTCAACTGGCGTACACTCGTCGCAGATTTGATCAAAACATTATCAAATCAACGAACAATTCAAATACTTGTCGGAGTGCCTAAGTTTTATTTAGGCTGAGATCGCGAAAGCGGGATCCGTGAACCTGATCAGGTTAATACCTGCGTAGGGAACAAGCTGCCTAACTAGGACGCTTGTGCGTCTTTTTTTATGCGCACAAAAAAGCAACCTCCGTCTTAGGCCGCAAAGTCGCATAAAGCTACTTTACGATCTTTCTCTATTCCTCAGCGGAATATCTGACAAGACAACCCTTTAGCAATGAGGTAAGTCATGTCAAATACAACAAATAAAGCCACCCGTCGCGAAACTCGTGCGGCCGCATCAGATTATATTTATAACTTAACCGGTCAGCCGTTTCCAAGCTCCCATAAAGTATACGTTGCAGGTAGCCAGCAAGGCGTACGTGTGGGTATGCGTGAAATCACATTGAGCGATACTTTTATTGGTGGTGATGAACAAAACCCAGTGTATGAGTCAAATGCACCACTGCGTGTTTACGATACATCAGGCCCGTATACCGATCCTGAATTTAAATTGGATGTGCGCAAGGGACTTAATAAATACCGTGAACAATGGATTGAGAGCCGTAATGATACCGAAGTACTCGAGTCGGTAACCTCACAGTTCGCACAGCAGCGTATGGCTGATGATGGGCTAGATCATATTCGCTTTGAACACCTTCCAAAAATACGCCGTGCAAAAGCAGGTAAAAATGTCACCCAAATGCATTATGCCCGCCAAGGGATAGTCACCCCAGAAATGGAATATGTAGCGATACGTGAAAACATGGGGCGTGCGCAAATACGTGAAGAGTTACTAGCTGCGCAGCATAAAGGGGAGTCGTTTGGCGCGAGTATCCCTGAGTTTATTACTCCTGAATTTGTGCGTGATGAAATTGCTCGTGGACGCGCTATTTTACCTAACAATATTAATCACCCAGAAACCGAGCCTATGATTGTTGGTCGTAACTTTTTAGTTAAAGTTAACGCCAATATAGGTAATTCATCAGTGGGTTCATCTATCGAAGAAGAAGTTGAAAAAATGGTGTGGTCAACCCGTTGGGGTGCCGACACCGTAATGGATTTATCAACAGGGCGTTACATTCACGAAACCCGTGAATGGCTGGTACGTAATTCGCCAGTCCCTATTGGTACTGTTCCAATTTACCAAGCACTTGAAAAAGTCAACGGCGTAGCAGAAGACCTAACCTGGGAAATATTTCGCGATACTCTGATTGAACAAGCAGAACAAGGCGTTGATTACTTTACCATTCATGCTGGTGTGCTATTGCGTTATGTGCCAATGACGGCAAAACGCGTAACCGGTATTGTGTCACGTGGTGGCTCAATTATGGCTAAATGGTGTTTAGCGCACCACAAAGAAAACTTCTTATACACTCACTTTGAAGATATTTGTGAAATTTTAAAACAATACGATGTGTGTTTTTCACTCGGTGATGGTTTACGTCCGGGTTCTATTGCCGATGCGAACGACGAAGCACAATTTAGTGAGCTACGTACCTTAGGGGAACTGACAAAAATAGCTTGGAAACATGATGTACAAGTGTTCATAGAAGGCCCTGGACACGTGCCTATGCATATGATCAAAGCCAATATGGATGAGCAGCTTAAACATTGCGACGAAGCGCCATTTTATACCTTAGGTCCACTGACCACCGATATTGCCCCAGGGTATGATCATATTACCTCAGGGATTGGTGCTGCGCAGATTGCTTGGTATGGCTGTGCGATGCTGTGTTATGTAACACCTAAAGAGCATTTAGGTTTGCCAAATAAAGAAGATGTAAAAGAAGGCCTTATTACTTACAAAATTGCCGCTCATGCGGCCGATTTAGCGAAAGGTCACCCAGGTGCACAGGAGCGAGATAACGCGCTATCAAAAGCGCGCTTTGAATTTAGATGGCATGACCAATTTAATATTGGTTTAGACCCGGTTCGCGCCCGTGAATATCATGATGAAACACTGCCGCAAGAATCAGGCAAAGTTGCGCATTTTTGTTCTATGTGTGGCCCTAAATTTTGTTCCATGAAAATAACCCAAGAAGTACGCGACTACGCCAAAGATCTAGAAGCGCGCGGTATTGATCCTAATAACGTGGGTGATGCCATTGAAATCAAAATGGTTGATGTTGAGGCCGAGATGAAAGCCAAATCTGAAGAGTTTAAGCAAACAGGCTCAGAGATTTACCATAAAGCGCTGTAGCACAGCTTTCAGTTATTAGCTGTCAGCTATCAGCGATAAAGTAAGCAGCGTAGAGGCAAGAGTTGCTTTACTGACAGCTGAAAGCTGGTGGCTATGAGCTACATTTAGGAGTGTTTATGTTTTATAACATTGCTGTGGTGGGTTTTGGTTTAGCAGGGCGGTTGGCCGCGCTTGAGTTAAGTAAGCAACATCGTGTTACCGTATTTGAAGCCGATGATGAACATACTCAGAACAGTGCCGGTAAAGTGGCAGCAGCGATGCTAGCCCCCCTAGCTGAGTCTGTTATGTGCGAACGTGAATTGGCTTTAATGGGAGTGGATTCTATTACTCGATGGCCTGCTATTTTAGAACAACTAAATAGCGAGGTATTTTTTCAACAGCAAGGTACCCTAGTGGTTGCTCATCCGCAGGATAAAGGCGACTTACAAAGCTTTGCACAGCGAATCAAACCGTTACTAAATTTTAGTGCTCAAGCAATTAATGCACAGCAAATTGAGCAACTAGAACCTGAACTGGCTGGTCGATTTAGCCAAGGCCTATTTTTGCCCGGTGAAGCACAAATAGATAACCAAGCCTTTTACAAAGCCAGTTTTAGGTTGCTAAATAAGCGCAAAGTAAAGTTTGTATTTAATCAGCGCGCCAGCATCTTTGATAACAAAGTGAATAATCGAGAGTTTGATTACATTATTGATTGTCGAGGGCTTGGAGCCAAACAAGATCAGCCCCTTCGAGGCGTGCGCGGGGAAGTGGCAAGACTCTATGCACCCGAGGTTAATTTATCTCGGCCAGTGAGGTTAATGCATCCGCGTTATCCTATTTATATAGCACCTAAGCCGAATCATGAATATGTGATTGGTGCCACCGAAATTGAGTCTCAAGATAGCGGGGCGGCAACGGTGCGTTCAACGTTGGAGTTACTTTCAGCCGCTTATACAGTGCACAGCGGTTTTGCCGAGGCTCGACTGTTAAATATTCAAACCGGGCTTCGACCTGCGTTTAGCGATAACTGCCCACAAGTTACACAATTAGGGCAGGTAATTAGTATTAATGGATTATACCGCCATGGCTACATGATCGCGCCGAGTTTAGTTGCTGATGCTGTTGCCAGAATAGAGTGAGGAATGATGGATATAATAATTAATGGTAAAGCGCTCACCCTAACAAGAAGCGAACTAAAACAGTGTTTAATTGAGTATGGTGCTAAAGCACCGTTTGCAGTAGCCATTAATGGCCAGTTTGTACCTCAAGAGCAACATGCTAACTACACACTTAATGATGGTGATTGCATTGATGTGTTATCTCCGATTCAAGGAGGGTAACCATTATGTTACCTCCCGATAATATCACTATTTATGGCGAGCAATTTTCAAGTAGATTACTGATTGGCTCTGCGCTTTACCCATCGCCCGCGACGATGACTAAAGCAATTAATGCTTCAGGAGCGGATATTGTTACTGTGTCTTTACGTCGCCAGCAAAACGCAGCTGCAGGAGATGATTTTTGGCAACTTATAAAGAATACAGGGCTTAAAGTTTTACCTAACACAGCAGGATGCCACAGTGTTAAAGAGGCCATTAATTTAGCTAAAATGTGTCGAGAAGTATTTGCTACCGATTGGATAAAGCTGGAATTAATTGGCGATGACTATAACTTACAGCCAGATCCTTTTGCTCTGCTTGAAGCCACTGAGATTTTAATTAAAGATGGGTTTAAAGTACTGCCTTACTGCACCGATGACTTAGTGCTTTGCCAACGTTTAGATGAATTAGGCTGCGAGGTGCTAATGCCATGGGGCGCGCCAATTGGTACCGGTAAGGGATTATTAAATAGTTATAACTTAAAGGCGATACGGGAGCGTTTACCTAACAGCACATTAATTGTTGATGCTGGGTTAGGTTTACCATCGCATGCCTGCCAAGCCTTAGAATTAGGGTATGATGCGGTATTATTAAATTCAGCCATAGCGGGTGCGGGTTGCCCTATTACCATGGGACTTGCATTTAAAGCAGCTGTTGAAGCAGGGCGCTTTGCTTATAACGCCAAAGCAATGCCAGAAAAAGACGTTGCGGCCCCATCAACCCCCACAATGGGTATGCCATTTTGGCATCAAACGTAAAAAATTAGGAAGTAGGTCATTATGAACAATGTAGTATGGACGATTGCGGGCTCAGACTCCGGCGGTGGCGCAGGTATTCAAGCTGATATTAAAGCAATGCAAAGCTTTGGTGTGCACGGTTGTACTGCGATTACCGCACTAACAGCACAAAATAGTTTAGGTGTTGAGGCGATTAATGCTGTCTCGACTGATGTGATTGAGTCGCAGTTATTGGCACTCGAAAAAGACATGAAAGCCAAAGTAATTAAAATTGGTATGTTAGCTAACGTGCAGCAAATTCAATTGATCAGTGAGCATATTAGCCATTACAAAGCGAAGTGGCCAACCCCGCCGGTGATTGTGTACGATCCTGTGGCTATTGCCTCAAGCGGTGACTTACTAACAGAAGAAGACACTGTAAGCGCGATTAAAGAATGCCTATTACCGCTGGTGGATGTAATTACCCCTAATACCCATGAAACACAGTTATTAACAGGTGTGTATTTAATTGGCCCCGCAGCAATTAAAGAAGCAGCAAGCAAACTAATGGCATGGGGTGCCAAAGCGGTGGTTATTAAAGGCGGGCATTGGGATTATCCAAGTGGTTACTGTATTGATTACTGCTCACAAGGTAGTGAAGAGTACTGGTTGGGTAATGAAAAAATTCAGGTTCCGCACAATCATGGCACTGGCTGTAGTATGGCGTCTGTTATTGCTGCATGCCTTGCAAAGGACTATCCGTTAAAAGATGCGTTTATTTTAGCTAAAGCCTATATAAACCAAGGTTTGAAGCAATCAGTTCGCTATGGCGAGGGGATAGGGCCGGTTGCACAAACGTCGTTTCCGACTGACCTAGCGCATTACCCTCAAGTGATTGAAGCAGGTAGTTGGTTGGGTGATGAGCTAGATTTTGATGTACCGCTTGATTTTAATATGGCAGCTGACTTTGCTGCGTGTGAAAGCAAAGCGCTTGGCGCTTATGCGGTAGTCGATAGCGTAGAGTGGCTAGAAAAATGCTTACAAAATGGCATTAAAACAGCGCAATTAAGAGTTAAAGATAAAAGCGAAGATGAGCTTGAACAATTAGTCGCAAGCGCGGTCGCTTTGGGTCAGCAATACAGTGCGCATGTGTTTATTAATGATTACTGGCAGCTGGCAATCAAACATGGCGCATATGGTGTGCATTTAGGACAAGAAGACTTAGAGAGCGCAAATTTAGCGGCTATAAAAGAAGCAGGCCTGCGACTTGGGCTTTCTACCCATGGCTTTTATGAAATGCTTCGGGCGCATAATTACCGCCCAAGCTACATGGCCTTTGGCGCTATTTACCCTACTACCACCAAAGACATGACAGGCCAGATACAAGGGCTTGAAAAACTAACTCGATTTGTGCCATTAATGCAAAGCTATCCTACAGTGGCTATTGGCGGAATTGATTTAGACAGGGCGCAAGAAGTTGCTAAAACGGGCGTGGGCAGTGTAGCCGTGGTACGTGCTATTACCGAGGCTGATGATTACGTAGAGGCAATCAATACCTTAAAATCGGTGATAAATGAGAATGCCTGCTAACATGCAAGCGCAGCAGCTCAGCGACAAAGAAACTCTACGTTATAGCCGCCATTTATTATTAAAAGAAGTGGGGCTTGAGGGGCAGTTAACACTTAAAGCGGCAACCGTTGCTGTGGTAGGTGCAGGCGGGCTAGGAAGCCCTGCGCTACTCTATTTAGCAGCTGCTGGCATTGGCACACTAATATTAATTGATGACGATACCGTTGAACTCTCTAATTTACAGCGGCAAATACTGTATAAAGTGAATCACTTAGGGCAGCAAAAAGTAAATGCAGCAGGGAAGGTGCTTGCGAGCCTTAACAATCAAATAAACATAGTGACTCACTCGCAAAAGTTGAGCGATGCTAACAGTGATGCACTATTCAGTAACGCCGATATCGTACTTGATTGCTCTGATAACTTTGCGACTCGTTACACCGTCAATCGTTTTTGCGTAAACAACAAAACACCACTAATTTCTGCAGCAGCGCTAGCAACCCAAGGGCAATTAATGGGCTTTGACTTTAGGCAAACAGATAGCCCTTGCTATGGCTGCGTATTTCCACAAAATGATGCTAACCCTGTTGTTAATTGCGACAATGCGGGCGTTATTAGCCCCTTACTTGGTGTAATTGGCTCTATGCAGGCACAGCTAACTCTTAATATGCTGTTAGGCCATTTTGGTGGGAGTTTGTTTATAACCTTTGACGCATTAAGCTTAAAGCAACAGCATTTTAAAGTAGTTAAAGATTTAAACTGTAAAGAGTGTGATGGGAAGTAAAAACTTTTACTTGCTCGCTTTTAATCTTTGGTGTCTTCTCATTTACTCCACTTTTTTCTCTTTGTGCAATAAAGTCTTAGGGAAGTTATACACAAAGAGGTTAAGAGGCCGCTACGCTTTAGAGAAACGTTATGAATATGTTCGTAACAGCAATCCCCACACCTACAGAAATTAAAAAACCGCGTTTAAATAACGCGGTTTTTTATTTCTAATTAACGATTTGTTTAATCGTTAATTTTTGCAAACGCAGTGCCTAAACGGGTTACCGTTTCAGGGCGTTGATCATCAAAAATATCGGCTTTATCTGCACCCCATGCAAGCACAACTGTTGAGCCTAATTTAAAGCGGCCCATTTCTTCCCCTTTTTTAAGGGTGATCGCGTTTTCGCCTTTAGTTGGGTAGTTCCAGCTAAACACATCACTGCCAGCTGGTGGAGTGACTGTGCCAGCCCAAATAGTTTCTATGCTAGCAACAATGGTTGCGCCTACAAGGACCATAGCAAGCGGGCCAATTTCAGTTTCAAAAATTGCTACTACACGCTCGTTACGGGCAAATAAATTCGGTACGTTTTGCGCGGTAAGTGGATTTACCGAAAATAAATCGCCCGGTACATAAATCATTTTGCTTAGCGTGCCATCAATTGGCATGTGAATACGGTGGTAATCTTTTGGTGCCAAGTAAATAGTTGCAAATTTACCACCTAAAAACGGTGTTGTGTCGTCTTCTGAGCCACCTAACAACGCTTGTAAGCTGTAATCATGGCCTTTAGCTTGGATTAGTTGGCCGTCAACAATATCGCCAAGTTGGCTGATTGCGCCGTCAACAGGGTGAATAATAATATCGTCATCTTCAACCATAGGACGAGCACCGTCCTTTAACGGACGGGTAAAAAATTCATTAAAGGTTTTATAGTGAGCTGGATCAGAATATTTAGCCTCACTCATATTTATTTTGTATTGTTTAATGAATAGTTTAATTAATGTTGTTGTTAATGCGCCCGCTTTTGCAGCTGCAAGCTTACCTACTACACGAGAAATAAAGTGCTTTGGCATAGCATATTGCATGGCGATTTTAAATTTATCTAAACTCACAGGTTTTTCCCTAATTATACGCGAGGCGCACGCGCGCCGGCACGGCCATCGGCCATGGTTTCTAAAATACGGTGATAGCTTTCAAAGCGTAACTTTGAGATATCGCCATCAGCGACTGCTTGCTGAATTATACAGCCTGGATCGTTTAAGTGTTTACAGTCTCTAAAACGGCATCCACCTATAAACTCTCTAAATTCTTTAAAACACCAAGTGACTCGTTCAACATCTAAATGCCATAAACCAAACTCACGAATACCCGGTGAATCAATTAAGTTACCGCCACTTGGTAAATGATGCAGACGCGATACTGTGGTGGTGTGCTGGCCTAGACCGCTGTTTTCAGAGACTTCTTTAGTCAAAATTTCAGCATCCGGCAGCACAGTGTTTACTAAGGTAGATTTACCCACACCACTTTGGCCAACAAAAATATTGTTTTTGCCTACAAGTACTTCTTTTAATTCATTAATGCCTTCGCCGGTTATATTACTAACTAGCAGCACTTGGTAATTAAGTTTACGGTAAATATCGAGTATTTGTTGTATGTCGTTTAAACCAGTTTCATCAATTAAATCAATTTTATTAAGGACTAAAATCGGCTCAATGCCCATGTCTTCGCAGGCAATTAAATAGCGGTCAATAATGCTTGGCGTAAACTCAGGCAATACTGCTGATACCATTAAAATTTGGTCTATATTCGCGGCAATCACTTTTACACCGTCGTAAAAATCAGGGCGCGTTAACTGTGAACGACGTTCTTGAGTTGCTTCAATAACCCCCGCTAAATCGCCTTCACTTACTTTTGCACGACGAAATAATACCTCATCGCCACATACTAAATTTGATACGGTACGGCGAATATTACAGCGAAGAACATCGCCATTTTGGGTTTCTACGTCGGCATGTTGGCCAAAGCGGCTAATAACAATCGCACTTTCCACTTGACCTAAATTATCTGTTTGCCACTCTTGCGCGCCGACTTTTGCCGGTTTTTTATCGGCATTCGATAAACGCTTTTGATGATTTGCCTTGATCCTACGGGATTGGCCTTTACTTAATTTTTTCTGTTTTGCCACTTGAGGCCTATAACCTGAGTTAAATGCCGAGTTTGCTAAAAAAAGCTTTAGCTCGACGGTTGATGCTAATATGATATATCGAAATGCGTTGGATCTAAAGAAAAGCACCGTTTAAGGTAATTATGACTATTAATAAATCAAATTTAATTTGGCTCGATCTGGAAATGACCGGACTTGAACCAGAGACTGACAAAATACTTGAAATTGCAACTGTTGTCACTGACGCTGATCTGAATATATTAGCCGAAGGGCCAACGATTGCCATTCATCAAAGTGATGAACTACTGGATGGCATGGATGAGTGGTGTACAACTCAGCATGGCAAATCTGGATTAACGGCACGCTGTAAGGCAAGCACGTTTGACGAAGCTTATGCCGTGGAACAAACTCTCGCGTTTTTAAAGCAATGGGTGCCAGCGGGTGCTTCACCTATGTGTGGTAACTCGATAGGCCAAGACCGCCGCTTTATGAATAAGTATATGCGCGAGCTTGAAGACTTCTTCCATTACCGTAATTTAGATGTCAGTACCATTAAAGAACTTGCTCGTCGTTGGAAACCAGATGTGTTGGCTCAAGTGAATAAAAAAGGGTCGCATTTAGCGTTAGACGACATTAAAGATTCGATTATGGAATTAAAGGTTTACCGAGAAAAGTTTTTTAATTTTTAAAAAATACTTGCAAAGCCCCCTAATTATTGTAGAATCCTGCCCCGCTCAAGACGATAACCCCCGCGGGGTTAGTGTGTTTGGGCTTAAGTTAAAGATTCAAGATGAAAGGTTAATGGAACAAGGTTCAATATTGATAGAACCTAGAACCTAGAACCTAGAGTGCGGCACTAGCTCAGTTGGTAGAGCGCGACCTTGCCAAGGTCGAGGTCACGAGTTCGAGCCTCGTGTGCCGCTCCAATTTCTCACCAAAGAAATTGGGGTAGAAATAAAGATTTAAGGTCAAAGGCGAAAAGGTTTAATTTTGACAGAACCTAGAATGCGGCACTAGCTCAGTTGGTAGAGCGCGACCTTGCCAAGGTCGAGGTCACGAGTTCGAGCCTCGTGTGCCGCTCCAATTTCTAACCAAAAGAAATTGTGGTTCAAGATGAAAGTTTAAAATTGATAGAACCTAGAACCTACATATAATGCGGTACTAGCTCAGTTGGTAGAGCGCGACCTTGCCAAGGTCGAGGTCACGAGTTCGAGCCTCGTGTACCGCTCCAATCTTATTTACTTTCCAGATATTCATTCTCAAATAGCAAACAATGACCCATACGCGAATCACTATAAATTTAATTTATGTAACTTTTTTGAAATGTTCAATGTGTGCGAATGATCTATGTTGTAAAGCCTAAAACGCTTCGCCTTGCAAAGTTGCAATAATACGCCTTGAACCACCATGATCACGGTGCTCACCTAAGTATATTCCTTGCCAAGTTCCCAGTGCTAACTGACCGTGACTAATCGGGATAGTTAATTCGCAACCTAAGGTACTGGTTTTTATATGGGCAGGCATATCATCATCGCCCTCATAGTCATGACGGTAATAAGGCTGGCGCTCTGGAACAAATTGATTAAAGTGGCTTTCCATATCCATACGCACGGTAGGATCGGCATTTTCGTTAATAGTTAAGCTGGCTGAGGTGTGTTGAATAAATAAGTGTAATAAACCAACTTTAAGCTGACTCAGTTGTGGGAGGTGAGTAAGTATGTCGTTATCAATTAAATGAAAGCCCCGCGAGCGAGGCTTTAATGTAATTGTGGTTTGCGACCAGCTCATAGCTTATCGAAACTCACTTCTATATTTGCATTACCTGCGTCACTGGTAAACGGCATAAGAATTTTTTTGCCGTCACTTTTGTGAGTAATAGTGTGGTTTTTACCAGACACAACAATGGGTGTTGCCATGGCAAAATCATAGCCTTTTTCACCTAGTAAATTCTTAGCACCACCGGTAACCATATTAGTTATTTCACCGACCATGTCGGTTACTTCTTCATTTATGTCGTCTGGTCGTTCGCCTAACATTCGTTCCATAATAGTCAGCGCTAAACCTTCGTCGAAGGTAATTGAAAATGAACCGCGAGTTTGAGGGCCAACCATACCAATTAATCCCGATACATCACCACAGGCTATCTCATCTGTTTTAATGCGTGGCTTGCCTGGTTTTAACTGAGTTTGAGCCATAGTGCTCAATACATTCATCAAAGAAGCTAAAAAGGGGTTAATGAACTCTACATTCATATTAGATGTCCTTAAATTGGTACTGATAAAGGTTATACGCAAAGTATAGCTATAGTCGCTTATCTATGCTCGGCAAGAGTCACATTTACCATGTGCTTCTATTGTTTGCCCGGAAACTACAAAGCCACTTTCGGCTGCCAAGTTATTGAGCTCATGTGAAATTACTGTTGAGTGCAGCTCTTTAACAAAGCCGCAGCTATCACAAATTAATAGCTGAACAGGATGAATATGATCAAAATGATGACACAGCATAAATGCATTGGTGCTTTCAATTTTATGAATAAAACCGAGTTCGGCTAAAAAGTCTAAAGCACGATAAATCGTTGCAGGTTTAGCGCCTGTTTCAGTGACTTTTAATTGTTCAAGTAAATCGTACGCCCCTACACCACCTTGGGCACTGGCCAATAAACGAAATACCTTCTCGCGAATTGGTGTGAATCGCGCACCACGGTTGTCGCACACTTGTTTTGCTTTACTTACGAGTGATTCTATATTCATCTTCTCTCATCCTTACGCTGCCGTGATATACTAACATACTGTATTGTAGTTGCAGCGTTTTATTAACCGATTTAGTGAAAAGGTACTCATTAATGCATGAACTATTAGCTATATTTATTTTCTTTTTTGCGGTTATCGATCCAATTGGCACAATCCCGGTTTTTATCGCCGTAACTCGTGGAGATGACGACAAGTTTAAGCGTAAAGTGATTTTTAAAGCCGTGGGTGTGTCTGCTTTAGTGCTGTTATTTTTTGTAGTTGCTGGCGAGCAATTACTGAATGTGATTGAGATCCCGCTCTCGGCATTTCAAATAGCAGGTGGTTTAATTTTATTAATTTTTGCACTCTCCATGACCTTTGGTGAAAGTAAGCCTGAAGCTGAAATTAAAAGTGTTAGAGATAGTACTGAAACCGCTATTTTTCCGCTCGCTATCCCATCAATAGCCAGTCCCGGTGCCATGTTAGGTGCGGTATTAATGACACGCAATGAGGAATATACCTGGGTTGAACAAATGATTACCTCATCAATGATGTTAGCTGTTTTAGTGGTGGTACTGATTTTGTTATTACTTGCTACGCATGTACATAAAATAATAGGTGATAGTGGGGCGAGTATTATTAGTCGAATTATGGGGTTAATTTTAAGCTCAGTCGCGGTGACTAATATTTTAAACGGTATTGCGCAATACTTTGGCTTGCAAGTGTTTGCTTAATATTGCTGCGCATAGGGCTTTTGTGTAAAATGCAGCGCCGTTTAAGCTGTGCTTAAATTATAAATTTTTGAGGATCACATTTTGGATAAACGTACTTTAAATCGACGCTTTAGCGTGGCACCCATGCTTGATTGGACTGATCGCCACTGTCGTACGTTTCATCGTAAAATGACAAAACACACCGTGCTCTACACTGAAATGATCACTACTGGCGCTATTTTATTCGGCCGCGGTGACTACTTGCATTTTAATCAGCACGAAGGCCCAGTGGCATTGCAATTAGGAGGATCCGATCCGCAAGCGCTAGCAAAGTGTGCCAAGCTTGCTGGTGAGCGTGGTTATGATGAAATAAACCTTAATGTAGGTTGTCCGTCAGATCGCGTGCAAAATGGACGTTTTGGTGCCTGTTTAATGGCTGAGCCTAATTTAGTTGCAGAGTGTGTTGCTGCAATGAAAAGTGAAGTTAATATTCCGGTTACAGTTAAAACTCGTATTGGTATTGATGAGCAAGATTCTTATGAGTTTTTATGTGCTTTGATAGAGGCTTCACATAAAGTTGGCTGTGATGACTTTATTATTCATGCGCGCAAAGCATGGCTAAAAGGGTTGAGCCCGAAAGAAAATCGCGAAGTTCCTGAGCTTAACTACCCCCGCGTTTACCAGCTTAAAAAAGATTACCCTCAACTTGATTTAAGTATTAACGGTGGTGTTAAAACCATTGAGCAAAGCCTTGAGCATTTACAGTACATAGATGGGGTTATGGTTGGCCGAGAGGCTTACAGTAATCCATTTATGCTTAATGAAGTAGATGAAAAAATTTATGGTGATGCAGCTAACACTCAGTCTCGACATGATGTTGTACGCTCTATGTATGATTACATTGAAGAAGAGATGCGTTTAGGGGCTAATTTTTGGCATGTTGCACGCCATATGTTGGGCATTTTTCAGGGGCAACCTGGTGCGCGTGGTTTTAGACGCCACTTATCTGAAAATGGTCATGGCAAGCAAGCTGATTTAAGTGTTATGGATAAGGCACTAAGCTACGTACCCGAGTAATGCCAATTTAATGCAATTGGCGTAACAGAGCCTCTGTATAGAAAAAGTCACCTCAGGTGGCTTTTTTTGATCCCAAATTTTAGTCAAAAATATAATTTATTAGCCAATTCGACTTAATTTCATTCAGTGACTAGTCATTAACTTACCCCCAAAAATAATTTAAAGCATTGATATTTAATGAAAATAAAAGGATTTTAAGTTGTTGGCATAACTCTTGGAATCCTGTTGATGTATAAATAAAAAATCATCAGGAGAATAACATGGGTATATTTAATCGCGTAAACGACGTCATTCAAGCAAATATCGTAGCTATGCTTGATAAAGCTGAAGATTCAGAAAAACTACTTAATTTGATGCTAACCGAAATGCAAGAGGCACTTAATGAGTGTCGTAGCACCGCGGCAGCACTATTATGTGAAGAAAAAAATATTAAGCGTCAAATAAGCAATAAACAACAAGCGCTCACAAATTGGCAATTAAAGGCCGAACATGCCATTGCAAAAAATCGTGACGATTTAGCTAAATCAGCATTAGCTGAAAAACACGTTATTGAAAAAAACATAGAGTGCTTACAAACACAACTTGAGACATTGCAGCAATCAATTGTAAAAATCACAGAAGACTTTGAGCGCCTACAGCAAAAAATGACACAGGCTAAAGCTAAGCAAGCACAACTTGTAAAGCGTGAAAATGTCGTTGAGGCAAGAGCAAAGATAAATACTCAGCTGCAGAGCGATAAAGTGGCTACTGCTTTATCACGATTTGAGCAAATTGAGCGTCGTGTTGAGAGTGTTGAATCGCAAGTTGAAGCGTATGAACTGACAGATACAGCGAGCAATACGGCAATGCAAATTGAGTCACTGGTTAAAAACGAAAAAATTGATGCAGAACTGGCAAGTTTAAAAGCGAGTTTAAACACCGCTGATAAACAAACAGCCTAAGGAGATTGTTATGAATAATTTTAATACACATCGTCGTTGGTATAAAAATACGCTTAACAAAAAAATATCAGGTGTCTGTAGTGGGTTAGCTTACCGATTAGACTTTCCGGTATGGTCTACTCGTTTAGTCACCGTTTTATTATTTTTAAGTTTTCCGTTTGCAGTGGCGCTAGGTTATTTAATCGCACACTGTTGTCTTGAAGAAAAAGCAGTGTAAGGGGAATAACATGAAAACTTTCGCCGTATGCCTACTTATTGTTACATTATTTTTAATTAATAGCGGTTCGATAATTCATTTTGATGTATGGCAGTTTCCGTTGTGGATTTCAGATATTAGTTGGACAGGTATTGAGCTCATTGGGGCGTTAATCGCCATTATTGTTGTTATTGCGATTGCTGCTTTGGTAACTATGGGGCTTGTTGGCGCGGCGATGGTGGCACTGGCTGGAACTATATTAGCCTTTTTATTCGGATCATTGATGATTGCTTGGCCATTATTGTTTGTGGCAGGCTTGTGCTGGTTAATCGCAGATAACAAAAAAGTAGCTTCTTGAACTTAAATTAGCTGCCTAATATTAGGGAATTATGATAGATTTGGGCTATATTTTTTCGTTTTAACAAGGATTTTACTGATGATTAAACAATGTATTTTGAGTGCAAGTGCGTTAATAGTGGGTGTTTTTTCGTCTTCGTTATTGGCGCACGAAGGACATGAGCACGATAGTGTTGTTGCGCAATTACAAGTAACAAATGCGCAAGTAAGAGAGTTTTTACCGGCTACCAAAGCCAGTGTGGGCTATTTCAGCATTGAAAACCACAGTAATGTTCCGGCAACACTTACAAGAGCGACCTTAGATGGGTTGGGTCGTGTTGAGATTCATGAGCACGTCCACGCTGATGGCATGATGAAAATGCAAAAAGTAGAATCACTGCTTATTAAGGCCCATCAGCAACTCGATTTTAAGCCTGGGAGCTATCATTTAATGGTGTTTGAACCGCAAGAGCCGTTAAAAGTAGGTCAAGAACGCAAACTCACGCTATATTTTGAAGACGGGAATCGAGTATTCACCAATGCGAAAGTAGTTTCGCTAGCATCGCAAGCTGAGCCGGTAAAAGCATCGAAAGATCATAGTCATCATTAGGGGGATAAATGTCACAGCATAAAGGAAAAATAATAACGGCATTGGTACTATTGTTTGTCGTATTTTACGCTATTGCAGTGTACTGGAGCATAGAGCCTGCACGTTTTGATGTGGTACAAAATGCCAAACAGCAAGCACAGCAACGTAGTGAAAAACCAGTAACAGGGTATGTAACCACTTCAACACTTATCACCGTCGCTGATACTCTCTTGACTAAGTCAGGCGGTTATTTATCAAATGATGTACTGCCACCGAGCGTAATAATGGACAACATGCCTGCTTGGGAGTATGGCGCGTTGGAAATGGTGCGTGATTTAGCATTATCAATGCGAAAAGATTTTAGTCGTTCACAGTCACAATCAACTGAGCACGAAGCGCTTAAAAAAGCACAGCCCCAATTTAATATTAGTTCTGAAGCATGGGCATGGCCAAGTGCTGAGGGCGAATATCAAAAGGGTATTGATTACTTATTAGTTTACCGTTCTCAAATTGCGAATCAGCATGAGCGCGATAGCCAGTTTTACTCACGTGCAGATAATTTACGCAGTTGGTTAAAAGAAGCAGAAAAACGCTTAGGTAGCTTAAGCCAGCGTTTGAGCGCGAGTGTAGGTCAAGACAAAGTAAATACCGATTTAGCAGGCAATTCTTCAAATACTCAAGCTACTTATACGCCATTACAACAACAAGTAAAAACATCGTGGTGGGAAATTGATGATGTATTTTATGAGTCACGTGGTGCTACTTGGGCTTTACTGCATTTTTTACAAGCAGTTGAATATGATTTTGCCGAAGTACTTGATAAAAAGAACGCCCGTGTTAGTTTACAACAAATTATACGCGAGCTTGAAGCGACTCAAGAAACGGTTTGGAGCCCAATAATTCTAAACGGCAACGGATTCGGTTATGTCGCCAACCACTCACTCGTTATGGCAAATTATATCTCTAGAGCCAATGCGGCACTGATTGAACTTAGCGAATTATTAGCGCAAGGATAAAAAATGAAAAAGTATTGTATAGCAGCAGCCTTATCAATGGCATGTTTAGCACCTGTAGCACAAGCCGACACTGTATTAGGTTTATATGTAGGAGTTGATGGTTGGAAAGCAGATAATGATGGTGGCTTTTCTGATAATAATAATGCCCTACAAAACTTCAACTTTGAAGATGAGACTTTTGTTAGCTATTACGCCGCACTTGAGCATCCAGTACCGCTAGTACCAAACTTAAAACTAAAATACACTGAGCTTGAACTAAACGGCGCAACACAACTTGAAGATACATTTACTTTTAATGGCACTGATTATGTTGTAGGTACTGATGTTAATTCAGTTACTGACTTATCGCACATTGATTATATTCTTTACTATGAAATTTTTGATAACGACTTAATCTCAATTGATTTAGGTATTAATGCTAAGCAGTTTGATGGTGAAGTTGTGGTAACGGGTACATCACAACAAGGTGGTGCTAACTTCACTGAGATAGAAGAGTTCTCAGGTGTAGTACCTTTAGCATATGGACGTTTTGAAGCAGGTTTACCATTTAGTGGTTTAAGTGTTTTTGCTGAAGGTAGCTTTTTAGCTATTGATGACAGTAAAGTACGAGATTACCAAATGGGTATTGCTTGGGAGTTGATTGATAACCTAGCGGTTGATGTTGCGGTTAAAGCGGGCTACCGCTCTATGGTTTTAGAACTTGATGATGTAGATGATATTAATACTGATATTGATGCATCAGGCCCATTTGCGGGTATACAAGTTCATTTTTAAGCACCGACTTTTCGAAAAGCCACCTCGTGTGGCTTTTTTAGTTACTTTGAAGTGTGCCACACTAATTCAAATTCCCCTTCAAATGCTGCACCAATTAACTGTTTGTACACTTTATTAATTGGGTAATTCATTAGTCTAAACAATTCATCACCGGTTTGGGTAAACTTATAATAGCTCAGTACTAAGTCGTTACTTTTTGCTTTTAAAGTTAGTTTTTGAGTTAAAAAGGAGAGGGTTATCTCTTGTCCTGCTTTTAATGCAGCGGATTCAATTTCTTTACGGTATAACAAATTTAAGTCCATTAAGGTTAATATATCAGGGAAGCTCACACCGCTTTTACCTATGCTTAATGACACTTTATTTCCCTTACCTAATAAATCAAATAACGAGGGTTTTTTGTAATAGCCTAAAAATATTAGGTGACTACTATCTTTTTCGTTATACCCAGAAATAGACACACACTTTCTCAATGAATCCGCTTCGCGCTGGGTCATATGTTTGAGGGTTTGTAAGCTTTTTATAGAAAAGGTACCTGGGCTAATGGTTTCGCCAGTAAAAATTTTTGCCCATAATGTTTGCATTGATTGATTTGAAGTATCTTCACATAAGGCAATAAAGTGCTCTACCCAATCGGCATCAGGTTGTTTAGCGCAGGCTACATCAGGACAAAATTCCATTGCTAAGGCTAAAATAGTCTCGATATTTTGTTGTTGTTTTATTAGCAGTAGATCTTGTCTTTTTTGTGCTCGCGCTAATACTGAATGCTCGCTATTAATACGATAAAGAGACTTTGATTTACCCTGCGTATTATAGATTTGTTCATCAGCTGCAGTCGTATTACTCACTTTTGTGACCGAGTAACCTAACAGTGACTCAATAATATTGGCAAGTTTAATTCTGGCTTGTGCGGTTTTTACTGTCATGGCTTTCCATTATTGCTTGTGCATCACTGAGTTGGGCTACCGTCTTTAAGTTATTTAGCCCAAGGGTGACTATATTGCTTAATATATTTTCAGCAAATATAGCAACATAGCCAGATATAAGCGGCACAGTTGCTTGTCCTTCTATATGCCAGGTTACAGTTTTTGCATGTGGGCTAAATAGTAATCGGCTAGTAATAATATGTTCTTGATTAAATAATACATTAAATACAACTTCATTGGCGCTTAATGAAGTGATTGTCATTTCGCCTTGCCCCCACTTTCCTTGCCAAGATTGATAGGCTCCCGCACCAGCACTAGGTTCACCAATACTAAATTCAATATTGGGATCTATTTGCTGCCACGGCGACCATTTGTACCACTGAGTAAAATCTTCCACTAATGACTTTATAACAGGAGGGCGGGCATTTATTTTAATGCTTTTTTGCACGTGATAGTTTTGTGGTAAAAGTAATCCCACAACAACAAACGCCAACAGCAAGATGGCTGAAAACTGCATTAATTGTTTAAGTAGTTTAATAGGTATGCCTCATTGGTTTTAATATTACAGCATCTATGAATTATTAATAATCACAGCTTATTTAATAGTTTAGCCTAGAGTCGATCATTTTCATCTAGTTTATCTACTTTAAATAAATCTAAAAGCAGACATTAGCAGTAATCAGCTTAGATGATTTGTCTGTTTTAGTAATGCGATAAAGGTAAACAATTTTTAATCAGTGCTTTCATTTTGTGCTATATCAACGTGGATGTCGATAGGGTATAATTCGCGCCTTTTGTTATTGAACGGCCAATTTTATGAGCACATTAAAAGCTGATCGCGGCTTATTCTCATACCCTAAGTATTGGGCTGAGTGTTATGGCACAGCCCCATTTTTACCAACAACACGCGAAGAAATGGACGCGCTTGGCTGGGATAGCTGCGATATTATTATTATTAGCGGTGATGCTTATGTAGACCATCCTAGTTTTGGGATGGCCGTAATTGGCCGTGTGCTAGAAGCGCAGGGGTTTAGAGTGGGCATTATTGCTCAGCCTGATTGGAACTCTAAAGATGCCTTTATGGCATTGGGTAAGCCTAACTTATTTTTTGGTATTACAGCCGGTAACATGGATTCGATGATCAATCGTTACACCGCTGAAAAACGAATGCGCCACGATGATGCTTATACCCCGGGAAATGTTGGTGGTAAACGCCCTGACCGTGCCGTGATAATATACTCGCAACGTTGTCGTGAAGCCTATAAAGATGTGCCACTCGTTTTAGGGGGCATTGAAGCCAGCTTGCGTCGTATTGCTCATTACGATTATTGGCAAGAAAAAGTACGCCGTAGTGTATTGTTTGACGCTAAGGGTGATATTTTAATTTATGGTAATGCCGAACGTCCATTGGTTGAAGTAGCGCACCGTATCGCTGCGGGTGAAACCATGGATACCATACAAGATGTGAGAGGCACGGCGGTTATTCGTAAAGAGCCTTTACCCGGTTGGCGTGGTAGCGATTCAACAGCCATTGATAAAATTGGTAAAATAGACCCTATTCCTAATCCTTATGGGGCGGATGATGTGGGTTGTGCTAAATCAGAATTTAAGCAAGCGGGCATTGATTTAAAAGCCGAAGCTGCAAAACCAATTACCATACAGCCTGCGCGCCCTAAGCCATGGGAAAAAACTTACGTTAAGTTACCCGCTTTTGAGCAGGTCAGTGTTAATAAACCATTGTATGCCCATGCATCGCGTATTTTACACCAAGAAACCAACCCTGGTTGTGCAAGAGCGTTGTTTCAGCGTCATGGCGATCGCTCTATTTGGGTGAATCCGCCAGCCTATCCACTTGAAACCCAAGAAATGGATGATGTGTTTGGTTTACCGTATCAGCGTATTCCGCACCCAAGTTATGGCGACGACAAAATCCCTGCTTACGATATGATTAAAACGTCGGTAAACATAATGCGTGGTTGTTTTGGCGGCTGTTCGTTCTGTTCTATTACTGAGCATGAAGGGCGAATAATTCAAAGCCGATCTCAAGAATCGATTATTGAAGAGATTGAGCAAATTAGAGATAAAGTTCCAGGCTTTACTGGGGTTATTTCTGATTTAGGCGGACCAACCGCAAATATGTACAAACTGCGTTGTACCAGTAAAAAAGCAGAGAGTACCTGTCGCCGCTTGTCGTGTGTGTATCCTGATATTTGTAAGCATATGGATACTGATCATACCCCAACTATCGATCTATATAAAAAGGCGCGTGAGGTTAAAGGGATCAAAAAGATCTTAATTGCTTCGGGCGTACGTTATGACCTTGCTGTACGTGATCCTCGTTACGTTAAAGAGCTAGTAACTCATCATGTTGGTGGATATTTAAAAATAGCCCCAGAACACACAGAAGACGGCCCATTATCAAAAATGATGAAGCCGGGTATGGGCGCCTATGATGAATTTAAAGCGCTATTTGATAAGTACTCTAAAGAAGCAGGTAAAAAGCAGTATTTAATTCCATACTTTATTTCTGCTCATCCAGGGACTAAAGACGAAGACATGGTGAATATGGCTTTGTGGCTGAAATCGAATGACTTTAAGCTTGATCAGGTGCAAAACTTTTACCCATCACCGATGGCTAATGCGACCACCATTTATCATACTGAAATGAACTCGTTGCGTAATATTAAAAATAATACAGAGCAAGTTGCGGTACCAAAAGGCGCGCGCCAGCGTCGTTTGCATAAAGCTATTTTGCGTTACCATGATCCTGCCGGTTGGCCAATGATCCGTGAAGCCCTGCGTAATATGGGCAAGGCTAAACTCATTGGTAAAGGTCCAAATTGTTTAGTGCCAGAAGAAGGCAGAGATGAAAGGCAAACCAAAGGCGGTAAAGGCAATAAGGGCGGTCGTCCTGCGCTTACTCGTCATACTGGCTTTAGTCAGTTTAAAAAAGCCAACACTAAACCTAAGGTGGGCGGTAATCGCCAGCGCGCAAGGTAAAGTAATTATCGGCTTAAACAAAAACACCGCTTATTGACGCGGTGTTTTTGTTTATAAAAAGATTAGAGCCTAAATCAATAACCAAGTTGCAGTGCCTAAAAAGGCAAATATACCAACAATATCAGTTACTGTGGTTAGTACCACACTGCCTGCCAGTGCTGGATCTATTTTCATTTTTTTAAGTAATAGTGGGATACTAGCACCCGCAATACCTGCTGCAACTAAATTCATAAACATAGCAAACGCTAAAACACCACCGAGTTTGAAATCCCATTGCCAAAGCGCAACGACACCGGCAATTAGGATAGACCAAACCATACCGTTAATCGCGCCGATAGCGAGTTCTTTTAATAATAAAAAACGTTGGTTAGTTTGGTTGATATGACCCACCGCGATACCGCGAATAACCAAAGTTAAGGTTTGGCTGCCTGCAACCCCACCCATTGACGGGACAATGCCATTGAGCACAGCAAGAATTGGTAATATAGCTAAGGTGTTTTCGAAAAAGCTCGCCACAATTGCAGCCAGCAATGCAGTTAGTAAGTTTACACCTAGCCAAATTGAGCGCTTTTTAGAGCTTTTTAAGACCGGCGCAAAGGTATCTTCTTCATCATCAAGACCCGCTAAGCTTAATAAGCTATGCTCTGCATCTTCACGGATAACATCAACGATATCATCAATAGTAATACGACCAAGCAAATGCGCGTTGTCATCGACAACTGGTGCCGATATCCAGTTATGCCGTTCAAATAGTTGCGCTACTTCGCTTTCATCCATTGAAATAGGAATAGATTCACACTCTTCATCCATTAAATCCTGAACAATTTTTTCAGGGGGATTAGTTAATAAAGTGCTTAGCGATAAGGCGCCTAAAAAACAGTTATGTTTATCTACAACGTATAAGTCATCGGTGCCCTCTGGCAGTTCACCGCGTAAGCGAATATAACGTAGTACAACATCTAGAGTTACATCAGGGCGAATAGTTACGGTATCTATATTCATCAAGGCGCCAGCAGAGCGCTCTTGGTAAGATAGAGCTTGTGTTGCACGCTCTCTATCTTGAATATCCATAGCACTAACAACGTCTTTATATACGGTGTCTGGTAGGCTACGTAGTACTTCCCCTAAATCATCATGGCCCATGTCTTCTGTTGCAGCAGCAATGTGCTCAGGTGCCATTTGCGCAATAATGCCCAAACGTACGTCTTCAGAGAGCTCTTCAAGTACATCACCCTGTACATCAGGATCAACCAGTTGCCAGAGCATACGACGAATTTTATGGGGAGATGATTCTAAAAGAAGTGCGGTATCACAAGGTGCCGTTTTTGCTAGCATGCGCCTAACTTGAACAAATTGACCACTATTTAGTGACTTAGTCACCTGTTTTAGTTGTTGTAGTGGAATATCTTGTTCTAAAGCTTCAGGCATTGGCGTCCTTAATTAAATTTTATTACACGATGATGGGGTATCGCTTTATCTTACTTTATATCAGTAAACTACCTCAACCACTATTAACCTTAGCTTATAAGCAGGATTACTCTTGCTCATTAAATCGTTGATCAATGAGCTCACCAATTGCATTAAGTGCAGGTTCTGCGTCAGGGCCTTCACATACTACCTTAACTTCTTTGCCTTGACTGCTTTCGAGTAACATAAGTGCTAATACACTGTCGCCAGCGGCTTGTTTATCGTCTTGAAATAACGTGATTGAGGCATCAAATTGCACAGAAAGCTGTGCCAGCACAGTGGCCGCTCTGGCATGCAGGCCTAACTTGTTTTTTATTAAAAATGTGTTTTCTAACCGCATTAATATTCTCTCAAGCTTTATTCTTGTTCTCGATGGCGAATTTTTACATTAGGATGACTCATTGCAAAGCTTTCACCTATAGTTTGCGCTAAATAAACTGAGCGGTGTTGCCCTCCGGTACAGCCAATAGCTATGGTCAAATAGCTGCGGTTATTTCTTTCTAAATGAGGCAGCCATGTTTGCACGAATGTTTGAATTTGCCATGTAAATTTTTGTACTATGCTGTGGCTGGCTAGGTAGTCTTTTACTGGTTGATCTAGCCCTGTGAGTGGCTTAAGTTCAGGCTCCCAATGCGGGTTTGGTAAAAAGCGAGCGTCAAATACATAATCTGCTTCTTTGGGTATACCGTGCTTAAAACCAAATGACTCAAAGGTAATGATCAGTTGTTTGTCTTTTTTACCGAGTATTTTTTCACGAATAGATTCAGCCAGCTGATGCACACTTAAATCCGTAGTATCAATCATATAATCGGCACGGTTAATGAGCACATCAAGGAGTTGTTTTTCTTTTTTTATTGCTAAATCAAGTGGCAGTGAGTCAATCGAAAGAGGGTGAAGGCGCCGTGTCTCTGAAAAGCGTTTAATTAAGGTTTGATCGTCACTGTCTAAATAAAACACCGTTGGCTTAGTAAAACCAGGTAAATATTCAATGATTTCATTAAACTGTTGTTGTTCTTTAGGTAAGTTACGCACATCAACACTTACAGCTATTTTATTGTAGCTGTCGGAAACACTACGAACAAGAGATGGTAATAAATTTAAAGGTATATTATCTACACAATAATAACCTAAATCCTCAACAACGCGTAACGCAACAGATTTACCAGAACCTGAGCGACCACTTATAATTATTAATTCCATTTATCACCCTTTATTATTGCTACGGTTGACTTACAATGATCTGGTACAGCTCACTGTCGGATTTTGCCGCCCGTAATTGCTTACAAAATTCTTTATCGTTGAGCTTTTCAGCTATAGTGGCTAAGGTTTTTAAATGCTGCTTATTGTCACCGTCGGGTACAATTAAGGCAACAAAAATGTCGACCGGTCGATTATCTATTGCATCAAAATTAATAGCCGCTTCGCTCACTAATATAAGTGCAAGAGGCTCTTGTACACCACTCATACGACCATGAGGAATTGCAATTCCTCGGCCTATACCTGTGCTCCCTAGTTTTTCTCTTGCTGTTAATGCATTAAGAATATCTTGTTGAGCTAAATAGGGCAGTTTATTGTGAGCCAATTCACTGATAAATTCTAAAATTCTTTTTTTACTATTAAAAAGGACCGCAGCTTTACTGCAGTCCTGACAGATAAGTGAGCTTAGTTTCATAGTGTTAGTGTCGAGCAAGTTTCTCTTTGTGTTTAATTACTTGACGATCTAGCTTGTCAATCAGCGAGTCTATAGCGGCATACATATCTTGGTGTTCAGTAGAAGCAAAAATCTCAGCGCCACTAACATGAACGGTTGCTTCGGCTTTTTGGTTTAGTTTTTCTACATCGAGAATAACGTGCACATTCGTTATGTGATCAGTGTGCCTCTGTAACTTCGAAAATTTACTATTTACGTAGTCTCTAAGCGAGTCGGTAATATCTACATGGCGACCAGTTAAATTCAGTTGCATAAACATTTTCCTCTTTGTTGTACGCCTTAAATCAAACTTTTACGTTGATTTGACGGGGGAATAGCTAGAGATTCGCGATACTTTGCAATAGTTCTCCTTGCTACTTTAATTCCTTGCTCAGCCAATATATCTGCAATTTTGCTATCACTCAATGGTTTAGCTGAGTTTTCTGCAGCGATTAATTTTTTAATTAATGCGCGTATTGCTGTTGAAGAACATTCACCACCATTTTCAGTGCTTACATGGCTTGAAAAGAAATATTTAAGCTCAAAAATACCGCGTGGTGTATGCATGTATTTTTGCGTAGTAACACGTGAAATAGTTGACTCGTGCATTTCTACCATTTCGGCTACGTCATTAAGTACCATAGGCTTCATCGCCTCAGGACCATGCTCAAAAAAGGCCTGTTGTTGCTGCACAATACAGTTAGTTACTTTAAGCAGCGTGTCGTTTCTACTCTCTAAGCTTTTTATAAACCATTTAGCTTCTTGTAAGTGTGAGCGAATAAACTGGCTATCGCCACTTGATTTGACCGTACGAGACATAGCCGCATATTGGCTGTTTACCCTAATTTTAGGCATGCTATCTGGGTTTAGTTCAACAACCCAACGGCCTTTCACTTTTTTAACCGACACATCAGGAATAACGTACTCTGACTCTTCTCTAACGATAGTGTCTGCCGGTTTTGGGCTAAGGGTGTGAATTAACGTCATGACTTCTTTAAGCTCATCTTCCTTGAGCTTAGTTTTTTTCATTAACGTGCGATAATCACGCGCAGCCAATAAATCAATGTGATCAGTTAAGATCATTTTTGTTTCGTTTAAAAAAGGCGTGTCTTGGTCAAACTGATTCAATTGAATACACAAACACTCTTGTAAACTACGCGCGGCTATTCCCACCGGATCAAATAGCTGAATACGCTTTAATACCGCTTCTATTTCATCAAGTTCAACTTCATCTTCTATGTCGTTCTCTTGATTAAAGCTCTCTAATATTTCTTCACAGCTAAGGGTTAAAATGCCCGAATCGTCCACGGCTTCTACGATAGCAATCGCGATGGCTTCATCAGTAGGGCTAAACGGTGTCAGTTGCAATTGCCACATTAAATATTCATGTAGCGTTTCAGTTGAAGAGCCTTGATAAATTGATTCATCTTCAGGCATTGGTCCTGATGAAGAGGCAGGTGCTGCGCTCATGTATTCATCCCACGTAACATCCATTGCCATATCATCGCTAATGGTGTCTTTGGTCATGGCTTCGCCGCTATCTTGCTCATATTCGCTAGGTTTTTCATCAGCTGAAGCACTTAGCGTTGACTCATCGATATCGGCTTTTTGTTCGTTTTTACCCGCAGCATCTTCACTGTAATCTTGTTCTTCAACTTCAAGCAAGGGATTGCTATCGAGCGCTTCTTGAATTTCTTGCTGGAGATCCAATGTACTGAGTTGCAATAAGCGAATTGCTTGTTGCAACTGTGGAGTCATTGTAAGTTGCTGGCCCATGCGCAGCTGTAATGATTGCCTCATTTATCTCTAACAATCCTTTTAAATTAGTATAATTAATATTAGCAGATGCTTAGTGTAATAACACACATATTAGAGCTTGAACTGCTCGCCTAAATAAACATCGCGTACCGTTTTATCGTTTAATACATATTCTGGAGTGCCTGATGCAATTAACTCTCCATGAGAAACTATGTAGGCTTTTTCACAAACATCAAGAGTTTCGCGTACGTTGTGATCTGTGATCAATACGCCAATTCCTCGATTTTTAAGGTGTTCTATAATTTTTTTAATATCTAATACAGAGATAGGATCAACCCCTGCAAAGGGTTCGTCTAATAGTATAAATTTAGGATTTGCTGCTAATGCTCGCGCAATTTCAACACGGCGGCGCTCACCACCTGATAGGGCCATACCTTGGCTGTCACGAATATGCTGAATACTAAATTCATCAAGTAAATTATTTAAGGTATCTTCACGTTGCTGCTTATTAAGCTCTTTGCGTGTTTCTAAAATAGCCATTAAGTTTTGGTAGACCGTCAGCTTTCTAAAAATCGATGATTCTTGTGGTAAATATCCTATCCCTAGGCGAGCTCGGCTGTGCATTGGTAATAAAGTGATATCTTGATCATCGATTGATATTTTGCCTTTATCGCTCGGTACAAGGCCTACAATCATGTAAAAAGTCGTGGTTTTACCTGCGCCATTGGGGCCAAGTAAGCCGACAATGCTGCCAGCTTCAACCTCTAGGCCAACGTTTTTCACCACTTCACGGCCTTTATAGCTTTTCGCTAATAGCTCTGCTTTTAATGTGCTCATGGTTGGCCTTTATCGTCTTCTTTTTTGTTTTCAACAGGTACTAAAATAGTGTGTACACGGTCTGTTGAGTTTTCGTCTTTTTCTGCGCTAATTAACTGCTGCTCTATATCGTAGGTGATACTTTTAGCAGTTATTTTTTGACCTGATTGAGCAATACTGGCTTCGCCGATTAAGGTTAAAAAACGCTGCGAAACATCGTAACGCACTTCATTCGCACTGGCGCTCATAATGGTGCCATCAGCTTGTGTTTCTTCAAAATAAGCAGGGCTGCCTGTGGCAATTAAAAGTTGCTTATTCTCACCTAAGTCATCACGTTTATGTACTTCTAAACGGTCAGCGTTAATGCGGCGATTACCATGAATAATTTCAACATTTTTCTCAAAAATGCCCACGTTTTCTTTTAATTGACCTTCCTGCCTGTCAGCACTAATTGAGATTTGATTAGCCGCAGGAGCTTCAGTGGTTTCCTCTGCATGGCTATGAAATGCAATCAGTAGTGAAGGAACAATTAAAATTTTAAATAGGTTATTGGTCATAATATAGGGTTCGCGTATGGTTAATAAGTTTAATCACTTCGGTTTTTAAATCGGCTTCAAGGCCTTTACCCATGATTTTTAAATTAGGTCCGGTAATAACGACAGGCTGCTCTGATTGCATAGTGAGTAGTTTTATATCTACATTGATGCTATCGGCTGTGATCGTATCGATCATGGCGTTATCGATTAAATTTAGCGCTTTCACATTGCCCTCTAATACGAGTTGACGATCGTCGTAGAGGGTGGCCTCATCAGCGTTAATACGCCATGTTTGCTGCTCGTTGTATAACGTAAATATAGGCTTTTCAAAAAAAGTAAAACCAAGTTGTTGGTATAATTCCATTTTTACCGCAGTTACTTTATGGCTTATTTTACCTTGATCATTATAAGCGGTTTGTTTTAGCTCAATCGCGGTATAATCAGGTTTAGCAATAGCTTGAGTTTGCTCATCCGCAACAATATCTACCTGAGAAAAATAAGGATACCAAAGCCAAACCATACAGCTTATGAATAAAATGCTCAGTATAATTCGAGCTACATTCATGAACTGGTTCCTTGGCTAGTAAGTGGCTTATTGTTTTCAAGCATCAATAAATCGGTTAATTCTCTTACTGCGCCAAAGCCGCCTGGCAATTGAGTGACATAATGCGATAAACGTTTAATCAGTGGGTGGGCGTCGTTTACGGCTACAGCAAACCCGACTTTCTCCATGACTGGCATATCAGGGCCATCGTCACCAATGTAAGCTATTTGCTCATCGCTTAGCGCTAATTTTTGTTTTAATTCTTGATAGGCTATGAGTTTATCTTCTTGGCCTTGGTATATATGTTGTACGGTTAAACTGCTCATACGTTGTTGAACTATTTGTGAGTGACGGCCTGTGATCACGGCAACTTCAAAACCACTATTAATAAGGGCTTTAATGCCAAACCCGTCTTTGGTATTAAATGCTTTGAGTTCTTCACCTTGGTTGCCAAGATAAATACGTCCATCAGAAAACACACCATCAATATCGCAAATTAATAATTTTATTTTTTTTGCGCGCGCTTTTGCATCATCACTTAACGGCTGATAAAGATCTTCAAACTGCATTTATAGCACTCCCGCTTTTAGTAAGTCTTGCATATTTAATGCGCCAATGGGGTGATTATGCTCATTAATCACAATTAAACCATTAATACGTTTTTGTTCCATAATGTTCAGTGCTTCAGCCGCGAGCATGTCTTGTGTGGCTGTTGTGCATGATTTAGTCATCACAACATTAATTTCTGTGCTGTGTATATCAATACGTTGCTCTAAAATACGGCGTAAATCACCATCGGTAAACAACCCCGATAATTGCTGATTATCATCTATGATAGCGGTCATACCGAGCCCTTTGGCAGACATTTCAATTAGGGCGTCTTTAATGGTTTGCGTTTCATTAATAATAGGCGTGTGAATACCGCTGTGCATTACATCTTTTAAAGTTAAGAGCAAGCGTTTGCCTAAACTGCCCCCTGGATGTGACAGTGCAAAATCATCAGCGGTAAAACCACGGGCTTCTAATAAAGCTACCGCCATTGCATCGCCCATAGCGAGTGTTGCTGTGGTGCTTGCTGTTGGCGCTAAGCCTAATGAGCAGGCTTCTTGTTCAACTTTAATACACACATGCACATTTGCCAATGTTGCCATGGTTGACGTTTCGTTGCCTGTCATAGCAATCATTTTTGCGCCAATGCGTTTTAATACCGGAATAATATTAAGCACTTCACTGGTTTCGCCAGAGTTAGATATAAGCATAACTACATCACTGGCGGTGATCATACCTAAATCGCCATGACTCGCTTCACCAGGATGTACAAAAAATGCGGGGCTACCAGTACTCGCTAAAGTGGCTGCTATTTTATTACCGATATGGCCCGACTTACCCATGCCAATAACAATAATACGGCCTGAGCAGTCGTACATTAATTGGCACGCTTGATCAAAGCTTTCATTAACGTATTGTGCGATATCGCTGAGTGCTTGACGTTCTATATCAAGGACGCGCAAGCCTTGTTGAATAAAATTTAGCGTTGCCATGGATCACCCTACTTGACTAAAAATATAACCTTGGTAAATCATAAATGCGACGATGAGTAAGCCACCTTCTACTCTATTGATACGTCTTTGACCTCTAAAGTTCAATGACATAGCAATGAGCGCCAAGGTTGCACCTATCATAATGATGACATCACGGTTAGCTACTGATGCGTCAATAACCGACGGGTTAATTAATCCTGCCAGCGGTAATACAGCGAGAATATTAAAAATATTTGAGCCAACAATGTTACCCAGTGCTAGGTCATCTTCATTTTTAAGAACACCTGCAATAGAGGCGGCAAGTTCAGGTAAACTAGTACCTATGGCTATTATTGTTAAACCAATTACTAAGTCACTTAAGCCAAAATATTTTGCAATATCAACGGCTGAGCCAACTAAAAAGTGTGAGCTAACAGGAAGTAAAATCATTCCGACGACTAACCAAAAAACGGCTTTTTTGGTTGGGACATTATCAGGTACTTCATCACAGGCTTCGCTAACAAAGGGGTCGTCTTGGTTTTTTGCTCGCAGTGATACAAAAATAAGTCCACCAATAAAAACAACAAAACCAAAGAGTAAGGCTGCGCCTTCAAAAAACGAAAAGTAGTTATCTGAAAAAATATACCAAGTAGCGATAGACACCAATAATACCAGTGGAATTTCTCGTTTTAATGTACTTGAAGAGACTGAAAGCGGTCTTAAAAGCGCTGTAATACCTAATACTAATAATATGTTAGTGATGTTTGAACCAACTGCATTACCTACGGCTGTATCGGTTTTATTTGCCAAAGCAGCTGAAGCGGATACCATCATTTCAGGGGCCGATGAGCCCATAGCTACCACGGTTAAACCTACAATTAATGTTGGTACGCCAAAGTTTTTAGCTAGTGCCGCCGCACCATAAACAAACCTGTCCGCACTCCATACGAGAGCCGCAAAACCGAGAATTAAAATGACAAACGAGGTAACCATTGTGATAAGCCAGCTAGTGTAAATTCAGATAGCGCGAATAGTAACAAAAGCCACCATAAAAGTATAAGTAAAAGAGTAAGCTGTAATACATTAGGCGGTCATTAAAATAATTATTTACTGTGTTGATTTGCTTGTTTAAGCATCGGTTAAGCCAATTTGTCGCAGTCTTATAACGGTTTTTGCGGGGCTATTACAAAATCTTACGAATTGTTTTTTCCATCTTGACCAAAAAACCCTTAAAATAGAAATATGAGAGAATATTGTTATGGAGAGCGACTTGTCGCAATCAATAGTAGAAGTCAAGGATGTTACCTTTTCTAGAGGCGATAGGGTCATATACAAAAATATGAGCTTTGATGTTCCAGAAGGTAAAATTACTGCCATTATGGGGCCAAGCGGAATTGGCAAAACCACGATGCTGCGCTTAATTGGTGGCCAGCTCAAACCCGACTCCGGTGATATTTTATTTAAAAAAGACAGCATAGTCGCCATGTCCCGTAAAGAGCTCTACGCGGCACGCAAACGTATGAGTATGTTATTTCAAAGCGGTGCTTTATTTACCGATATGTCGGTATTCGATAATATCGCATTTCCTATCCGCGAGCATACACAACTCAGTGAAGACTTAATCCGTTTAGTGGTTTTAATGAAACTACAAGCAGTTGGCTTACGTGGTGCTAAAGATTTAATGCCTTCAGAGTTATCTGGTGGTATGGCACGTCGCGCAGCCTTGGCTCGCTCTATAGCGCTTGATCCTGAGCTAATTATGTATGATGAGCCTTTTGCAGGACAAGATCCCATTTCAATGGGAGTATTGGTTAAGCTGATTAAGTCATTAAATGAAGTACTTGGTTTATCTTCTTTAATTGTTACACATGATGTGAGTGAAGTAATGAGCATTGCCGACCACGTTATTATTATTGCCGATCAAGGTGTAATTGGAAGCGGCACGCCAGATGAAATGCGTCAGCACGAATCACCACTTGTGCAACAATTTTTGAAAGGGTTATCAGATGGGCCTGTACCATTTCATTATCCAGCACAAACCTATGCAGATGAACTGTTAGGAGAGCCGCAGTAATGTTGGATTTACTACAAAAAATAGGCCATAAAACACTGGGTCGTTTTGCTGCACTTGGGCGCTCCACTCACATGCTAGCAAGTGCATTATGGCATTTACCCAATTTTAAAAAAGGTACGCCTCTGCTAGTGCGCCAACTTTACATGGTTGGTTCACAATCGCTGTTGATTATTGTTGTGTCGGGATTATTTATCGGCATGGTTCTAGCGCTGCAAGGTTATACCGTTTTAGTTGATTATGGCGCAGAAGATAGCCTAGGTCCGTTAGTAGCGCTTAGCTTGTTACGTGAGCTTGGACCGGTAGTTACTGCGTTATTATTTGCAGGCAGGGCAGGCAGTGCGTTAACTGCTGAAATCGGCTTAATGAAAGCCACCGAGCAATTATCGTCGCTAGAGATGATGGCTATTGACCCGCTTAGGCGTATTATTGCGCCGCGATTTTGGGCTGGCTTAATTAGTATGCCATTACTGGCGTTAATTTTTTCAGCGGTCGCTATTATTGGTGCTCACTTAGTGGGTGTTGATTGGCTAGGCGTTGATACCGGAAGCTTTTGGTCAATAATGCAATCTCAGGTTTCGTTTGAAAAAGATATACTAAACGGTTTAATTAAAAGTATCGTATTTGCGATTGTTGTAACTTGGATTGCGCTTTATAAAGGGTATGACTGTATTCCTACATCAGAGGGGATCAGCAAGGCAACAACAGAAACAGTGGTACATTCATCACTGGCGGTATTAGGTTTTGACTTTATTTTGACAGCGGTAATGTTTACTAGCTAATAGGGTATTAAATAATGAATTCACGGAAATTAGAAATTTTAGTTGGTTTTTTTGTCGCACTGGGTATTTTAGCATTTTCAATGCTAGCGCTTAAAGTGGCTAATTCAGGTATTAGCGGCTCAGGTGAAACCTACACATTAAACGCCAAGTTTGAAAATATAGGCTCATTAAAAACTCGCGCGCCCATTAAAGTAGGGGGAGTTGTTATTGGTCGTGTCGAGTCAATTTATGTACACCCGCAAGAGTTTTTACCTGTGGTGAACATGAGTATTGATGCGCAGTATTTATGTCGTTTTTCAGATACCAGCTCTATCTCAATTTTAACCTCGGGTATTTTAGGTGAGCAATATTTAGGTATTAACCCTGTGATCGCCTCGGATTCAGCTAAGCAACGCTGTTTAGGCGAAGATGTTGCAAACAGTGCACAAGACCAAGCTATTGACGATTTATTTGGGGTGCAAAGCAAAGCATTAGCAAGTGGCGATTCAATTACTGATACCAAATCGGCATTGGTACTTGAAGAATTAATTGGCCAGTTCTTATTCAACCAAGGTAGTGAGTAATTATTATGTTGAAAACATTTTTAGTAAGTATTGCGCTGGTAAGTTTAATGCTATTACAAAGCGTGCAAGCAGCAGAAGTAAAATTAACTGATCCTAATAAAATGGTACGTCAAGTTGCTGACAACACCTTTGCACGAATTACCCAAGATCAACCATTAATAGTAAAAGATAAAGAACATTTACGTGTTATTGTTGAAGAAGAGTTAATGCCGTACATCGACTACAAATATGCAGCACTAAGAGTGTTAGGTAGCGAAGTGTCTAAGGTACGCGCAATTACCGACAAGGCAGAAAAAGCAAAAGCAATTGAAGATATTCAGCGTTTTATTGGTGCGTTTAGAGAGTATTTAGTTGCCACCTATGCCGGTGTATTTACCCAATACACTAATCAACAAGTTGAATTTGCTGCCGAGCAACCGTTTAAAGGTAAAGACGTGGTGGTGGTAAAAACCAAAATTGTTGAAGCGGGTAAACCTGATATAAAAATTGATTTTAAAGTACGTGAAGACCGAAGCGGTGAGTGGCGCGCTTACGACATGATTGCTGAAGGTATTAGTTTACTTGATGCAAAACAAAGTGAACTTCAGGGTATTTTACGCCAACAAGGTATTGACCATGTTAGCGGCCTATTAGAGCAAAAAAGTAAGCTACCGGTTCAGTTTAGAGGCAGCGATACAAATGAGTAAATTGGCAATCAGCCAAGTTGATGAGCAGCATTTACGAGTTACTGGTGAATTGACTCATAACTCAATTGGCAATGAACGGCTTCTGAACACTAAGCGAGAAACTAAGCATAAAACCCTTTATTTTGACCTAACTGAGGTCACAAGGGTTGACACAGCCGGCTTAGCTTGGTTAATTCACTCTTTTACAGAATTTAAGCAGCAAGGTATTCGCCTTGAATTGCAAAACCCACCTGAACAACTGCAAAATCTTATGCAGTTGGGTCAGGTTACAACCCTATTTGAGTGAGAGTTATGGAAACGAGTCAAGTCGAAACATTATTACGCGACGAGCTTCAGTTAGCTGAAGTACATGTAAAAGCCAATGGCAGTCATTATGAAGTAATTGCAGTTGGTGAATGCTTTGACGGATTAAGTCGTGTTAAAAAGCAACAGTTAGTGTATGGCCCATTAATGAATACTATTTCAGATGGTACCATTCACGCTGTTTCTATCCGCGCTTTTACTCCGACTGAGTGGAAACGTGAGCAAAAATTCATTTTACCGCAATAAATAAGGCCCCTTAGATGGATCAATTTGTAATTCAAGGTGGCACTTCGCTGGCTGGTGAAGTAACTATTTCTGGCGCTAAAAATGCGGCACTGCCCATTTTATTTGCAGCCTTATTGCCCGAGGGCAAGAGTACCTTTACTAATGTACCGCGCCTTCGCGATATTATTACTACTGAAGCTTTATTAAAGACCTTAGGCGCTGATGTTCAGTGGCAAGGTGATTCACTGATTATTGATGGTGCCACGGTAAATAGTACGTTAGCGCCTTATGAATTAGTAAAGCAAATGCGCGCATCAGTGCTCGCACTTGGGCCTTTAGTGGCTCGTTTTGGTGAGGCTCAAGTATCTTTGCCTGGTGGCTGTGCTATTGGTGCACGCCCAGTTGATATTCATATTCAAGGTTTAGAGCGCATGGGCGCGCAAATAACTGTGGAAAATGGTTATATTAATGCCAAAGTAGATGGACGCTTAAAAGGCGCTGAAATTTTCATGGAAATGATCAGTGTCGGTGCTACCGAAAACTTACTCATGGCGGCAACGCTTGCAGATGGCAAAACTGTTTTAGAAAATGCAGCGCGCGAGCCCGAAATCATCGATTTAGCTAATTGCTTAATTGCAATGGGCGCTAAAATTACTGGTGCAGGTTCTAGCCGTATTGAGATTGAAGGGGTTGAGCGTTTATCAGGTTGTGAGCACCGCATATTACCGGATCGTATTGAAACCGGTACCTTCTTAGTTGCCGCCGCGATGGCCGGTGGCGAAGTACTGTGTAAAATGACCGACTTTCATTCACTTGAGCCGGTAATTGAAAAACTGCGTGCAACCAACGCGCTACTAGAAGTGCATGAGGATAGTATTTATCTTGATATGCGAGGCCGAGAGCTTAAAGCGGTTAATATTAAAACTATGCCGCACCCAGGTTTTCCAACCGACATGCAAGCTCAATTTACCGCTTTAAATGTAGTGGCTAACGGCAGTGCGACCATTACCGAAACTATTTTTGAAAATCGGTTTATGCATGTGCCTGAGTTACAACGTATGGGCGCTAATATTCGCCTTGAAGGCAATACGGCTTTTTGTGGTGAGACACAAAGCTTATCGGGTGCGCAGGTTATGGCAACCGATTTACGAGCATCAGCGAGCCTTATTTTAACGGGGATTGTGGCCCAAGGTGAAACGGTTGTTGATCGTATTTATCATGTAGATAGAGGTTATCAGCGTATTGAAGACAAACTCAGTGCGTTAGGTGTTAACATCAAACGCAAAAGCAATTAGTTATATTAATACATTTATTATTCTAACGCATAAAAAAACGCGATTATATATCGCGTTTTTTTATACCTGATGTCAAAGGGTAAACAAGCGCTTTATAGCTTGGTTTCGAGCTCGGCTACTTTCACCATTATTTTTTGTATTTTACCGTTACGGTATAGCTCAAACTCAATCTCTTTACCTGGCTCGGTACTGCCAATCTTTTTTAATACATTTTGTGGATTAGCCACTGAAAGCCCGGCAATTTTAATCACAATGTCTTGCTCTTCTATACCCGCCTGCCATGCAGGACCTAGAGGGTCGAGATTGGTAATACGCATGCCTGCGACAGGCGTTAAGCTATCATTGACCTCTTTGCCTGTACTATCTACTGCAGTGCCTTCAAAGCCCAAATAACCACGAACAACGCGACCATGGCGAATAAGTTTACCCATAACTTCTTTAGCAAGGGTATAAGGTACAGCAAAAAATATTCCCTGAATGTTCAAGTTCTCACGGGTTTTAAATTGGGCTGAGGTGATCCCTACTAAGTCGCCATTAGAATTTACCAGCGCTCCTCCTGAATTACCCACGTTAATAGCGGCATCCATTTGCAATAAATTATTGTAGGGACTGTCAGTAATTTTTTGTTTACCGGTGGCGCTAATGATCCCCTGAGTAATTGTTTGCCCTAAATTTAATGGATTCCCGATTGCTAACACCAAATCACCCACACTCGTGGTGTAGTTGTCATTAACAGGAATAACAGGGAGGTGGTTGGCATTGATTTTTAATAATGCTAAATCGGTAATGGTATCAAAGCCAATAAGTTGTACATCGAAAAAACGTCTGCCATCGGTAAGAATCACCAGTATTTGATCGGCATTATTGATCACATGATAATTAGTCAATATATAGCCATCGGGTGACATGATCACGCCAGATCCTAACTCTTGCACCGTATTTTGGCGCTTGTAGCGTGGCTCTTTAGAAATACTCTCTGAAAAAATAGTAACAACCGATGGTGCTGCGCGTTTAACCGCATCAGAAAAGCTCAAATGGCTGGCGGTCATTGCACTGGGCAGGGGAACATTAGGTAGTAATGCGGTACGCATGTTAGGGCTGAAAAAAACCACTAAAAAAGCTATGCCTAAACCGGCAAACAAAGGAGGAAGTACAAATTTTAGAAGTTTTAGCACGGTATTCTTATTGTTAGTGAGCAATCCCTTTATGATGGCACAAAAAAAATAACAGCGGCAAGTGCCGCTGTTACTTTTATTGTATTATTACTGAATTAATACAAAGATAGACTCGCGTCCACGTTTAACACCTAACACAATATTACCTTGAATATCGTCGATAATTTGGTTCATGTCGCGAATGCTTTCTACCCGTTGACGGTTTACTTGCACAATAACATCGCCTTCTTCGAGGCCAACCCGTGCTGATGGTGAACGAGGATCGACAGAGGTTACTTCAATACCTTTCATTTTGTTTTTCTTCACATTTTCAAGTGTTGCACCTTGGAATGCTGGGTGTAACTCTTCACCTGCCGCTGTAATTCCTGATGCGCCATCTAGAGTAACTTCGACGTTTTTAACTTTACCGTCACGATAAATTCCTAGCTGTACTTCACGGCCTTCACCTAAGGTGGCAATTTTACTTCGAAGTTCATGGAAGCCACTAATTTCACTGCCATTAATGCTAATAATCACATCGCCTGCTTTAATACCGGCTTTGCTGGCAGCTGTATCATCGAGTACCTGCATAACGTAAGCACCTTGTTTAACATCAAGCTGCTGTGCTTTGGCAAGGCCTGCATCAAGAGGGCGGCCTGAAATACCTAGCGAGCCACGGCGTACTTCACCATGTTCTACAATTTGATCAACAAGGTTTTTCATCATGTTTGATGGAATAGCAAAACCAATCCCCACATTACCACCCGATGCACCTAAAATAGCGGTATTAATACCAATTAACTCACCGTTTAAATTAACTAAAGCGCCACCTGAGTTCCCTTGGTTAATCGCGGCATCGGTTTGAATGAAATCTTCGTAACCTTCAATATTTAAACCACTACGACCTAATGCGCTAACAATACCTGAGGTAACTGTGTGGCTTAAACCAAAAGGATTACCAATTGCAACGGCAAAATCACCGACACGTAAGTCATCTGAGTTAGCAAGTTTTACAGCGGTTAATTCATCTGCGTCTATTTGTAGTAGCGCAATATCAGACTCTTTATCGCTACCAATTTTTGTTGCATCATATTCGCGACCATCTTCGAGGGTAACTACCATTTTTTCGGCGTCTTGTACTACATGGTTGTTGGTAACCACATAGCCTTTGTCGGCATCAATAATAACTCCAGAGCCTAAACCACTAAACTGTCGCTTTTGGCTACGTGGCTGCGGGTTACCAAAAAAGAAATCGAGTGGGTCACCGCGTCGACGCACTTCTTTAGAGCCTGAAACCTGAATACTCACTACACCTGGCGTGATTTGCTCAAGCATAGGGGCAAGTGTTGGTAATTGTTGACCATTAACGGCAACCGGCAACTTAGCAAACGAGGCGGTTGGACTTAATAATAAGCTAGTAGATAAAATAGCAGCACTGATAAGTGATAATTTCATTTTCATAGTCAGGGTTTACTCCACTTAAAAAGCAAAAGGCTGCAATAAGCAGCCTCAAAAAAGTATATCAGTAAGATAAAACAACAAAGCTGTTATATCTAAAGACTATGGGGTCAAAAAAAAGTTCATCAAGATGCTTTAGAAGTATTCTCATCACCTGCAAATAAACCTGACTTACCCGACACATAATCAGCTGGTTGAGCATCGGCGTTTGAGCGATCTGAACTACGTTCTTTTAATGACGCTTGTAATTGCTCTGTGGTTTCTTTTGAGAAAAACGGTTCAGCAGGGGCTTTATTTCTGTCTTCAAGTAACAGTTGATTAGTTTCTTCAACGTGACTTAATAACTGATCGTAGTTTTCTTTCATTTTGTTTACTAACTTACCAGTATTCGCTAAATGGTCGGCAACATCTTGGCGATACTGCTCAAGCGAATGCTTAGCTTGCTCTGCTTGTTGCTCTAATTCATCTTGTTTAAACTGTTTTTTAGTGACAAAGGCACCAACGAAAAATGCAGCAATAGCAACTACTACCACTAATCCTACCCATGTAAATGTACCCATAAATTCACCTCTATGCGAAAATAACTAAAAAATTAAAATGCTACTAAGTCTAATATACCCTGAGTATTGATGCGTGTTAATATGCTTTACAAATTAAACTGTGTTTTAACTGTAAATAGATATGACTCCTTGGCAAACATACCAGCAAGACCTTCAACGCGATGACTTTGTACATGACGCAGCACAAGAAAATGCAGTTCGTCATTTACAGCGTTTATACGACGATTTAACACAAGCAAAACCGCAATCTAAAGGTTTTTTTGCAAAGCTTTTTAATAAAGCAGAGCCAGCTCCTATTAAAGGTTTATACTTTTGGGGTGGCGTAGGCCGTGGTAAAACTTATCTTGTTGATACTTTTTACGAAGCTTTACCGGGTGATAGAAAAATGCGAGTGCATTTTCACCGCTTTATGCACCGAGTACACGATGAACTTAAAAAGTTAAATAACACTGCCAACCCTTTAGAAACAGTAGCCGATATTTTCAAAGCAGAAACAGACATAATTTGTTTTGATGAATTTTTTGTTCAAGACATTACCGACGCTATGTTACTCGGTGGTTTAATGGAAGCATTATTCGCCCGCGGTATTGTACTGGTTGCCACGTCAAATATTATAC